>JBBWZH010000113.1:0-21850 GCA_039648995.1 Mycobacteriales bacterium
TCTGCGCCAGGTCCGGGACGGCCTTGCCGGCCGCGTCCGTGCGGGTCAGCGACGCGTACACCAGCGCCAGCTCGCGGAACTGCGCGCCGCTGCCGCCGACCACCGGGTCCCAGTGCGTCGGGAAGTAGGAGGAAGCCCAGTTCAGGACCGCCGTGCCCGAGCCGCCGGCCGACGAGGCGGCCCCGCAGCCGGCGAGCGCGAGGGCGAGGGCGGCGGCCACCAGAGCGGGCAACCCGCGACGTATGAAGGTCATCGTCTCTCTCCGGGTGGCGGTCATGGGGTGAGGACCGGGAACGCCTGGGCGGCCTCTTCGGCGGCGCCGGCAGCTTCGGCGGCTTCGGTGGCGTGCCGGGCCGCGGTGTGGCGGTTCTGCGGGATCGGCAGGCCGAGGTTGCCGCGCAGGGTGCTCGACTCGTACTCGGTCCGTACGACGCCGCGCTCGCGCAGGATCGGCAGCACCTGATCGGTGAACCGGGCGAACTCGCTGGGCGCCGAGACCATGATGTTGATGCCGTCGAACGCGCCGGCCTCGAACCACCGCTGGATCTCGTCGGCCACGGTGCGCGGCGAGCCGACGAACGGCGAGCGCCACGCCTGCGACTGGTGCTCGACCACCTGGCGCAGCGTCAGGTTGTTGTCCCGGGCCAGCTTCTTGATGGCCTCGGCCTGGGTACGGAAGCTCCGCTCGCCGGCGTCGCCGACGTCGGGGAACGGGGCGTCCAGGTCGTACCGGGAGAAGTCGTGCCAGCCGAACGGGCGGCCCAGCTCGGCCAGCGCGCGCTCGAAGCTCTTCGCGCCCTGCACCGCCTGCTCCTGCGCGCGGGCTTCATCGTCGGTGTCGGCGATGATCGGGTGGATGCCCGGCATGATCAGCAACTGCTCGGGGTCGCGGCCCTTCGCGGCGGCCCGCTCGCGCAGCTCGGACCGGAACGCCTGGCCCTGCTCGACGCTCCGTACGTGCGTGAAGATCGCGTCGGCGATCGCCGCACCGAGGTCGCGCCCCTCGTCGGAGTCGCCGGCCTGGAAGATCACCGGCTGGCCCTGCGGCGTCCGCTCCAGGTTCAGCGGGCCGACGACCGAGAAGTACTCGCCCTTGTGGTTGAGCTGGTGCTGGCGGCCGCGGTCGAGGAAGACGTTGCGCTGCCTGTCGCGCGGGAACGCGTCCGCCTCGTAGGAGTCCCACAGCGCCTGCGCCACCTGGACGTGCTCCAGCGCGCGGCCGTACCGGGTCGCGTAGTCGAAGTGCTCGTCGCGGCTGTAGTTGCCGGCGGTGCCGGCGTCCCCGGTGGTGACGACGTTCCAGCCGGCGCGGCCGCCGCTGATGTGGTCGAGCGAGGCGAGCCGGCGGGCCACGTTGAACGGCTCGTTGTACGACGTGGTGATCGTGCCGACCAGGCCGATGTGGCTGGTGTGCACGGCCACGGCCGACAGCAGTGTCAGCGGCTCGAGCCGGCTCAGGTAGTGGTTCGGCGAGTCGGGAGTGATGAACTGGCTGTCGACGATGAAGACGAGGTCGAACTTCGCCGCCTCGGCTTCCCGCGCGCGGGCGATGTACCAGCGGATGTCCACGCTGGCGTTGCCCGGGATCTCCGGGTTGAGCCAGGTGTTGTGCTGCCCGGGGCCGCCGACGCCGATCAGGACAGCGCCGAGCTTGAGAGTGCGACGGGACATGGCGGTGCCTTCCTTCGAAGCTCGCGGTTTCGAAGTTCGCGATGACGTTCGCGGTGAGGTTCGCGGTGAGGTGAGGGCGCGGGTGGCGACGGCGTGGCGGCACCGCAGACCAAGGCGTGGCGCCCGCCCGGGATCCCGGCGCGCGGCCGCCCGCTCCACGGTCAGCCGGACGGCGTCGCCCGCGCGCGGCGCGACTGTGCGCCGGGCGTCAGGTGCAGGGGTGTGACAGCCGTCGTGACAAGCTGGACGGAGGGGTCAGCGACAGAGCGCGGCGCAACTGCGGGCGTTGTCCAACCAGCGGCGGCACGTGAGCATCACGGCGGCTGGCTGCGTCATGGGGCAAGTGTGCGGGACATGGGCGTGCACGTCCAACTACAGTTTGTGGCGGCGATCATCAGTATCCCTAATCGTTCGTCACGTACCCTGGGTGGCGTGGAGCGCATCCTGGGCATCGCCCGGCTACGCACCCTCGTGGCCGTGGCAGACTGCGGCGGTTTCCAGCGGGCGGCGGACGCCCTGCACCTCAGCCAGGGCGCGGTCAGCCAGCACATGCGCGCACTGGAGGCCACGATCGGCCGCCCGCTCGTCACCCGGCAGGGCCGCGGCTCGCGCTTCACCGCCGACGGCGAGCAGCTACTCCATCACGCGCGGGAAATCCTCGCCCTGCACGACGCGGTGCTGCGCGGCTTCGGGGTCGACACCGACGACACCGTGCTGATCGGCTCGACCGAGCACGCCGCGGCACAACTGCTCCCCCACCTCACCACCGAGCTGGGCCGGGTGCTGCCCGAGCACCGGGTCCGGTTCCGCATCGACCGGGGAGCCCAGCTGCGCGAGGGGCTGACCACCGGCCGCGTCGACCTGGCCCTGCTGCTCGGGCCCGCCACCGACCCGGCCGCGACCCAGGTGGGCGAGCTTCGGCTGACCTGGTACTCGGCGCCGGGATGGGCGCCGCCGGCGGCGGACGAGCCGGTGTCGATCGCCGCCTTCGACCATCCCTGCGCGCTGCGGACCCGGGCGCTGGAAACCCTGTCCCGACACGGGATCCCGTCCGTGATCGGCGCCGAGGCGACCCAACTGGCCGGCGTGCACGCCGCGGTGCTCGCCGGTCTGGGCGTCGCCCTGATGGCGACACTGGGCCAGACACCGGAAGGGCTGGTGGCCCGCGACGACCTACCGAGCCCGGCACCGCTCGAGCTCACCGTATGGTCACGGCAGGGCCTCGCCGCCGAGGTGTCCGGCCGCACCGCCACCGCCCTGCGCCGACTGCTGGCCGCACCGCCGGCCGCCGACGGCCTCACTCTCGCCGAAGGCGCCTGACCTCGGCCGGCAAGGCCGCCTACGGTCTACTGTCGACGCCGCACTGATCGCGCCCACGGTGGTATGGACATCCGCGTTGACCGTCTGTGACAGTGGCCTGTATGGGCCTGTCTGCGATTCTGGTGTCGCGGCGGCACATCGACTTCGTTCGCGTATCCAGCTGCTGCTGTTGACGCACGCGCCGGCCCGGTAGCCCCGCGGCCGCCCGTTCACCGAGTACCGGAGCCCCGGCCCGTCCTGGGCCGGTTGCTCCGGGCGCTGGACCTGACGTACCGCGGCGGCTCCCTACCCGGATGTCTTGAGGCCGCGGCCGGTCCGCCGGCGAACGGTTAGCATCGCGGCATGGGCGGGCCGGACGGATTCCACCAGCGACTGCACCACGTGCGGCCCGGGAACCTCGACCCGGAGACCGCACAGACTTCCGGAATGCACCGACTCGCCGCGATCAGCGGCAGCACCGTCGGATCCTCGGCGATCTGGATGGGGCAGACACACGTGGCCGCCGCCACCCGGTCCGGCGACCACCACCACGGCGAGTCGGAGACCGCGATCTACATCGTCAGCGGCCAGCCCGTATTCGTCTTCCACTCCGACGGCAGCGACGGGCACCCCGCCGGCGAGGTACGCATCGAAACCCACCCCGGCGACTACATCTTCGTCCCGCCCTACCTGCCACACCGCGAGGAGAACCCGGACCCCGACCACGAAGCAGTCGTCGTGATCGCCCGCAGCACCCAGGAAGCGATCGTGGTGAACGTCCCCAACCTCGCTGCCCGCCCCGACCAGCCCGACTGAGCCTGGACCCAGTGCGCACTGGATCCGGCTGAGCCGGCCTTGTTGCGTCCGGAGGAAGCCGACGGCGGCGACGCCGCAGGCCTTGGTCAACGAGGTCACGATCCCGGCGCCGTCAAGCCAGCCCGGAGTCACCCTGCTGGCCGACGACACCGGCGCGGTCGGGATCTGATCAAGTCAGTCGACGGCGGGACGCCGATGCCGGCGCCGTCCCAGGCGGCACCGGCACCGCGGTCGCCTGATCGAGGGTGGCCGGGGTGCATGCCCCGCCGCTCGGCCCGCACCTACGGACGGGCCGCCGTCCGGTTTCGGGCTGGCCATGCTGTCGGGTGCCGCGGCCCCCGATGGCTGGGGGGACAGCGGCACGTGAAAGCTGTCGTGTAGCCGGCGGCGGGCCGGTCCCGGCGTGTGTCGGAACCGGCCCGCCGCGGTGGCGCCGGGTCAGAAGTTGGTTAGGTAACTGAGGGTGAACTCCGAGTCGGCGAGGTTGCCTGCGGCGTTGTGGCAGACGACGTTGACCGCGGTGCCGGTGCCGCTGGCGGCCCAGCCGTTGACCGAGCAGCTGCTGTTGCCGCGCTCGGCCGTGACGATGGCGTTGGTGGCGCTGAGGGCCGCGAGGCCGGGGATCAGGACCTGGTAGCTGCCAGTGGTGGAGCGGGTGACGGTGTTGGTTGCTCCCGTGGAGTTCCACTGGAAGTCGGGGTCCGGGGCGTAGGAGGGTGCCGCGGGTTGGTCGGCGGTCAGGTACGCCCCCGGGTGCCCGTTGGTGCCCACCGACTGGTTGGTGGCGTGCAGGGTCCACATCGTGTTCGCGGGGGTGCCGGCGGGGGTGAAGCAGGACACGTAGACGTCCGGCGCCAACCATTCGGAGACCTTGCAGTAGTCCCCGTCGTTGCCGTACGCGGTGACCGTGACGTTGGCCATGCTGACGATCCCGGGGATGAAGATCTGGTACAGCCCCACTTGGCCGCCGACCAGAGAGACGGTGTTCGGGGTGCCGGTGGAGTTGAAGTTGTAGGCGGGTTCGGGGGAGTAGCTGTCGGTGGTGGTGGGTTGGTTGGCCCACACGTACGCCTCGTTGTGCGCTGGGGCACCGCCGTGGAAGTAGTGCGCGACGAACTGTGTGTCGGCCAGGGTGCCGGTCTGGTTGGCGCAGCGCACCGTGACCTTCAGCGTCGTGTCGCTCGGCAGCCAGCTGACGACCTTGCAGCGGTTGGCTGTGGCACCGAACGCGCTGACCTGAACGTTCCCGCCGAAGTGCTGCGCGGCCAAGCCAGGGAAGTCGACGGTGTAGCTGCCGGTGGCGGTGCGGGTTACCGCGACCCGGCCGCCGGTGGAGTCGAAGGCGTAGCGGGTGCTCGGGTTGTACGGGGTGTTCAGCGCCGGGCTGGCGTTGTCGGCGTAGACATAGCCGTAGGACTCGCCCTGACCGGCGGTGACCGCGAAGAACGTGTTGCCGCCGATCGCCAGCTGCGTGACGCTGTCCCGCTCGACCACCTGCCGCGGGGTGGTCACGAACTGGCTGAGGGTGTCGACCCCGAGGTAGGACACCACCCCGCCGTTGCTGCCCCAGGCCAGCACGGTGCCGTCGGAGCGCAGCGCCCCGCTCACGCCGTCGCCGGCCGCGACCTGGGTGATGCCGGTCGCGGTGGGGACCAGGGCAGGCGCGGTCCGGGTGGCCTGCGTGCCGTCGCCGAGTTCCCCGTCGTTGCCGTCGCCCCACGACCAGACCCGTCCGGACCGGTCCAGGGCCAGGGCGTGGTCGAGCCCGGCGGCGATGTGCTGGACCGCGGCCAGGTTCAGCACCTTCTGCGGTGTGGGATAGGTGGCAGCGGTGCCGTTGATGCCGATCTGGCCGTGGGCGTTGTTGCCCCAGGCCCACACCGTGCCGTCCGAGCGCAGCGCGAGCGTGAAGTCCAGCCCGGTCGCGATGTTCTGGCTGCTGGTCGCGAGTTCGGTGACCCCGGTCAGCCCCGGGATCTTGGCCGGCCGCAGCCGCTGGGTGGTGACGCCGTCGCCCAACAGCTCGACCCCGCTGCCCCAGGACCACACGGTGCCGTCGCCGGCCAGGGCGTACGTTGCGCGCTGGCCGGCGGCGATCTGCTGGATGCCGCTGAGCCCGCCGATGTGGACCGGGGTCAGGCGCCGGGTGGTGGTGCCGTCACCGAGCTGGCCGGAGATGTTGTCGCCCCAGGCGAACACGATCCCGCCGGCCCCGATGGCGAACGCGTCATCGCGACCGCCGGCGATCTGGGTGATGCCGTGCAGCCCGCTCGGCTGGGCGAGCACGTTGGCCGGGGTGCCGGTCGAGCCGGGGCTCGTGGTGCCGTTGCCGAACTGGCCCAGGGTGTTGACACCCCACGCGCGCACGGTGCCGTCCGACAGCAGCGCGTAACCGTCGTCGAACCCGCCGGACACCTGGATGACATTGCCGGGCAGCCCGGCCACCGCCTTCGGGTGGTCGATCGCGACGGCCGACGAGGTCGGGTCGGCGATGTCGCCGGCGCTGCCCTGGCTGGAGTTGTTGAAGCCCCAGGCCCACCCCGTACCCGGCGCGACCGTACTGGCCGGCGCGGCGGCACTGGCCGGTGCGGCGACGGCCCCGGCCCGGTGCGCGCCGAGGGGCCCGGTCAGGCCGACCGCGGCCACCAACCCGGCGGCGGTCACCCCGGCGGCAATCAGGGCCACGCGGGGCAGCCGGCTGGACAATCCCACCATCGGTTACTCAATCCCTTGGGAAGTCGCGACAGATCATGACAGCCGATGACAATCACAGCCGGCCCTGAAGCAGCCCTGCAACGCAACTGAAAGCCCGCAGGCACCCGCGGCGCGGAACCCGCGGCCACGGCGGGCCGCTCAGCCGGCTGGCATGGCCGCCGGCCCGCGCGACGGGCAGGCCGGGGGTGCTGCGACTCGGCGTGGAGCAGGTCGGCGATCCGGGCGGCGGCGTCGGCGGCGCGGGCGTGGTCGGGGTCGGGGTCGGGGTCGGTGAGGATCGCCTGGGCGCGGGTCCGTGCGTCGCGGGCGGCGGGCAGGTCACCGCCGGCCCGGTGGACCTCGCCGAGGTTGGCCAAGGTCCCGGCCTCGAGGTTGGGTCGCCGAAGTCCTGGAATATCTCGAGCGCGCTCCGGTAGGCCTCGATGGCCTCGGTGTGCTGGCCGAGCCAGGTGATCGCGGTGCGGATGTCGTCGGTGACGGCGTAGCCGACCCGGTACTCCAGGTCGTGGGTGACGAGGTGGTCGAGGAAGTCGTGGGAGTACCCGGCCCCGTCGGTGCGCACGAGGATGCCTCCGGCTCGGGCGTGTTCGGATAGCTGGCCCAGCGCGAAGTCCAGTACGTCGATGTGGTCGGCGGCGAGGTTCGACCCGGCCCGGCCGGTGCGCAGGTTGCCGCCGCCGAGAGCGCCGCCGGCACGGACGGCACCGGCTGAACAACGCCGTCGACAGTGTCAAACCGCAGTGTCGCTGTCGCCGTTCACGAACGTCAGCCAGCATGAGCCCGTCGGGCGACCGCGGGAACCGCGATCAACACGGCGGGCAGGTCGCCGAGATCGGCAGCATCCGTGCCGCCTGCGCCGGAGCGCCGACAGCCGTGTCGCCGGTAACCGCGGACACTCCCACCCCGATCGCGCCCGCGGCCAGAACGGCTGCGGTGGCAGCCCGGACGATGCGGTTCCTCATTGGCGTCTCCTGCTCTCGATGGCAACAAGGCCCCGGGTCCGGTTCGGCCCCGACGTGGTGGCACCGGTCACGGTGGCGCGGGCAGCATGGCCGCCGGCCGCCACGACGACACCCGGCACACTTGCCAGCCGCATGCGCCCGGCCAGCCACCGCCGCCCGGCGGGGTCACAGCAGCACCTGGTTGTGATTGCTGGCCGCACAACCCTGTCCCGGGTCAGGGCACACGATGAACGCCGGGGACACCCCACCACCAGCCGGCGACGGGCCGGCCACGGCGACCAGCGTGCCGGCGGCCGCGACCGCACCCGCCAGTCGACGTACCAGCCGCATCCCCGGTTGGACGGCCACCCCCGCCCGGCGAGGTCATAGCAACACCTGGTTGTGGTTGCTCGCGCTGCAACCCTGTTGCGGGTTGGGGCACACCATGAACCCCGGCGACACCCCACCACCAGCCGGCGACGGACCGGTCGCCGCGACCAGCGCGCCGGCGGCCGCGACCGTGCCCAGCGCACCGGCCAACCGCCTCGCCAGCCGCATCGCCTTGCTCACCGATCTCATCGACTCCGACTCCGACTCCGACTCATCGATCGTCGCATCTCATGCACGCGCATCGTGCCCGGGCAACCTGCAAGGGATCTGAAGTAGCTCTGCAACGGCGCGGCCGGGTCGCGTCCCGACGACGATGTCGACCGGGCGGTGCGGCAGGGGCTCGAGACGGTCGACCTGGTCTACCGGGTCCGGCCGGGGGCCGCCGAGGGCGGCCGCCAACTGGAGGCGTTGATGACCGAGGCGGACGAGTTCTGCCGCTCCGCGCGGCTGATCACGCTGGCCCGTACGCCGGTGATGGTCCGCTTCGCCCGGTGGTACCTCGGGCAGTTCATCGAGCAGGTCGGCGGCCGGCCGGCCACCCGGTGGGACTGCCCGCTGGAACCGGACTGAGCCGCCGACGGGGGACCGCGCTTGCGACCGACCGCGGTCCGCACGCGCGCCACCACGACAGCGTCCCGTTGCATCGGCCGTGTGTTCCTCTCTTCGGACGGCTAGAGACCGCGCCGGCACGACGTCGGGCAGCGTCAGCGGAGACGTGCCGTACTTGATGCTGACGACGGCCTGCAGCACTCCGGCGAGCCCGATCGTGGCGACCGAGGTCGCGAAGGCCCCGCGCGCGGCCACCCTCGCGAACACGAGGACGTAGACCGCGCCGCTGAACGCCGCGACGGTCGCCACCGTGATGGCCACGGCGAGGAGGAACGGCCGGTCGGCGTGCTTGTCCAGCGAGTAGAAGAGAAACGCGCCAAGCAGCATGAAGCCGCCCTGCGTGAAGCTCAACACCTTTCAAAGACAACGCGTTGCGGGCGTTGGGCCGGTTGAGCGTCAACCTCAGCACGCCCGAGTCGATCGACGCGATCAGGTCATCGCTGCCGGTGGCCAGCACTGCCATCCTCACGACCATTCGGAGAATCGATACCGACGTCGAAGTTATAGTTGTCGCGACCCGTGGTCAACAGCGTTCCCGGAGGCATGCATGTCGGTCGACACGTCGGGTGACGGCTCGGCGGACCTCACCTTGCCACTGGCCGGTACGACGGTCGTGAGCTTCGAGCAGGCCGTCGCCGCGCCGTACTGCACCCGGCTGCTGGCCGACCTCGGCGCCCGCGTGATCAAGGTCGAGGAACCGCGTCACGGGGACTTCGCCCGGCACTTCGACGACGCGGTCGACGGGTTGTCCAGCCACTTCGCCTGGCTGAACCGCAACAAGCTCTCGGTGGCGCTCGACTGCCGCCGCCCGGAGGTGCGTCCGGTGATCGAGCGTCTACTCGACCGGACCGATGCCGTCGTGCAGAACCTGGCGCCCGACGCCGCTCGACGCCACCGCCTCGACGCGAAGACGCTCGTCCGGGACCGGCCCGGCCTCGTGGCCGTCGACCTGTCGGGCTACGGCAGCGGCGGCACGCTCGAACACCGGCGCGCCTACGACCTGCTCGCCCAGGCCGAAGCCGGATCCTGCGCCACGACGGGTACGGCCGACGCGCCGGCCAAGCCGGGGATCCCGATCGCCGACATCGGAGCCGGTCTGCACGCGGCGACGGCCATTCTCGCCGCGCTGCTCCGCCGCGCGCGCACCGGCCGCGGAGCGGCGCTCGAGGTGAGCCTGTTCGACACCGCCACCGACTTCCTCGGCTTCGAGTTGCTGCACGCCCGCTACACCGGCCAGCACCGGCCGCCCCTCGGGATGAGTTCGACGGTCGTCGCGCCGTACGGAGCCTTCTCAACGAAGGACGGCCGACTGGTCGTGTTCGGCGTGACGAACGACGCCGGGTGGCGTCGGATGGCCGTCGACCTGCTGGAACGGCCCGACCTGGCCGGCGACCCGACGCTCGCCACGAACGCCCAGCGCTGCGCCCAGCGGCAGCGCATCGACGAGGCGATCACCGCGTGGACCTCCACCCGCGACCTCGACGAGATCTGCGCCCTGGCCGATGCGGCCCGGGTCGGAAGTGCCGCGCTGAATCGGCCCGTTGATGTGGTCGCCCACCCGCATCTCACATCCCGGTCGAGATGGCAGGAGGTGGACTCACCGGTGGGTTCGATCGCCTCGCTGCTGCCGCCGGTCATCAGCTCGGACTGGCGTACGCCGCTCGAGGCTGTGCCCGCCCTGGGATCGCACACCGCGAGCGTGCTCGCCGACCTCGGCTTTCCCAGCGATTTCTACGAGAGCCTGCGTAGTTCGGGTGCGGCGTGAGGCTCAGGCGGCTCCGGTCTTCGAGCGCGACCGGCGGCTGACGTTCTCGCGCAGCCCGAGGGAGTTCGCCCAGAGGAGCGTGAGTTGCTCCACCGCGGCATCCATCTCGAACTTCGCCCCGCCGATGAACATCATCTCGGCGAACTTGGCCACCATCCCGCCCAACGCCGTCGCGGCGTACCGCTTGTCGATCCGCTTGTCGGCGATGCCGTCCGCCTGCAGGCGGCTGATCGCCGACTCCGTCCGGGCCCCGAGGTAGTCGTCGCGCTTGGAGCGCACCATCCGCACGTCGTCGTTGTAGCGGCTGACCTCCTCGATCACCCGCATGATCCGCGCTTCCTTCTTGTACGCCTTGAGGTACGCGCGGTTGGCGGCCCGGATGCGATCGATCGGCCCCTCGTTCGAATCGTGGGCGATGTCGTCCATCGATACCAACCGGACCTCGACCTCCTCGGCGATCTCCTTGAACAGCGACTCCTTCGAGTCGAAGTAGTGATAAAAGGAGCCGTGCGAGACCTGGGCCTCGGCGGCGATGTCGGTGATGCGCGCTTGCAGGAATCCGTCACGCTCGAACACGGCCTTGCCCGCCTCGAGGAGCCGCACCCGCGTCCGGCGTCCCTTCGCTGAACGGGGCTCTGCATCCATCTGGGCTCCTCCTCGAAGGGTATCGACATCGACATCGGAAGCATATTCTTACGGAACCGGGTTGTCCGGGCGCCTAACGCCGGTCCACAGCGCCTCGCACTCGTCACCCCGACCCGGTCGATGTCCTAGACCCCAGGCGGGCGGTCAACCCGCCGGCGGCACCATGGTGCGGCGTGGCACGGGGAAGTACTCCGCGCCCCAGCCGGCCTCCTGGGTGGCCGCGAGCACCTCCCGCACCAGGGCGGCGCCGCGCGCACCGATGCCGGCGTCGGCGGCGAGTTCGAGCGCGTACGTGATGTCCTTCAGCGCGTAGGTGGTCGAGAACGCGCCGCGCGGGTGAAGGTGATCCCGCACGCCACCTTGAAGTGACGAACGGTGGCTCGTCGAGCCGGCTGGCCCAGTTGCTCTTCGGCACTCCGAGACCGGCCGTGCCGCGCCCGTCCAGAATGATCGGGTCGAACGGTACGTCGGTGCGGACCGCCTGGTTGTAGCGCTCGACCTCGGCCACGAACCCATCGACGTCCACGTCACCCATGCGCCGGGCCAGCTCGACCACGGTGTCGGCCCGCACTTTCGTGACCTCCCGGATCCGGTACTCGTCGCGCAGCAGCCGGTCGACCTTGTTGTCGAACACCTGCCAGGCGAATTGCCCGGGCTGATCGAGGATCACCCGGCCGTACTTGGCGTACGTGTAGTTCCGGAAGTCCGCCCCCTCGTCGAGGAAGCGCCGCCCGTGCCCGTTGACGAGGATTCCGAACGGATAGCTGTGCTTCTGGAAGCCGTCCCCGTCATCCGCACCCAGTCGGTCGCGCAGTAGAGCGGGCGTCCGTGGGTCATGACCACGCCTTTGGGGAATCCCGTCGTCCCGGAGGTGAACAGGATGTCCGAGACGTCGTCGCGCCCGACCGCGGCACGACGGCGGTCGAGTTCGGCCAGTGCGGCCGGTGTTGCCCCCTCGAGGAACTCCGGCCAGGACCGAGTGTCGGCCGGGACGTGGCCGTGCGCGACGACGATCGAACGCAGGTCCGGCAGCTCGACCGACGCCGACCTCAGCATTCGTCACGAGGCGGCCTCGGCGGCGGACTGGAGCGGGGCTCGGGGCGCCGCGGGTCGTGCGGCCTGCCCGCGTCCCGGGCGCCGCTGCGGCGCAGGAACGTCATCGATCGCGTGCGCAGCCGCCAACCGTCCTCGGTGCGGCGGTAGGTGTCGGTGTAGAAGCCGATTCGCATGTTGTGGCTCGTCTGCTCCACCCAGCACAACGGCTGGTAGCCGGTGCCGGCGTCGCCGTCGAGCTGGACGGTCGGGGTACCCGTCATGAACAGGCCCTTGGGGGCGGCCTCGGCGAGTGTCGGGAACTCGTCGACGGCGTACGTGTCACCGAAGGCGCTGTACGTGCCGTCGGGCGTGAAGACGTCCATCACGGCCTGCACGTCGTCGCGGGTCATGCCGACCGCGTAACGGGCCAGCAGTTGCTCGATCTCGATGATGTCGGACACCGTCGCCTGGTCCATGTCGATCAACCTCCCGTGCACGATGGATTGATGGTCATCGAAGGTCCTCATACGTTGCCGGCCGGCCTCCCGCCACGTCCAGCGCGAGTCCGCAGCCGGCCCTCGAGCTTGCGCAGCAGGGCGTGAATCCCGCCCGGTTCGACGAGCACGACCAGGAGGAACATCAGCGAGAACAAGCCGGCGTTCACGTTGCTGGCGTTCGTCTGATACCAGCCCGAGTCGATGCCGAGGCCCGTCAGCACTCCGGGCAGCTTGTTCTGGAGCAGGTAGGGCAGGACCGTGATCACCACGGCGCCCGTCCGCGAGGACACCCCGCCGATGAAGACCATCGTGAGCAGGCCGATCGACAGGGTGACGTCGAAGGCGGTCGAGTCCGCGACGCCGCGGACGCCGCATCCTTCGCCAGGGTGATGTCCGGTGGCAGGTCGTCATACATGACCGCGAACGTGGCATTGCCGTTCCCGGCGACCTTGTCGACCGCCGGGACGATCGCCTGGTTGGTGGGCGCGCGACTCCGACGCCGCGTTGTCGAGCTTCACCAGCTTGACCTGACGCCCGTTGATCCCACCCTTCGCGTTCACCTGGCTGACATACGCCTCGACGCCCTTGGCGATCCGATCGCCGTAGCAGGACACCGGCCCGGAGAGCTCGGCGTTGATGCCCCAGACGTACGGTTCGGCATTGCCACCCCCGGACGACGCGTCCGAGCCGGCCGACGACTTCGACGAACCGCACGCAGCCAGCAGTGACGCTACGGCCACGAGCACGGTTCCTCCGCAGAGCCACTTACCAGACCGCTCAGAACGCATCTGCCCGGCCCTCGAGAAAATCGACTTCGATGTCGAGATCGGATCGTAGCAACGGCCTCTAGAGCTGGCAAGAAGTCTTCGGCGGGCGACGAGCTCACCGTTTCCGCCAGTTGATGGCTGATTCGCAGGCGGCGCCCGGCTCGTCGAGTCGGGCCGTGGAACCTTCCGTAAGGCGCGTGGCAATTGACATCGACGTCGGTCTAGGCTGGTCTGACGCAAGGTTGGGTGGTATCCAGAGCCCGCACGCGACGAACGGCAGGTGAGCGCTTCCGATGGCGACGCTTCCCCTTACCGAAGGCTTGTTCACCTGGCCGGACGCAGACCCGGTCCTGCTGGGCGGCCAGTGCCCGGCCTGCTCGGCGATCACCTTCCCGACACGGTCGGGGTGCCCGCGCTGTGGCAGCACCGGCCTGACCGAGTACCGACTGGCGAAGACCGGTGTCCTGTGGAGCTGGACGAGCCAGGGATTCATGCCGAAAGCACCGTTCGTCGGGGAGTTCGCGTCGAGCGAACCGTTCGAGCCGTGGTTCGTCGGCGTCGTGGAACTGCCCGGCGAGCTGCGGCTGGAGAGCATCCTCGTCGGGTGCACCCAGGCCACGTTGCGGATCGGCATGCCGATGCGCCTGGACATCATGCCGTTCCGCATCGATGACGCCGGCAACCAGATCGTCACCTACGCCTTCCGCCCGGCGCCGGTGACCGCGCCGACCGACACCAAGGAGGCCGGCCGTGCCTGACGTCGCCATCATCGGAGTGGGGCTGCACCCCTTCGGCCGCCATCCCGGCAAGTCGGCACTGCACATGGGCGCGGCCGCGGCCCGGCTCGCCCTCGCCGACGCCCGGCTCTCGTGGCGCGACATCGAGTTCGCGGTCGGCGGCAGCGCCGAGGTCGACCAACCCGACGCGGTCGTGGCCGAACTCGGCCTCACCGGAATCCAGTTCACCAACGTCTACAACGGCTGCGCGACAGCCGCGAGCGCCCTGGCACTGGCCGCGCAGACGATCAAGCTCGGCGAGCACAAGATCGGCCTGGTCGTGGGTCTGGACAAGCACGAGCGCGGCGCGTTCACGGCCGATCCCGTCGAGTACGGATGCCCGACCTGGTACGGGGAGATGGGCTTCTTCCTCACGACCAAGTTCTTCGGGATGAAGATCAATCGCTACATGCACGACCACGGCATCACCCACGAGACGCTGGCCCGGGTGGCCGCGAAGAACTACCGGAACGGCAGCCTGAACCCGAACGCGCTACGCCGCACGCCCCTGGGCGTCGACGAGATACTCGGCGCGCGCATGGTCAACTACCCGCTCACCCAGTACATGTTCTGCAGCCCCGACGAGGGCGCCGCCGCGGCGGTCGTGTGCGATGCCGCGATCGCCCGGCGGTTCACCGACCAGCCGATATTCCTGCGCAGCGTGGCCGTCCGGACCCGCGGCTACGGAGCGTACGAGGTGCATATGCCGTCCGCTCCGCCGTCGGCGCTGGGTGTGCCCGCACCGACCAGGGACGCGGCCACGGTGGCGTTCGACGCGGCCGGGATCGGCCCCGAGGACGTCGACATCGCCCAACTGCAGGACACCGATGCGGGAGCCGAGGTCATCCACATGGCCGAGACCGGCCTGTGCAAGGACGGCGAGCAGAACGACCTGATCGCGGCCGGCGTCACCGCACTCGACGGCCGGCTGCCGATCAACACCGACGGCGGCCTGCTGGCCAACGGCGAACCGGTGGGCGCGTCCGGGCTGCGTCAGGTGTTCGAGTTGGTCCAGCAACTACGGGGACGGGCCGGCGAGCGCCAAGTCGCCCGGCAGCCGCGCGTGGCCCTCGCCCACTTGTACGGAGCCCCGGGGGTCTCCGCGGTGTCGATCCTGAGCGTATGAGCCCGGCCGACCGCGGCGCGTCTCGCCTGCCTCAGGAATTGACACCGACGTCGACATAAGTTTCGATCGAGGTAGTGAGTCGATCGCCCGCCGGCGAGGCCGGCGGGTAGGCAACGCCGCACCCGTGCACTCATTCATTCCGAGGTCCGCCGTGGCAGTCATCAGAAGCGGAGCGTCCACTGAGGACGCCCCAGCGCGAAGTGAGAGACGATGGACGTTCGCCTGACCGCGGAGCAGCGCGCGCTGCGCGACTCCGCCATCCAGGTCGTCGACGCCCTCGCACTGAAGTCGGTGGGGCAGTTGGACAACGCCGAGCGGGTCGCGAAGCTGGACGCCGCCGTAGCCGCGTCGGGATGGCGCGAGATCCGTACCGCGAACGGGAACGGCGAACCGCTCGCCTCCTCGGTGGAGGCGGCGCTGGTCGCCGAGGAACTCGGCCGGGGGGTCGCCGACACCGCCTATCTCGGCCCGACGCTGGCCGCCGAGTTGCGCCGGCGGGCCGGCGCGGCGGCCAGCGTCGCGAACGAGACCGTGCTGCTGCGCGCCGACCTGTCCGGTCCGGCGCTCGCCAGCGGGAACGAGGTGAGCGGCGTCGCGGTTGACGCCCACCGTTCGGCGTCGGCTCTCGCCCTTGCCGTCGACCCGGCGGGTTACCGGCTCGTGGCGGTCGATCTCGGCGGGGCCGCACCCGAAGTCGACCTCACCCGCCCGGTCGTACGCGTCGAGGCGCAGGCCGTCGCCGACGTGTCGGGTCAACGGCGTGGGTTGACGGACGGGGACCTGCAGGCGTGGTCGGCGCTCGCGCTGGCCCTGACCTGCGCCGACCTGGTGGGAACGATGCGCGGCGCGGTGGAGCTGGCCCGCTCGTACGCCACCATCAGGCAGCAGTACGGCGCTCCGATCGGCTCCTTCCAAGCGGTGCAACACCGCCTGGCCGATGCCTTCGTGAGCATGGAAGGTTCGCGCAGCGTCGCCCTGCACGCGGCGTGGGCCGTCGATGCCCTGCCCCCGGATGACGCGCTCGGTGCGGGCGCGGTCGCGAAAGCCTATTGCAGCCGCGCCGCCATGGAAGCGTGCGAGAGCGCGATCCAGGTCCACGGCGGTATCGGCAACACGTGGGAATGCCTCGCGCACGTTTACCTGCGTCGTTCGCTGCTGTCCATCCAGGTGCTCGGCGGCGTCGGGACGAACCTGACCCGTGTGCTCGCCCGGCACGACATCGGAGGTGACCACGGTGGACTTCGGTGACTCGCCCGAGGAGGCGGCCTTCCGTCAGCGGCTCCGGGAATGGGTTGCGGAGAACAACCCGCGCCTCCCGACGTCGTCGACGTCGGACGAGTATTGGGCCGGTCAGGAATCCTGGCACCAGGCGCTCTATGACGCGGGCTACTTCGGTCTGTCGTGGCCGGTCGAGATCGGCGGGCACGGGCTGCCCAGCGTCTACGAGGTGATCCTGGACGACGAGCTCGCCGCCGCGGGCGCGCCCCCTCGGCCCAGCGTCGGCTACCTCGTGCAGGGCATGCTGGTGCACGCGAACGACGACGTGAAGCGCCGGTACCTGCCCGGCATCGTCAACGGCAAGGCGCGCTGGTGCCAGGGCTTCAGCGAACCGGATGCCGGTTCGGACCTCGCCGCACTCCGCACCCGCGCGGAGCGACGCGGTGGCGACTACGTCATCACGGGCCACAAGGTGTGGATCAGCAGCTCCGACACCGCCGACTGGTGCCTGCTGCTCGCCCGCACCGATCCAGGCGTCCCGAAACACCGGGGCATCTCGGCCTTCGTCGTCTCGATGCGCCAGCCCGGCGTCCGGCAGCGCCCGCTCGCGATGATGAACGGCATGACCCGCGAATTCGGTGAGGTCATCTTCGACGGCGCGACCGCCCGGGCGGCGGACATGGTCGGCGAGCCCGGCGAGGGCTGGCGCATGGCGATGACCGTGGTGAGTCACGAGCGTGAACCGGGCGAGCTGGGGTACGTCGCCCGCTACCGCAAGATCGTCAACGACCTCCTGCCCCGCGTACGCGCCGACCTCGGCCGCTTCGCCGCCGAGGACATTCGGCAACTCGGCTGGGCGATCATCGAAGCGGAGATGTTGCGGCTGCACGTCTGTCGACGGTTGTCCGATCGCCTGGACGGGATCTCGCACGGGCCCGAAGGCTCCGTGGACAAGCTGCTGATGACCATCGCCGAACAGGCCGTCGGTCGCGCCGCGCTCGCGGTCAGCACGGCCGACGGCCTCGTGGAGGACATGCTGTTCAAGACCTACCTCTACAGCCGAGCACAGAGCGTCATGGGTGGCACGGCCGAGATCCAGCGCAACCTCGTCGCGCGTCGCATCCTCGGATTGCCGATATCGTGAGCAGATACGATTTGCCGCCCGACGTCAGCGTCTCGGTGGACGGGCCGATCCGTATCGTCACGTTGAACCGTCCCGAGCACCTGAACGCGACCAATCACGAGTTGCACCACGGGCTGGCCGGGCTGTTCCCGCAGTTGGACGCCGACCCGACGCCCGCGCCGTCGTGTTGACGGGCGCCGGTCGGGCGTTCTCCGCCGGCGGCGACTACGCCCACCTGCTCACCCTCGCCGAGGACGCAGCTCTGCGCGAGGACCGCTCGTTCGTCTCGCCGGAGTTGCGGGCGAACGTCGAACGGCTCATCGCCCGCCGGCGGCAATCCCGATAGGGCGCCGTCCGGCGCCGGGCGGCGCCCCGCGCGACCGATCGCCTGGAGCGACCGGGTCAGAGTGCCGGCATGTCCGGCAGGAGCCGACCCTCTAGCAGTCGCTCGCCGAGCGTGCGGGTCAGCATCCGCGACGAGCCGAGCAGTTGGTCGAGCACGAGCACCCGCCGGTAGTACGCCTGGAACTGGTGCTCGGCGGTGAAGCCGATGCCGGCGAGGACCTGCTGGCAGTGGCGGGCGGCGACGGCCGCCATGCGGCCGACATACCCCTTGGCGATGCCGGCCAGTTCCGTGTCCAGCGTCGTGCCGATCGAGTCCGACGCCGCGGCGGCCAGGGCCGCCGAGCTCTCGACGGCGACCAACGTGTCGGCCAGCCGGTGGCGCACGGCCTGGAAGACGCTGATCGGTCGCCCGGCCTGGATGCGCGTCACCGCGTGCTCGCGGGCCAGCCGCAGCATGGCCCGGGTGGCGCCGAGAAGCTCGTAGGTCAGGGCCAGTTGGCCGGCGGCGACCGCGGCGGGCCACTCCACCGGCTCCGCGCACTCCGCGTCGAGCGGGGCGGCGCCGTCCACCCGGAGGAGCCCGAGCGCGGGGTCGACGCCGCCGATCCCGGTCGTCACCAGCGAACCGGTCCCGACGATCGCCAGCCGGGCCTGGCCAGCCGTGTCGGCGGCGACGACGAGGGCGGACGACGCCGCGAGCATCCGTGCCGTGCTCAGACCGCTCACCGACAGCTCCTGCCCGTCGAGTCGGCCCGGCGCCGCGACCGAGCCGAGGGCGGGCAGGACCACGGCAACGTCCGGCTCCCCCAGCCGGCCGAGCGCTTCGGCCAGGACGTCGTCGAGGGCGCACGAGGTCGAGTTCGCCTCGCCCTGCTCCGAGAACAGGACGGGCACCACCGACGCCGCCTCGGTCGCGAGCGCCTCGCGCCACCCGATGTCGGCCAACGCGAGATCCACCTCGGCCGCGGTCGGCTGCCGGACGGCCCGCCGCACGCTGCTCGCGAACAGCTCGATGACCTCGGCGTCCATCATCGGTCGGCGCCGAGGTCGAGCAGGCGCTTGGCTACGATGTTCCGCTGCACCTCGGTGCTCCCCCCGTAGATCGTCGCCGCCTTCGAGTAGAAGAATTCCTCGCGCCAGCGGGCGCCGGCCGGAGCCTCATCGAGCAGGACCTCGGCCGGCAGGGCCGCGGCGACCAGGTCGAACACGGCCTGCTCGGTCGACGCGACGAGCAACTTGTCGATCGAGGTCTCCGCCCCCAACGCCTCGCCGTCGGCGTGCCGGTACTGAGTCGCTCGTGATCGAGCGCGCAGTGCGAACAACTGCTGCACCACCGCGCCCAACTCGTCGGGCGCGACCGCGTCACGACCCGCGTGTGCGAGCAGTTCGCCGACCCGCCGCCGCAGGTAGGCGCCGCGATGCCACAACGACGTGCTGCGCTCGTAGGGCAGCAGGTCCATCGCCACGGCCCAGCCGCCGTCGACGGCGCCGATCGTGCGCTCGATGGGCACCGGAACGTCGTCGAAGAACACCTCGCAGAACTCGTCCCGTCCGTGCATCGTCCGGATCGGACGCACGCTGATCCCGGGCGTATCCATGTCGACGAACAGGGCCGTGATCCCCCTGTGCGCCGACTCCGCCGAACCGGTCCGGGTGAGCAGAACGCACCGGTGGGCGTACTGGGCGAAGCTCGTCCATACCTTCTGCCCGCTCACCCGCCACGCGTCGGCCACGCGCACGGCGCGGCACGACAAAGAGGCCAGGTTGCTTCCTGTACCGGGCTCGGAGAACCCCTGGCACCACGTGTCGTCCCCGCGAATCAGCCGGGGGACCATCGTCGCGGCCAGGTCCGGCGCGAAGTTGATCACGGTCGGGGCGAGCACCTCGGCCATGCAGTACGGGTCCGGGTGCACAAGGTCTCTCGCCGCCAGCGCTTCGCCGAGGTAGGCCCGCATCAGCGTCGTGCCGCCGTAGCCTGCGACCGACTCCGGCCAGCCCCACCGCATCCAACCGGCGTCGTACATCATCCGGCGCACATGGCTCAGGTGCGCCATGTCGTCGTCGAGCGTGCCCGCGGCCGCGGGCACCAACTCCGCCGCGTTGTCGTCCAGCCATCGATCCAACCCGACCCGGTAGTCGGTCAAGCTCATCGTGCCCATGCCACTCCCGTCGCCAGGGTCCGAAAAGCCACCATCGTCTATCCGTCCTCGCTGCGCCGCCATTGACGGCACCGGCCGACAGTTATAACTTCGACGTCGATGTCGATTATCATATTCCTACCTCGACCGGCGCGCATCTGGGTCCGGGAGGCGTCCGAACGCCCCCGTCGGGCCGCCCGCGGACGCTCGTCCACCCGGGCGTCGCCGCCGTCGCGGTCGTCGGTGTTCCACACGAGACGCTCGGCGAGGAGGTGAAGGCGTTCGTGGTGCTCGCGCCCGGCGCCGCCGTAACGCCCGATGAGCTCGTGACCTGGTGCCGCGAGCGGGTCGCCGCGTTCAAGTACCCGCGAATCGTCGAGTTCGTGCCCGAGCTGCCGCTGACCGCGACCGGCAAGATCGTCAAACGGGCCCTGCGTGAGGCCTGAGGCCGGCGCGTTCACGTCGCGGTGTGACGTATTGGAGGCCTGATGCGGCGAGTGGTGTACGACCACGATCACGAGCAGTTCCGCGACAGCGTGCGGCAGTTCGTGGCGCGCGAGATCGAGCCGGTCGTCGACCGGCTCGCCGCCGACCGCGGCATTCCCCGGGCGATCTGGATCGCCGCCGGCCGGCAGGGACTGCTCGGCCTGGCGGTGCCGGAACAGTACGGGGGCGCCGACGCCCGCGACTACCGGTTCACCGCCGTCCTGCTCGAGGAGCTGGCGCGGGTGAACATGGCCCTGGCCGCCGCCTTCAGCATCCACGTCGACGTCGTCGCGCCGTACCTGATGGAACTCACGACCGACGACCAGAAGGCTCGCTGGCTGCCCGGGTTCACGAGCGGGGATCTGCTCACCGCGATAGGGATGACCGAACCCGGGGCGGGTTCTGACCTCGCGAGCCTGCGGACCAGCGCCGTCCCGCACGACGGCGGCTGGCGGATCAACGGCACCAAGACGTTCATCACGAACGGCGGATCCGCCGACCTGGTCGTCGTCGCCGCGCGCACTACACCGGAAACGCGTGCCTCGGGAATCAGCCTGTTCGCCGTGGAGACCGATCGTGACGGGTTCTCCCGCGGCCGGAAGCTGGACAAGGTCGGCCAGCCGGAATCGGACACCTCCGAGCTGTTCTTCGACGACGCGTGGATCCCGACCGACAACCTGCTCGGCGCACTGGACGGCGGCTTCGCGCACATGATGGAACGCCTGCCGCAGGAACGACTGGGCGCGGCCGTGTCCAACATCGCCCACGCCCGGCAGATCCTGGCCGAGACGGTGGACTACGCCAAGCAACGACACGTGTTCGGCAGGGCCGTGGGAACCTTCCAGCACAACAAATTCCTCCTCGCCGACCTGGTCACCCGGGCGGACGTCACCCAGTGCTACGTGGACCAGTGCGTGCTCGCCCACAGCCAGGGCGAACTCACCGCGATCGACGCCGCCAAGGCCAAGTGGTGGAGTGCCCAGGTGCAGAACGAGATCCTTGACCACTGCGTGCAATTGCACGGCGGCTACGGCTACATGAACGAGTACCGGGTGGCCCGCGCGTGGAAGGACGCACGCGTCACGAAGATCTGGGCCGGTTCCAACGAGATCATGAAGGAGCTCATCGGCCGCGACCTCGGACTGTAGGCCCGGACCCGCGGCAGACTTCCGGCCGATGTCACGTCGACCGGGAGGCGGCTCACGAGGAGTGGTGGCTCTGGGTCAGTGGCCGATGGCGGACGCGTCGCTCAGCAGCCGAACGGTCTTGCCGATCTCGTCGACGAGCACCTGCACGCGGGCGGGAGCCAGGCGGGGCCTGGGCTCTGAGACGGCCAGTGCGTAGGGTTCGGGGCCGTCAACGGCGATGGCGACGCCGCTGATCTCCGGCTCGCTTTCGCCGAAGTTCGTGGCGTACCCGCGCTTGGCTGTCCGCCGCAGCTCGGATTGCAACGCCGCCAGCGTGCCGATGCTCCTGTCGGTCATCCGC
>JBBWZH010000124.1:0-9818 GCA_039648995.1 Mycobacteriales bacterium
GCCCGCCCGCAGCCACGGCCACGGCGCGCGCACCCCGGAGCCCACGCCCGCCGCGGGGCGCGCCGACAACCGGGCTGTCCTCATCGCTCCACCATGGTCACACACCTGACGCCGGCCCGTCAGGAACAGGCGCCGCGAGCCCGAGCCGCCGACGCCGTCGGCAGGTGGTCAAGCACGGCCGACGCACGGCGCCGACGCACGGCGCCATGAAGCCTGGGAGGCTCTGCCGGCATGAGTGCGATTTCCCGTGTGCC
Organism: Mycobacteriales bacterium; assembly: GCA_039648995.1. Taxonomy (GTDB): domain Bacteria; phylum Actinomycetota; class Actinomycetes; order Mycobacteriales; family CADCTP01; genus JBBWZH01. Next base: position 255 of record JBBWZH010000124.1, read on the forward strand.
GGAGCCGGCCGACGGCGACGAGCGGAGCGTGCTGCTCGGTTGGCTCGCCTTCCACCGTGACGCGCTCGAGGCCACGTGCGCCGGCCTCGACGCCGACCAACTCGCGACCCGTTCGGCGCCGCCGTCGCCGCTGTCGCTGCTCGGCCTGGTCCGTCACCTGACCGAGATGGAGCGGGTATACGGCGCCTGGGCGCTGGGCCCCACGGCCGAGCTGCGGATGGTGTGGGGCGAATACACCGACGGCGGCCCGGAGTGGGACATGGACGTCGACGCGTCGATGGCGGACGGCTCGATGGCCGCCTGGGACCGGGAGAAGGCGGCCACCGACGAGCGCGTCCATCAACATGCCGGGCTCGACTCGGTCGGCGCCGGCAACGGCCGCAGCCTCCGCTGGAACCTGCAGAAGCTGGTCGGCGAGTACGCGCGGCACAACGGTCACGCCGACCTGATCCGCGAACGGATCGACGGCCAGACCGGCGAGTAACCACCACGCCGCGCCGCGGCACGGCCGGCGACAGCGTGGCTGGCCTACCGGGTGCACCGGTGGCCGTGGCCTGCGATCGTGGTCTGATGCGGATCGCGCCGGACGGGAGCCCGGTCGAGCTGTACGCGCGGATGGCCGAGCGGACCGCCGACGCCGAGATCGTGCACGGGCTGCTGCCGCCGGGCGGGGACGTGCTCGACCTGGGCTGCGGCACCGGCCGGCTGGCCGAACCACTGGCCCGGCTGGGCCACCCGGTCACCGGCGTGGACAACGAGCCGGAGATGCTCGCCGCGCTGCGGGCCGCCACCGGCGTCCGGGCCGACCTGGCCACGCTCGATCTCGGCGCCCGGTTCGCGGCGGTGCTGCTGATGAGCCACTTCGTGGACGACGCCGACACCGGGTTCGTCACCACCCTGCTCGGCGTCGTCCGGCGGCACCTGCGCGACGACGGCTTTGCCGTGGTGGAGCGGCATCCGCCGGGCTGGGCGGGCACCGTGCAGGAGGTCGCCCGGGAAAGCGACGGCGTCCGGTTCGTGCTGACCGACCTGGACCGCGCCGGCGACGTGCTCACCGCGACGGTCCGGTACGAGTTCGACGGCTGGGCCGCCGAGCAGCGGTTCAGCGTGCGCGACGTCGACGACGCCAGGCTGGGCGAGCTCGCGCGCCAGGCCGGCCTCCGGTTCGACGCGGTGCTGGACGACGCCGCGACGCTGGTGCTGCTGCGCCCGGCGACCGGTTAGCCGCCCTGACGTTGTTTGCGAGTCCGGCGTGGTGCAGCGGTGCTACACCCGCAACGGCGCCTGGTGCTTCAACTTCGCGCAGGACTTCCGAGTCAAGCGGCGGCGCGCCGGCCGGGGCCGCCGCGTTGCGTGGCAGCATCGTCGCCGTGACACCCGACCCCCGGCAACTGCTGGCCGTCGCGCTGGCCGAGGCGCGGGCCGGCGCGGCCGAGGGCGGGGTGCCGATCGGCGCCGCGCTGTTCGGGGCGGGCGGGGCCCTGCTCGGCCGCGGGCACAACCGGCGGATCCAGGACGCCGACCCGTCCATGCACGCCGAGACGGCGGCGTTCCGCGCGGCCGGCCGACAGCCCGGCTACCGCGATACCACGATGGTGACGACGCTCTCGCCGTGCTGGTACTGCAGCGGGCTGATCCGGCAGTTCGGCATCCCGCGCCTGGTCGTCGGGGAGGCCGAGACGTTCACCGGGCAGCATGAGTGGCTGGCGGCCGCCGGGGTCGAGGTGACGCTCCTCGACGACGCCGACTGCCGGTCGCTGATGGCCGAGTTCATCCGGTCGAACCGTGCCGTCTGGCTGGAGGACATCGGCGACGCCTGACAGTGCCTGCACGTTGAGGCGGACTCCCGCCGGGTGGCCGCCCGGGCCGGCCGCCGCCACCTACCCTCGGCGACGTGCCCGACCCGCTCGCCATCCCGGTCGTCTGCACGGCCTGCAGCGACACCGACCTGCCGTGGTGGCAGGTCGCCCCGCTCGCTCTCGTCGGTTGCCTGCTCGCGGTCGGGCTGCTCTGGTGCCTCAACAAACTGCTGGAGGCAACGAGCAGCCGGCGCAAGGCGGCCCCCGGCCCGCCGCCGGCGCCGATAGCGGCGCCGCCGGGGGCGCTCGACCCCGGCCGGCGCGGCTGCCGGGCCATCGCGGTAAACCGGGAGCACCGCTTCGCGCTGGAGGTCGACGACCGGACCGGCCGGTTCTACGTGAGCATCCCGGTCGCCAACCGGCTGGCCGAATACAACGAGGCGTACGAGATCGACCGGCCCACGTTGGACCGTTTCTACGCCGACCAGAACAGCGCGCTCGGCTTCGTCGCCCGCTGCCGCAACCGGGAGATGGACCACCTGTTGCGGGAGCAGCCGGGCGCTGACCGCGGCTTCCCGACCTGAGCCGGCCCCACGCGGCTCACCATGGCGAGGGCGGCGGTGGCGGGGCCACCGGCGGGCGGTCGTCGCAGGTGATCGTGTTCGGGAGTTCCCACGGCGCCAGCCAGCCGCCGTCGTTGCCGCCGAGGTCGGTCAGCGAGAACTCGGAACCGGCCGGGGTGAAGTGGAATGAGCCGCAGTTGTTGACGCCGACCGCGCCGACGTTGCGGGCGTCGACATTCTGGAAGGTGGCCGAACCGGCGGCCCGGGCGCTGACGGCGGACGTCCCGGTGCCGTCGATCGTGATGTCCCTGAAGTGGACGTTGCTGATCGAGTAGAGGTCCTTCACCGGGAAGTCGCTGACCAGCATGATCGCGTTGTAGGTGTTGTCGAGGAAATTGTCGCCGACGATCTGGATGTCCGCGTCGATGTTCCGCTCCAGCGCGTAGAGCCAGATCGCGCCCAGCCCGATGTTCCAGTTCAGCTCGTAGGTGCCGGCGCGGACCGTGGTGTTGCCGGTGATCCAGAGGTGGCCGGTGAACGGCTGGGCGCCGAATCGCGAGCCGACCTGCAGGCCGCTGCCCTCCCGGATCGGGTCCGCGATCAGGTTGTTGGAGACCGCGTTGTCGGTGCCGCCGTAGATCGCGATGCCGTTCGCCAGCACCGGTGTCTGCACGGTGTTGTGGTCGAACGTGTTGCCGGCGTCGGCGGTCTTCTCCGACCACATGGCGAGGCCGTCGTCGCCGGTGTTCCGGATGAAGCTGTTCGACACGAGCGAGTTCGTGACGCCGGTGTGGAAGTTGACGGCGTCGGCGATCTGGTCGGCGATGATCGAGTTGGTGACGCGCAGCCGGGTCATCGGGCCGTCGAACCACATGCCGGCCTTGGTGTGGTGGATGTAGAGGCCGTCGATGGTCGAGTCGCTCAGCGCGCCGCCGACGCCGTTGACCTGGTCGGTGTCGACGCGTTCGCGGACGTCCCCGGAGATCGCGAAGCCGGACAGGTGGACGTTCCTGCTGCCGCCGGCCGACGCGTCCTTCCCGTAGAAGCCGACGCCGGTGTGCACCGAGCCGTCGGGGGCCGGCGTGCTCAACGCGACCTCGTGGCCGGTGATGACCGTGTACCAGTTCCCGGCGCCGGAGACCGTGACGTCGTCGACCACGATGTGCCGGTTCACCTGGTACGTGCCCGGCGGGATGTAGACCCTGCGGTGGTGGCGCCTGGCGAACGCGATCGCCCGGTCGAACGCGCCGGCGGATTCGCGCCGGCCGGTCGGGTCGGCGCCGAACAGCAGCACGTTCGCGGCGAGCAGGTCGACGTGCGGCCGGCCGACGAGTTCCGAGTCGAGCAGGTCGATGGCCGTCCACGCGGCGTTGCTGCCGGCCGGGACGGACAGGCGCACCCGGTCACCCGCGCGGTAGGTCCGGGTCAGCAGCAGGCGCTGCTCGTCGTAGAAGTGGCTCGGCCGGAACGGCTTCGTGATCGTCGGCGCCGGGGTCGTCGCCGCCGGTACGCAGGAGCATTCGGTGATCCACCAGTCCGGGTGCAGCAGGTCGGCGCCGGGGTCGTTCGAGAACGGGTACTGGTTGTAGAGCCAGGCGTACCGCGATGTGAGCGTCATGACCTGCCGGGCCCCGCCGTCCACCGTGACCATGAGCGGCGCGGTGATCCCGCCTCCGCCCGGCGCGTCCGGAATGCTGTACCGCACGGTGATCGCGTTAGCGGCGCTCGGCAGCGTGAACTCCACGTGCTGCCCCGGCGCCAGCCGCACCGCCATCCGGCCGGACGCCTCCGCCGGCAGCGTGTACGCCGAGCGGTCCGGGCCGATGACGGTGCCGTCGGTGGCCGCGTTCTCCGCTTCCTGCTCGGCGAACGCGACCGCGGCGCCCCGGCCGGCGACCAGCGGCGGGGCGAGCGCCGCCCGCGTCACGGCCGGCTGAGCCGACGCCGCGGACGCCGCGGACGGCGCGGCGGAGGAGGAGGTTGCCGAGGCGGCGGCCGGGCCGGGTGCGGCGCCGAGCGCCGCGCCGGCCAGAACCACCGCCGCGGCCGCCCGGAACCGTCCGTTGAGACGCCTGGGGGCAACACCGGCGATGCTCCGTGACATCGAGGGACTCGATTCTCTCGACCCGCTGGGGCGACCGACCATAAGACGCCACACGGCCTCTTACAAGAGTTCGGTGTGAACATCCAATGATATGCATTCTGCTTGCGCGATATTGTCATCTAGTTGCAGATGAGCAGCGCAAGCCGTGCGTCGGCACGGCCGGTGAACCAGCGCGGGGTGGGTTCAGTAGCCGTCCACTCGATGTCCAGTCGCCCGGCCTACTGTCACTGCCGCCCCGTTCATCCGGCTGAGGGAGCCCACGATGTCCATTCGACGGCGACTGTCGAGCATCACCCTTGCCCTGGCCCTGCTCGGGGGAGCGCTCGCCGGCTCCCTGGTGGCGACGGCCGACCACGCCAGCCCGCGGCACGTCGCCGGCTGCTGGATCTGCCCGCCACCACTCGAGCAACCGCGCTGACCTGCCGGCGCTGACCGTCGAACCGCCCGGGCCGCGGGCTAAGCGGCCCGGGCGGTCGCTCGGGTGCTCGACACCATCCGCGCGGCGAAGTCGACGGTGAAGTCGCGCCACCACCGCGGGTCGAGGCCGGTCACCCCGACGACCGGCGCGGCCGGAGCCGGCGCGGCCGGAGCCGCAGGGGTCGCGACGATGCGCTGGTAGATCGCGGCGGCCGTCTCATCGTCCAGCCGCACGGTGCCGGCCCAGGCAGCGAGTGCGTCGTCGAGGCTCATCGTTCCTCCGTGGATGCCGGGTCGTCGTAGCTGGCCAGGGCCGCGGCCAGGGCGCGCCGGGCCTCGGACAGCCGGTACCGCACGGTGCCGGCGGGTACGCCGAGCGCGGTGGCGATCTCGGCGCTGGTCATCCCGCCGGCGGCGGCCATGGACAGCGTGACACGTTGCCGCTCGGGCAGCCGCCTGATCGCCTCGCCGACGACCGCGACCCGTTCCGCGGCGATCACCGTCGTGCTGGCCGGTGGCGGCGTGGCCACCGGCAGCCGGCCGAGCGCGGCCTCGGTGTCGGCCCGGGCGCGCTCGTGCCGGTACGCGTCGACAGACAGGTTGCGGGCCACCGTGAAGATCCACGCGCGCTGCCCGTCCGGCGACCGGTCGGTCAGCTCGGGGAGCCGCTGCCAGGCGCGCAGGAAGACCTCCTGCATGAGGTCCGCCGCCGCCGCGCGGTCGCCGGTCCGGCCGACGAAGTAGGCGTGCACCGCGTCCCGGTGCGCCGCGTAGAGGCGGCTGAACTCAGCGTCCCGGCCCATCGCCGGCCCGGATCGAACCGTAGGCATCGGTGGCCAGCACCTGCAGCAGCGGGACGAGGTCGGCCGGCGCGGTCAGGTCGCCGGCCAGCCCGATGTCGGTGACCTTCGCGCGCACCATGTCCTCGGTCACGCCGGCGGAGATGGTCAGGTCACCGAAGAGGACCAGGCTCACCGGGGGCTCGAGCAGCCGGAAGAAGTCGGTGCCGACCTCGGTGTCGTCAAAGACGACCCGCGGCTCGTCCGAGCGCGACCACAGCATCTGGCCCTGAACCTGCAGCCGCGGCTCCAGCACGGTCCGGCTCGACGCCGGCGCGCACACCTGCCCGGCGACGACCACCTGCGCGTACCCAACCGTCGGGATCGGCCCGGTGATCAGCACCTGCCCGGCCACGATCAGCATGTCGTCGGGCCGGCCGGCCGGGTTGGCCAGGCTGGCACCGGACAGCCGCACCTGGCCGGTGAGCACCGTGACCTCGTGGCCCTCGACGTACCGGTAGTAGGTGACGGTGCCGACCCCGCCGGACAGCGCCGGGCCGAGGGCCCCCTCACTCCCCCGCGGCGCGAGCACCGCCCCGACCACGCTGATCCGCTGCGGTACCGGACCGGTCACCGGACTGGTGATCATCAGGAGCCCGATCACGATCAGCACGTCGTCGGTGCCGCCGAGACCGTCCCCGCCGACGATCAGCGGACCGGTATGCACCCGCACCTTGGCCCCCGCGGGCACGTAGACGGTCGCGCCGACGCGGACCAGGTGGATCGCGGCGTAGGCGCCGGCCAGCGCCTCCGGCACCACCACCACGGCGGCCCGCTCGATCCGGCGCACCGTTTCCAGCTCCGCCGGCGTCCTGAGGTGGCTGAAGTCCACCACCGGCTGCCGACCGATCACGCCCCGCTCGTCGGCCGACTCGATCCCGCCCACCGCGACCTCCCCGCTCACCGCGACCTCCCCGCCCATCCCGGCACCGGTCGGCTGCCGGCGGCCCGCCGCGGCGCGGGCCGGCGCAACCACCGGGCAGCGGCGGCCAGCCAGCGGGCCGGCCGCACCGCCCCGCGTGACCGGCGCGCCTCGCCGGCCAGCCGGCTCCGCTCCGCCGCGCGCACCAGGTCCGCACCATGTATCCGCGCCAGCTGATACTCGTCCATCCGCCCGCTCCTCTCCGGATCGCCCGTCACCCGGTACCACGGACGGCACCGCGAACTGTTGGGTCCGGTTCCGGTGTGGACGGTCCTCAGTGGACGGCGCGGAAGGTGGCGTAGCGGCCGACGCGGGTGGATCGCTCGCCGGTCGCGGTGACTTCGGTGAAGCCGGCCGCGCGCATGAGGCCGGCGAGGTCGTCGGTGACGGCGTGCGCGTGCGCGTTGCGGTGGAGCAGCCGGGCGAGGTGGCCCTCGGACCCGTCCGGGCGGGAGAAGTCGAGCAGGTGCAGCGAGCCGCCGGGAGCCAGCACCCGGCGCGCCTCGCGCAGCGCGGCCGGCCGGTCGCCGACGGGCAGGTGGTGGAACATCAACGCGGAGAACACCCGGTCGAAGGCACCGTCCGGATACGGGAGCTCGCTGGCGAAGCCGCGGTCCAGCCGGACGGGCAGGCGGGCGCGCCGGGCCTTGCGGCCGGCCCGGGCCAACCCCCGCGGGTCGGGGTCGAGGCCGGTGGCGGCCACCTCCGGGTGGCGGCGCTTGGCCATCAGCAGGAGGTTCCCGGTCCCGCAGCCGATCTCCAGAACGCGGTGGCCCGGCCGGAGGTCGGCCTGCTCGATCAGCAGCCGGTGCGCGGCCGGCGCGCCCACCAGCCGGGTGAACGGGTCGTACAGTGGCAGCAGCCAGTCACGGCCCATCGCGGGCAGGTAGCCGCGGCCGTGCCCGACATCGGCGTGCGGGTGCCGGCTCATAGTCGCCTCTCGGTAGATCCGACGATATTCTGATGACTTCCAGTAGTGTCAGACCCGTGAACTCCGCGGACAAGGAGCGATCTTCGGCCGCGATAGGAGAATCTTCCGTTCCGCGGCGGGCGGTGTTGAAGGCCCGGCGGCCCGACGGCACGCCGATCTACAGCTACGTCAGGGTCCCGGGCCTGCCGCCGGTGGGCATCGCGCGGTTCCACGGCACCAACCACCCCGCCGGCTTCGGCCTGGCCGACCGGGTGCACGCGCACGACTTTCTCGTGCTCAGCTACTTCGAGCGGGACGGCGGCTGGGTGCGGGTGGAGGGCCGCACCTGGCGCCTCGACGCCGGTGACGCGTTCGTGCTGGCGCCGGGTGAGGCGATCGAGCCGGGCCTGATCGACGGCGGCGCGGCCGGCTGGGCCACGTTCTTCCCGCCGGACGTGCTCGAACCGCGGACGCCCGGCGCCTTCCTGTCCTGGCGGGCGCACCCGCTGCTGTTCCCGTTCGTCGGCGGCGCGCCCGGCGGCGTGCAGCGGCTGCGCGTGCCGCCGGTCGACCGGGCCAGCTGGGTCGGCCACTTCACCGCGCTGGACCGCGAGCTGCGCGAGCGGCGGGACGGCTACAACGAGGCCGTGCTGGCCCACCTGCGGCTGCTGCTGGTCGGCGTCTCCCGGCTGGCCGCGGACGTGACCGGCGACCTGGTGCTGCGGGACGAGCCGCTGCTGGCCCGCGTCTTCGAGCTGATCGAGCAGCGCTACGACCAGCCGATCTCGCTGCACGATGTCGCGTCCGCGCTGGGCCTGTCCGCCGGGCACCTGACCACGGTCGTCGGCCGGAAGACCGGGCGGACGGTGCAGCAGTGGATCACCGAGCGCCGGATGGCCGAGGCCCGGCGGCTGCTCGCGAGCACCGACCTCACGGTCGAGGCGCTGGCCGGCCGGGTCGGCTTCCGCGACGTCAGCTACTTCATCAAGACGTTCAAGCGCGACCACGGCGCCACCCCGCTGGCATGGCGCCGCGCCGGCCGCCACTGACCCAACCGCCACTGACCGCGCCGCCGGCGGACAGCGGGCGCGCGCCGGAGCAGAATGCTGCCTCATGAGTGTGCTGGCCAGCCGACCCCTGCGCTCCGCTCCTCGGCGCCCCAGACGGCACCTACGATGCTCACTCCGGAGGCCGGCTCGTGACTGTGCTGGCCCGCCGACCCCCTGCGCTCCGCTCCTCGGCGCCCCAGACGGCACCTACGATGCTCACTCCGGAGGCCGGCTCGTGACTGAGGCCCAGACCCAGCCCACGGACGAACCGGCGGACGAGCGGCGCGACCGGCCGCTCGGGCTGTTCCGCCGGCTGCTGCGGTCCAGCCAGCCGCCGCGGTCGCCGGAGCAGTGCGCGCACCTGGCCACGGCCGGCACCGGGGCCGAACCGACCACCGCCGGATGCGCGGAACACGAGCCGGCCGACGGGCCGTCGGTGCACCTGCGGCTCTGCCTGACCTGCGGGCACGTCGGCTGCTGCGACTCGTCCCGGCCGCGGCACGCCACCGCGCACTACCAGGCGACCGGCCACCCGGTAATGCGCTCGTTCGAGCCCGGCGAGCGCTGGCGCTGGTGCTACGTCGACGAGCTGCTCGGTTAGCCGCCATGCCGACGATCGAGACGACGTTCAGCACCGTGGCCGGCACGCAGGCGGCCATCGGGGCGGCCGGCCGGCACACGCCGGTCGTCGACCCGCCGGACGGGGTGGCGCCGGGGCGGGGCCCGGGCTCGGTCGTCGGCGTCTCGGGCGGCCGCGGCGCGCGGTTCCCGCACCGATAAGGGGCAATTGCGGCCTACCGCCGTCCCGTGTCGAGGCTTGCGGTCGACCGGCCCCGCACTGTCCACTATGGACGGCGCGAGCCGGCCGATCGTTCATGTACGTGAGGTAGCGTCGGGATGAACGAGAGGTGGACGACTGGTCTGGCACGCGGAGGGCGGGAGCACGGTGGCGGTTGAGATC
>JBBWZH010000307.1:0-9875 GCA_039648995.1 Mycobacteriales bacterium
GCCGGCGCCGACCGCGTACGTCAACGCGTCACCGTCCACATCAGACCCAGTCAGCGTGATCCCGACCGGGGTGTCCTGCGCCGTCGTCACCGACTGCGCCGCCGCCGCCGGCGCGTGGTTCACCGGCACGACCGCGGTCACCGTGACCGGGGCGACCGGGCCGGTACCGACGACGGTGTATCCGTCCGCGCTGCCGCCGGCCTCGTCGGTGTACGTGCCGGGTGTCGACGAGACCGTCACTCCGAAGTGGACGGTCGCGGTGCCGCCTGCCGGGACGGTGATCCCGCTCCAGCTGAGCGTCTGGCCGGTGACCGCGGGGTCAGCGGTGGTCGCGCCGGTGCTGGTGCCGGTGCGGTAGCTGAAGCCGGCGCCGAGCGTGTCGGTCAGCGTGCCGAGCGACACCGCGGTGACGTTGCTGTTGGTCACCGTGATCGTGTAGCCGTCGGTCGAGCCGGCCGGTACGGAGGCGGTGTCCGCGGCCTTGGTGATCGTCAGTGGACTGCGGCCCAGCGGCGAGAACGTGACCAGCGACGAGTACGTCTTGGTCGCGCCGGCGGCCAGGCTGAGGTTCCAGGACAGGCCGAGGCCGTTGTCCTGGTCCACGTCGCAGCCGCAGGTGTTCGGGAACGGCACCTGCTGGCCGATCGTGGACCAGACCGTGCCGTAGAACGCCTCCATGTAGCTGCTGCCCGCGGTGAGCGGCAGCATCTGCTCGATCCGCGCGCCCGCAGCGGCGCTCGCGGTGCACGACACCGCGCCGGTGCCGGCGTCGATCGCACCGAACCCGATATCGGAGTTCTGCAGGTAGCAGTCGCCGGCGCGGTAGAGGATCGCGCTGGCCGCGGCGGCGCCGGTGTTGGCGACCGCCAGGTCTGTCCGGTACGACTCCTCGCCCGCCACGTAGGTGTCGGTCTCAGTGACGCGCAGGCCGGCCGTGCCGGCGTCGGCCACGGTGACCACCTTGTACGGGTCGGCGTTGGTGCCGCTGCCGGTGACCGCGGTCTGGCTGACCGGCGTCCAGGCGATGCGCGGCGTGGCGCCGCCGCCGGCCGGGATGTCCGACGGGCCGTACAGCGTGCCGGCCGAGGCCAGCAGCGTGCCGCAGGCGGTCCCGCCGAACCACTCCGACTGGGTGTCGCCGGTGTGGTCGACCGCGCAGTTCAACGAGTCGCTGATCTCGACGCGGGTCAGCGGCCCGGCCGAGGTGATCGGCGCGGTCGCCGCGTACGCGGCGGTCGGTATCAGCATCGCGCCCGTCGAGACGATCCCGCCCGCCGCGACGGCGGCGAGCAAGCGCCGGTGTAAAGATCCCATCCGATTCCCCCATGTTTCGCATCCGCTGGTCGATGGGCTGGCAGACCAGCCCCGCTCCGGCCCACGCGGAGGCGGGCAGGCTCCGCCTGCCCACTGACACCCCCGCCATGCCAGGCCGACATCGTGCGCTGATCGGGTCGGCCGCTGTCGGCCCAGTCGCCGAGAATGATCCGAAGATGGTCAGCCGTGATGGGGCCGCGTAGCCACACGGCTCAGCGCGACCGGCCCAGTCACGTTGACCGTCCACTTGGGACTTCCGGATCAGGCCCTGACGATCAGCCGCACGGTTCCCCCCGCACGCGGCCCGGGCGGGCCGGAACCGGCACATCCGGCACGCCCCAGCCGGGCGGAGTCGGCCGGTGGAACGCGGTGGCCTATAGGTCGCGGTGGTGCGGGGTTGGTAGCTTCCGGGGGTGACCCAGACGATGCGTGCGCGGTTGGTCGGGGTGGGGCGGCGGTGACGGGTGAGTTGCGGTTCCCGGACGGGTTCGGCTGGGGTACCGCGACCGCGGCGTACCAGATTGAGGGCGGTGCGGCCGATGGCGGCCGCGGACCGTCGATCTGGGATACGTTCTGCCAGGTTCCCGGTGCGATAGCGGACGGCGACACCGGCGACATCGCCTGCGACCACTACCACCGGTCCGCGGCGGACGTCGAACTGCTCGGCTGGCTCGGCGCGCCGTACTACCGGTTCTCGGTCTCCTGGCCGCGGGTGCAGCCGGCCGGCACCGGGCCGCTCAACCCGACCGGGCTGGACTTCTACCAGCGCCTGGTGGACGGCCTGCTCGCCGGCGGGATGCGGCCGTGGATCACGCTCTACCACTGGGACCTCCCGCAGCCCCTGCAGGACGCGGGCGGCTGGCCGGCCCGGGCCACCGCCGACCGGTTCGCCGACTACGCCCAGGCCATGCACGAGCGGCTCGGTGACCGGGTGGACGTCTGGACCACGCTGAACGAGCCGTGGTGCTCGGCGATGGTCGGGCACGCGGAGGGCCGGCACGCGCCCGGGACCCGCGACCCGCACGCCGCGGTGGCGGCGATGCATCACCTGCTGCTCGGGCATGGACGTGCCGCGCAGGCGCTGCGTGCCGGCGGCTGCCGGCAGGTCGGGCTGACGCTCAACCAGTACGCCACCTACCCGGCCACCGACGACCCGGCCGACGTCGAGGCAGCCACCCGCATCGACGCGCTGGTCAACCGCGCCTACCTGGACCCGGTCTTCCGCGGCGGCTACCCGGCCGACCTGCTCGAGCACCTCGGCCGGCACACCGACCTGTCCGGGCTGCTGCGCGCCGGCGACCTGGAGACGATCGCGACGCCGATCGACCTGCTCGGTGTCAACTACTACACCCGACACATCCTGCGCCACCGCACCGCCGCCGAGACCGCGGCGGCCGCCACCCGGCCCAGCCCCTGGCTGTGGAGCCCGGACATCGAATTCATCCGCGGCGACCTGCCCCGTACCGCGATGAACTGGGAGATCTTCCCGGACGGCCTGCACACGACGCTCACCCGGATCAGCACCGAGTACCCCGGCGTACCGCTCTGGATCACCGAGAGCGGCGCCGCCTTCCCGGACCAGGTCAGTCCACAAGGGACAGTCGACGACCAGGCCCGGATCGACTACCTGTCGGCCCACTTCCGCGCCGCGCACCGTGCGCTCGCCGACGGCGTCGACCTGCGCGGCTACTTCGTCTGGTCCTTCCTGGACAACTTCGAATGGTCCTACGGCTACGACCGCCGGTTCGGGCTCGTCCACGTCGACTACCCCACCCAGCGCCGCACCCCCAAGTCGAGCGCGCACTGGTACCGGGCGATGGTCGCCGCCAACGCCGTCGACGGCTAGACCCCTCCCCGTCGCGAGTGGACGGTTCCGGCCGGCGACCCGCCGGCGCCCCGCGGGGAAGAAGCGCCCGATGCCGTATCGCCACGGCCCCGGGCGGCTCTTTCTCACAGGGAGGGACGAATGAGGGTCGACCCGAGGGCGGCCGACTGGCTGCTGGTCGTCGCCGCGGCCGGCTACGGCACGACCTCAGCGCTGCGCTGGGCCAGCACCGGCGACGGGCCGGCACTGTGGCTGGCGGCGACGGACGCGGTCGCGGCCGCCGGCCGACCGGGCTGGGCCGACGGCGCGGCGTGGGTGATCGTGGACGACGTGCACGCGCTGGCGGCCGCGGAGCAGCGGGAGTTGGTCCGCCGGCTCGGGCGGCTGCCGGCCGGTGTCCGGGTCGGCCTGGGTGCGCGGCGGCCGCTGAGCCAGGCCGCGCGGGCGGCGCTACCCCGGGCGGTCATCGAGGTGGGGCCGGGCGAGTTGGCGCTCGGCCGGGACGCGGTTGCCGTGCGGTTGCGGGACGAGTACGACATCACCGATCTGGACGTGGCGGACGCGGTGCACGACCGCACCGCCGGTTGGCCGGCGCTGGTGCGGCTGGCGGGCGTGGCTCTCGCGGCCGGCGCCGACCCGGCGGACGCGCTGGCCCCGCACCCGGCGGCCGCGGCCTGGCTGCGCGAGCGGGTGTTGGCCGAGCTGCCCAACCGGCTGGCCCGGCTGCTCGGCCTGCTCGCCGGTCTGGACCCGATCAGCCCCGCACTCTGCGCCGACCTCGCCGCCAGGCTGCCGGGCGGGGCCGCCGCGGGCCGGGCCGGGTTCGGCTGGCTGACCGCCGCCGGCCTGCTCGTGCCGCACCGGCGGGCGGCCGGCCGGGACGCCCGGGACGCCTACCGGCTGGTCCCGCTCGTCGCGGCGGTGCTGGCGGGAGCCGCCGACCCGGCGCCGGCGGCCCGGCGGCTGCGGGCGGCCGCCGCCTGGTACCGGACGAACGGTCAACCGCTGGCGGCGGCGACCGCGCTGCACGGGGCCGGCGACGGCGCCGGGTGCCGGGCGCTGATCGCGGCGCACGGCGCCGAGATGCTGGCCGGCGGCGGGGCCGCCGATGTCGTCCGGCTGATCACGGCGCAGCCGGCCGCGAGCCGGTGCGAGCGGCTGGAGTTGACGCTCGGGGACGCGCTGCGGATGTCCGGAGACGTGGCCGGCGCCCAGCGGGTGTTCGCCCCGCTGCTGGAGCGGGCGCGGCCGTCCGGACGCTGCGACGCCGGGCTGGCCTGGCGCGCCGGCATGGTGCACTACCTGCGGGCCGACTACCCGGCCGCGCTCGACCTCTACCAGCGGGCCGGCGCCGACGGCGAGACGGTCGACGCCGTGCTGCTGCACGCCGGCCGCGCCAGCGCGCTGAGCATGGTCGGCGCGACCGAGCAGGCCGCCGCCAGCGCGGACCGGGCGGTGGCCGTGGCCCGGCGCACCGGCGACGACCGCGCGCTCGCCGCGGCGCACATCGCGGCCGGGGTGACCGCCGTCGGCGCCTGCCAGGACGACCACCTGGCGCTCGCGCTGGCCGCCGCCGAGCGCGCCGGCGACGTGGTGCAGGCGGCCCGGGCGCTGGTCAACCAGACCGACGGGCTGCTGCGGGCGGCGCGCTACCCGCAGGCGCTGGACGTGGCGCTGCGGGCGCTACGGGCGGCCGAGCTCGGCGGGCCGCCCGGCGTCCTGGTGATCGCGCTGCACAACGCCGGCGAGGTGCTGACCCGGCTGGGCGAGTACGCCGAGGCGGCCCGGCACTTCGAGCGGTCGGTGCTGGTGTGCCGGCGGTCCGGGCTGCGACGCACCGCGCTGGGCCTGTCCGGGCTGGCCGAGCTGCACCGGCAACTCGGCCGCCGGGAGCAGAGCCGGACCGCGTTCGCCGAGGCGGTCGACCTGGCCCGGGCCACCGCGGAGACGCAGGTGCTGGTGCCGGCGCTGGCCGGGCTGGCGCGGCTGCTGGCCGACCCGCCCGGCGCCGACCCGGCCGCCGCCCGGCTGCTGGCCAAGGAGGCGGAGCGGTGCGCCCCGCCGGCGCTGCTGGCGACCGCGCTGGCCGCCGGTGGCTGGGTGGCGCTGCAGGCCGGCGAGCTACCGGCGGCGCGGCAGTTCGCGGCCGACGCGGTCGGCGCCGCCCGGGTCGGCCGGGCCGCGGACTCGCTGGCCGAGTCGCTGGAGCTGGCCGCCGCGGTGACCGCCGACGCCGCCGGGGCGCGGGCGGCGCTCGCGGAGGCGCTGACGATCTGGCAGCGCTCCGGCGCGCTGCCCGCGGCGGACCGGGTGCTGGTGCTGCTCGGCCGGCTGCCCGGCGCGGACGGCAGCCAGCGCGCGCAGGCCCGCGCGGCGGCCGGGCGGCTCAACGACCGCGGCGTGCGGATCGTCGAGGGCTCGCCGCTGCTCCCGCCGGACGGGGCGGCGGCGCCGGTGCGGGTGCAGGTGCTCGGCGGGTTCGAGGTCTGGGTCGGCGGCCAACCGGTGCCGCTGCCGGCCTGGCGCTCCCGGCAGGCGCGGACGCTGGTGAAGGTGCTGGTGGCCCGGCGCGGCCGGCCGGTGCCGCGGCTCGAGCTGTGCGAGCTGCTCTGGCCGGACGACCAGCCGCGGCGCACCGGGCACCGGCTCTCGGTGCTGCTGTCGGTGCTGCGGGCCGTGCTCGACCCGCAGCGGCTGTGGCCGGCCGACCGGTACCTGCGGGCCGACGACACCGGCATCTGGCTGGACCTCCGGCACACCAGCGTCGACGCGGAGCTCCTGCTGCGGGACGCGGCGCACGCGGGCGATCTCATCCGGCGTGGGCAGTCCGAGCGTGCCCGCGAGATCCTCACCGAACTGGACGCCGCCCACCGCGGCGACGCCTTCGACGACGAGCCGTACGCGGAGTGGGCGGACCCGCTGCGGGAGCAGGCCCGCGCCGCCCGGCTGCGCGCGCTGCGCGACCTGGCCGGGCTCAGCCGCCACACGGGCGACTGGGATCAGGCCGTCGGCTGCCTGGTCCGGCTGCTGGCCGCCGACCCGTTCGACGAGCCGGCGCACCGGGCCCTGGTCGACGTGCTGCGGTCGGCCGGCCGGCACGGCGAGGCGCACCGCGCGTTCGACCGGTGGGCGCAGGCGATGGTCAGCATCGACGTACCGGCGCCGGACCCGGCCGTGCTCCGGGCCGGGCCGGCCGGCCGTGCTGATGCGCCGCTGACGCCACGCTGACGGGTCGGTGTGAGCCTCCCGGTGGCCGCCGACTGGCGGTCAGGGATCGGGAGGGGAACCCAATGAAGGTTCGCAACAGGATGGCCATGCTCGCCGCCGGGCTGCTCGCCACCGGCGGCCTGGCGCTCGCCGCCGGGCCGGCGGCGCAGGCGGACGGGCCGGATGACGGCTGTGATCACGTCGGCCTCGTCATCTACGGCACCGCCGGGGACGACGTGATCGTCGGCACGCCATGGAACGACGAGATCCACGGCCTCGGCGGCGACGACAAGATCGACGGAGCGGGCGGCAACGACGTCATCTACGGCGGCGACGGCGACGACAAGATCCGTGGCGGTCCCTGCGACGACACCATGTACGGCGGCCCGGGTGACGACCTGATCGACGGCGAGGCCGGTTTCGACACCGGCCTTGGCGGGCTCGGCGTCAACCTCTGCTCGCCGGCCACCGAGGTTCAGGTGAACTGCTGACATGCCGCGGTGCCCGGCCGGCCCTGCGCGGGGCCGGCCGGGCCCCGCCCCGCCGGCCGCTCGTGCCACCCCGGCGGGCGTACTGACGCCATGCTGACGTGCCGGTGCGAACCTCGCCGTGATGCGGCCCGGCGCCGCGGACCCCGCCGCCGGCGGGCCGGCCGGGCCGCGAGCGGAGGGATCACGATGGGGCTGCGGACCGCGATCAGGGTGCTGCCAGCGATCATGCTGGTGGCCGGCGCGCTGGGCACGGCGGCGCCGGCGAGCGCCGCGCCGGTGAGCAACTGCGACCTGCCCGGGCAGGTGATCACCGGAACCGACGGCAACGACGTGCTGGTCGGCACCGCCGGCAACGACACCATCTACGGCCGTGCCGGCAACGATCTGATCGAGGGCGGCGGCGGCGCCGACACGATGTACGGCGGCCCGGGTGACGACATCATCATCGGCGGGGACTGCCAGGACCGCCTGCACGGCGGCGACGGGGACGACATCCTCTTCGGCGGCGAGGGGGACGACGTCATCACCGGCGGCGACGGCATCGACCGGGCCAACAGCGGCGGCGGGAACGACAGCTGCTCCGACGACACAGAGATCATCTTCTACGACAGCGCCACCTCCGTCCCCACCGAGTTCGCCCCCGACGCGAAGTACTGCTGACCCGAACGGCGGCCGGCGCCCGCCCGGTGTTCGCGTTCGGTCCGGACCGCCGGACAGCCGGACGGCCGGACACCGGACGGCGCCGGCGCCGATCACTTCGTCGGTGCGGCCGGCTAGCGTCTGGCCCGTGAGCGGCACGCAGGGCCTGGCGAGGCGGCTCGGGGTCGGCGACGCCGTGCTCATCGGGCTGGGCTCGATGATCGGCTCGGGCGTCTTCGCCGCGTTCGGGCCGGCCGCGCGGGCCGCCGGCAGCGGGCTGCTGATCGGGCTGCTGATCGCCGCCGCGGTCGCCTACTGCAACGCGGTCGCGTCGGCGCAGCTCGCCGCGGCCTACCCGACCTCCGGCGGCACCTACATCTACGGCCGGGAGCGGCTGGGCGACTGGTGGGGATTCGCCGCCGGCTGGGGTTTCGTGGTCGGCAAGACGGCGTCCTGCGCGGCGATGGCGCTGACGTTCGCCAGCTACCTGCCCGGCGGCCGGTGGGTGCAACGGCTGGTCGCGGTCGCCGCGGTGCTGGCGCTGGCTTGGCTGAACCAGCGCGGGGTGACCCGCACCGCGCTGCTCACCCGGGTGCTGGTCGCGGCCAGCCTCACCGCGCTGGCCGTGCTCGTCGGCGGGATCTGGATCGCCGGCGGGCCGAGTACCGGCAACCTCGGCGGCTGGGCCGGCCTGCGCGCCGGCGGGCTGTACGGGGTGCTGCAGTCGGCCGGGCTGCTGTTCTTCACGTTCGCCGGGTACGCCCGGATCGCCACGATGGGCGAGGAGGTTCGCGACCCGCGCCGGACGATCCCGCGGGCGATCCCACTCGCGCTGCTGCTGGCGGTCGTCGTGTACCTGATCGTCGGCGCGTCCGCGCTGCTGGCCGCCGGGCCGGCCCTGCTCGCGGCCAGCCCCGCCCCGCTGGCGGCAGCCGTGCACGCCGCGGGGGCCGGCGCGATCGCCCCGGTGGTGCGGGTCGGCGCCGCGGTGGCCAGCCTGGGCGCGCTGCTGGCGCTGATCGCCGGCGTCGGCCGGACGGCGCTGGCCATGGCCCGCAACCGCGACCTGCCGGCATGGTTGGCCGCCGTGCACCCGCGCTACCGGGTGCCGCAGCACGCCGAGATCGCGCTCGCCTGCCTGGTCAGCGGCCTGGTGCTGGCCGCCGACCTGCGCGCCGCCATCGGGTTCTCCTCCTTCGGCGTGCTGTGTTACTACGCGATCGCGAACGCCGCCGCGTTCACCCAGCCGGCCGCGGACCGGCGCTGGCCGCAGGCGCTGAACGTGCTCGGCGCCGCCGGCTGCCTGGCGCTGGTCGGTACGCTTCCGCCCGGCTCGGTGCTGGCCGGGCTGGCCGTACTCGCGGTCGGCATCGGCGGCCGGCTGCTGGTCCGCGCCCGGCGGCCGATCCCACCGGGTGCCCAGGGGTGACGGTCCCGGTCTGCGAGCGGCGTGAAACCGGTTTGAAGTCGCCCGCTGAGATCGTGCCGCTAGCGAGTACAACGCCGAGCCGTCGGGGCCCGGCGGGCAACGCGCAGGATGGAGGGGACGTGCGGGCACGGCAATGGGTTGCGGGGCTGGCCGCGGCGGGGCTGGCGGCGGCGGGGGCGACCGTGGTCCGGTCGGCCATGCCGACGGATGGGCCGGCGGTTGCGACGGTCAGCGTCGACGCGGCGGCGAACCGCGCCGACCTCGACCGGTTCGGCACCGGCAGCGCCGGCGACAAGGGGCGCGCCGACCCGTCCTGGCAGCCCTCGCCGGACGGTCCCACGACGCGCGTCAGCGGCCGGACCGGTCTGCTGGTCGACACCTGGTGGTACCAGTACGGGCTGCCCGGCCGGTAGGCCGCATACCAGCGGGACGGCCGGTGACGCCGCTGATCCCGCCCAGGGCGTAACCGGCACGTTCCGGCTGCCGCTGCGGGGATACTGGCCTCGGACGTGATCCGAGACAGCAGAGGGAGCGGCACTGTCATGACTGGTCCGCAGCCGCCGATTGCGAAGATCATTCCGACCGAGCGGAGCCATCACGGCGACACGGTGCTGGACCCGTACGCGTGGCTGCACGACAGGAACGACCCGGACACGATCCCGTACCTGGCCGCCGAGAACGAGTACACCGAGGCGGCGACCGCTGGCCAGGCGCAGTTGCGGGAGCAGGTGTACGACGAGATCTCGGCGCGGACGCAACAGACGGATCTGTCGGTGCCGGCACGGCGCGGCGGCTACTGGTACTACCGGCGCACCGAGGAGGGCAAGCAGTACGGCAGCCTGGGCCGGCGCCCGGTCGCGGCCGGGGAGGTCGCCCCGCCGAGCACCGGCGACGGCCGGCCGCTGGACGGCGAGCAGATCCTGCTGGACGGCAACGTACTGGCCGGCGACAGCGAGTTCCTCTCGGTCGG
>JBBWZH010000185.1:0-10838 GCA_039648995.1 Mycobacteriales bacterium
TGGCCGGCATCGCCGACGCGGACCTGGACGAGCTGGCCAGCTCCCGCACCGCCCGGATCATCGCCGACCGCCTCACCGCCCTCGCCCCCCGCACCGACCCGACCCCCGCCACCCCGTCACCGGAGGAGCCGGCGCCGGCGGGGGTGGCGCCGGCGGGGATGGCGCCGGCGGAGCCGCCACCGGCAGGGGTGGCGCCGCGGCGGTATGTGCTGGAGCGGGTGCCGCTGCCGGCGCCGGGCGGCCAGGTCACCCTGCGCGGTCGGTCGTTCGTGCTGATCGGCGGCGGTCCCGCGGCGGACGCGCTGGCCGGGCTGCTGTCGGCGGAGGGTGCGCTGACCGCGACCGGCCCGGACGCGCTGGCCGGCGACGGCCCGGTCGACGGCGTGGTGTTCCTGGACCCGCTCGAGCCGGCCGACGAGCCGGTGCTACCCGGGTCGTTCCCGGCGTTCCAGGCCGCGCTGCGGCACCGGCCGCGCTGGCTGCTCGCGGCCACACCAGCGCCGGACACCCCGGCCGCCGCGGTCAGCCCGGCCGCCCCGGACACTCCGGCCGCCCCGGCCGCACCGGCAGCACCGGCAGCACCGGCAGCACGGGACACGGTCGGTGCCGCCGCGGCGGCGCCGATCAGCGCGGCCGCCACCGCCAGCCCGGCCGGCCAGACCGTCCCGGCCAGCCTGGCCGCCACCGCCAGCCGGGCCGCGGGCGTCCCGGCCGGCCCGGCGGCCCCGGCTGCACCGCTGCCGGGGGTTCGTGGCGCCGGGCTGCGCGGGTTCTTCCGCACGGTGGCCCGCGAGTACCCGGGCATGGCCGCGACGCTGGTCGAGGTGCCGCCGGGGCTGCCCGCGGCGGCGGCGGCCGGGGTGGTGCTGACCGAGCTGCGGGCCGGCTCCGGCGAGCCGGTGGTCGGGCACGGCGGCACCGGGCGGCACGGGTTCCGGCTCACCGAGCGGCGGACGCTCGGTCCGTCGTCCGACGACCGGGCGGACAACGACCGGGCGGACGACGACCGGGCGGACGACGGGGTGGCCGAGGCACGGGCGCTCGGCCTGGACCGCGACTCGGTGCTGCTGCTGGTGGGCGGCGCCCGCGGTATCACCGCGACCGTGGCGACCGCCCTGGCGGCGGCGACGTCCGGCCGGATCGAGCTGGTAGGCCGGACCCCGCTGCCGACCGGCCCGGAGCACCCGGCGACCGCGGTGGCCGCCGACCGGCCGGCGCTGCGGGCCGCGCTGGCCGGCCTCGGTCACCGCTCGCCGGCCGATATCGACCAGCTAACCGGCCGCATCCTGGCCCAGCGCGAAGTTCTGTCCACTATGGACGAACTGGCCGGCCTCGGCAGCCCGGTCCGCTATCACGTGGCGGATGCCCGCAACGACCACGCGCTGCGGCAGGTGGTCAAGGACGTGGCCGCCGAGCACGGCCGGGTGGACGGGGTGGTCTACGCGGCCGGCGTGATCGCCGACCAGCTGCTGGCGGACAAGGACCCCGCGTCGTTCCGGCAGGTGTTCGCGACCAAAGTGGACGGTGCGGTGACGGTACTGGAGGCGTTGCGGCAGCTCCCCGAGCCGCCGCGGTTCGCGGTGCTGTTCGGCAGCATCGCGGCCGTGCTGGGCAACCGCGGCCAGGCCGACTACGCCGCGGCCAACGACGCGCTGGAGGCGCTCGCGGTGGACTGGTCGGCGCGTACCGGCCACCGCGCGCTGACCGTCCACTGGGGGCCGTGGGCGCCCGGCGCGCTGCACCGCGGGATGGTCTCGGCCGGGTTGGCGCGGGAGTACGCCCGCGGCGGCGTGCCGCTGATCGACCCGGATGCGGGCGCGCTGGCGCTGCTGCGCGAGCTGGCCTGGGGCGACCCCGCGGTGCGGGCCGTGACCTACACGGCGTCCCGCTGGTGACCCGGTACGCGCCTGCCCGGGCCGCCGCCGATCGGGCCGCGCCGGCCCGGCCGCCAGCGGGTACCCCGGCGGTGCCGGTGGCGATCGTCGGGATGGCGGTGCTGCTCCCCGGCGCCGCGGACCTCGCCGGCTACTGGGCCAACCTGGTCGGCGGGGTGGACGCGATCGGCGAGGTGCCGCCCGACCGCTGGGACAGCAGCTTCCGCGCCGGCCCGGCCACCGACGCCGGCCCAGCCACCGACGCCGGCCCGGACCCGGCCACCGGGCCGGACCGGCTGTACTGCTGGCGGGGCGGCTTCGTCGACGGCCTGACCACTGTGGACCCGAGCCGGTTCGGAGTGATGCCGTCCTCGCTGCCCGGCACCGAGCCGGACCAGCTGATCGCGCTGGCGGTGGCCGCGGCCGCGGTGGCCGATGCCGGCGGCGACGGCCGGCTGCCGGACCGCGGCCGGATCGGCGTGATCCTCGGCCGCGGCGGCTACCTGACCCCGGCACTGTCCAGATTGGACCAGCGCGTCCGCACCGCGAACCAGCTCGTCCGCACGCTCGGCGAGCTGATCCCGGGCCTCGGCCGGAGCCAGTTGGCCGAGGTGAAGGCCGCGTTCGTCGCCCGGCTCGGCCCGGACCGGCCCGAGGACGTGATCGGCCTGGTACCGAACCTGGCCGCGTCCCGGATCGCGAACCGGCTGGACTTCGGCGGCCCCGCGTACACGGTGGACGCCGCCTGCGCCTCGTCATTGGTCGCGGTCGACCAGGCGGTCGCCGAGCTCGCCACCGGCCGCTGCGACGCGGTGCTGGCCGGCGGCGTGCACCACTGCCACGACGTGACGTTCTGGAGTGTGTTCAACCAGCTGCGGGCGCTGTCCCGCAGCGGCACGATCCGGCCGTTCGACCGGCGCGCGGACGGCCTGCTGATCGGCGAGGGCACCGGCGTGGTGCTGCTCAAGCGGCTGGCCGACGCGGACCGGGACGGCGACCGGGTGTACGCGGTGATCCGCGGCACCGGCGTGGCCAGCGACGGCCGCGGGTCCAGCCTGGTCAGCCCGCGGCCGGCCGGCCAGGTGCAGGCGCTGTGCCGGGCCTGGCGGGCGGCCGGGCTGGACCCGACCGCGGCCGGCTCGGTCGGCCTGCTGGAGGGCCACGGCACCGCCACCCGCACCGGCGACGACGCCGAGCTCGACACGCTGGCGCAGGTGTTCGGCCCGGCGCCGGACGGCCAGCCGGCGGTGATCGGCTCGGTGAAGTCGATGATCGGGCACGCGATGCCGGCGGCCGGTATCGCCGGGCTGATCAAGGCGGCGCTGGCGGTGCACCACCGGACGCTGCTGCCGACACTGCACTGCGAGCAGCCGCACCCGGCACTGGACCGGACCCGGTTCGCCACGATCGCCACCGCCCGGCCCTGGGACCGGCCGACCGGCGGCGTGCGCCGGGCCGCCGTGAACGCGTTCGGCTTCGGCGGCATCAACGCCCACGTGCTGCTGGAGGAACCCCCGACCGCGGCCCCGGCACCGGCCGTCGACCCGGCACCCGCCGCCGGGCCGCCGGCCGGGCCGCCAGCCGGGACGCCAGCGCCGGTCGTGACGGTCGCCCAGCCCGAGGAGGTGCTGCTGCTCGCCGCCGGGACACCGGCCCGGCTGGCCGCCCTGCTGGCCACCGACGACGCGGCGGTCCGGGCCGCCGGGCTGGCCGGAACCGAGCAGCCGGCCGGCTGCCGGCTCGGCGTCGTCGGGCCGACCGCGAGCCGGCTCGCGCTGGCCCGCTCGGCCGTCGCCAACGGCACCGCGCTGCGCGGCCGCCGGGACGTCTGGTTCAGCCCGAGCCCGCTGCTGGCCGCCGGCGGCAAGCTCGCGTTCGTCTTCCCCGGCCTGGAAGCCGTTTTCGCGCCCCGCGCCGACGACGTCGCCGCCCACTTCGGCCTCCCGGCGCCGGCGACCGGGGCCGAGCGGGGCGTCGGCTGGCACGCCGCCGCCGTGTTCACGCTCGGCCGGCTGCTGGACCGGGCACTGCGCGAACTGGGCGTCGTGCCGGACGCGGTCGCCGGGCACAGCGTCGGCGAGTGGACCGCGATGACCTGCGCCGGGATCCTCGACGCCGGCGCGGTGGACGCGTTCCTCGGCGCGTTCGCCCCGGACAGCCTGCGGATGCCCGGCCTGGTCTTCGCCGCGCTCGGCTGCGGCGCCGACCGGGCCGCCGGCGCGCTCACCCGGCACCCCGAGGTGGTGCTGACGCATGACAACTCGCCCAACCAGTCGATCGTCTGCGGCGCGGCCGGCCCGGTCGGGCAGCTGGTCGCCGAGCTGCGCGCGGGCGGCGTCCTGGGCCAGATCCTGCCGTTCCGGTCCGGGTTCCACAGCCCGATGCTGCGGCCCTACCTCGCCCCCATCCGGGACGCCGCCGCCGGCTTCACGCTGCGGCCGCCCGCGGTGCCGATCTGGTCGGCGACCACCGCGTCGGAGTATCCGGCCGGCGAGGCTGCGGTGCGCGCGCTGTTCCTGCGCCACCTGGTCGAGCCGGTGCGGTTCCGGCAGCTGCTGACCGCGATGTACGCGGCCGGCGTCCGGGTGTTCGTGCAGGCCGGTACCGGCCAGCTCGGCTCGCTGATGGACGACACGCTGCGCGGCACCGAGCACCTGGCGATCGCGGCGAACTCGGTGCAGCGGCCCGGCCTGGACCAGCTGCGCCGGGTGGTGACCGCGATCTGGGTCGAGGGCGGCACACCCGACCACGCCCGGCTCAGCCCCCCGCCGGCGCGGACGTCCGTCGGCCTCCGGCTCAACCTCGGCAGCGGCCTGCTCACCCTCGGCGCCGGCGCGGCGGCCCTGCTCGACCGGCCGGACACCACCGACTCACTGTCCACATTGGACGCCATGGCCGCGGGGCGGCCGGCGCTGGGCGAGCTCAGCGCGCTGCTGCGGGAAACCGCCGACAGCTGCGCCGAGGTCCTGCGCGCGGCCGCCGCCCCGGCAGCCGCTGCCCCGGCCGTGCCGCGGGCGGCCCGGCAGAGCGTGCGGGTGTCCACAGCGGACCTGCCGTACCTCAACGACCACTGTCTCTTCCGGCAGCGTCCACAGTGGCCGGACGAAGTGGACCGCTGGCCGGTCGTGCCCGGCACCACGCTGATCCAGCTGGCCAGCGACCTGGCCGAGCGGGCCGCCCCCGGCCGCCGCACGATCGCCGTCCACGACGTGCGGCTCCGCCGCTGGCTGGTCGCCGCGCCACCGGTGACCGTCGAGCTGACCGCGACACCGCAGGGCGAGCACGGGTTCACCGTCCACATCGACCGGTACGCGACCGTCGCCGTCGAGGTGGCCGGCGGCTACCCGCCGCCGCCGGCGCCGTGGCAGCTCCCGGCCGGCCGCGACCCGGAGATGACCGCCGCCCAGCTGTACGCCGACCGGTGGATGTTCCACGGCCCGGCCTTCCAGGGCATCACCGAGCTGACCGACATCGGCGACCGGCACGTCCGCGGCGTGCTGACCGCGCCGGCGGCGCCCGGAGCACTGCTGGACAGCGTCGGCCAACTGCTCGGCTACTGGCTGCTCGCGATGCACCCCGGCCGCCGGACGGTGTTCCCGATCGGCGTCGACCGGATCAGCTTCTTCGGCCCGCGCCCCCGCCCCGGTGCGCGGCTGGGCTGCGTCATCGCGGTCACCGGGCTGACCGGGACCGCCCTGACCGCGGACGTCCAGCTGGCCGGCCCGGACGGGGTCTGGGCCGAGATCACCGGCTGGCACGACCGGCGGTTCGACGGCCACCTGGAGACGCTGCAGGCCGAGCGGTACCCGGAGCGGGCCACGCTGTCGCGGCAGCAGCCGGACGGCTGGGCGCTGCTGTTCGACCGCTGGCCGGACCCGGCCTCCCGGGAGCTGGTCACGCACGCCCAGCTCGGCGTCACCGAGCGGGCGGCGCTGGAACGGCAGCCGCCGCGGCTGCGCCGGCACTGGCTGCTCGGCCGGATCGCCGCCAAGGACGCCGTCCGCCAACTGCTCTGGGACGGCGGCGCCGGGCCGGTCTACCCGGCCGAGATCGAGGTGACCAACGACCCGGCCGGCCGTCCACACGCGACCGGCCGGCACGGGCGGGAGCTGCCGCCGCTGGACCTGACGATCGCGCACTGCCACGGCGTCGCCGTGGCCGCCGCCCGGTCGCGGCCACCGGCGCCACCGCCCGGGCGCCCGGCGGGTCCCGGCATCGGGATCGACGTCCAGGAGGTGACCGACCGGCCGGGCAGCACCGCCGAGTTCGCGCTGAGCCCGGCCGAGCAGGCCCTGTTGGCCGCGAGCTGCCGGGCCACCGGCGAGCCGGCCGCGGCCGGGTTCACCCGGTTCTGGACGGCCAAGGAGGCGGCCGCGAAGGCGGAGGGCACCGGCCTCGGCGGCCGGCCCCGCCGGTTCGCGGTGCTGTCCGCCGGCCCGGCCGAGCTGGTGGTCGAGGTGGCCGGCCGGCCGGACCGCCGCTACCGGGTCCGTACCGAGACGCTGCACACCCCTGCTGATCTGCAGCCGCGCCAGTACGTCGTCGCCAGGACGGCGGAGCAACTGGCGCCGGCATCCGGAAGGAGTTCGGAGTGAGGGTCAACGACGCAATCGCCCCCTGGCGGTGCGGCGATCCGGTCGCCGACGCCGTGCTCGACGAGCTGCGCGGCATGCTGCTGCGCACGCTCGGCGAGTTCGGGCTGTCCGAAGTGGACGCCGCCGGCATCACGATGGACACGATGTTCTACAGCGACCTGGAGATGGAGAGCATCGACCTGGTCACGCTCGCCGGTCAGTTGGAGGAGCGCTACGGCAGCGCGCTGAACTTCGCCACCTTCATCGCCGGGTTCGACCTGATCGAGATCATCGGCCTGCGGGTCGGCCAGCTGGTCCAGTACGTGATCAGCGCGCGGAATGCGCCAACCGCGGATCCGGCCCGTTGACCCGGCTCGTGGCCAACGGCATCCGCCAGCACGTGCAGCGGATGCCGCCGGCGGCGGTGCCACCGGGCCACGGCGGCCGGGCGGTGGTCGTATTCGTACACGGCCTGGGCACCGACAGCCTGGCCAGCTGCTACTTCACGCTGGCCGGCCCGCTCGCCGACGCCGGCGTGGACGTGGTCATGTACGACCTGCGCGGCCACGGCCGCAGCGACCGGCCCGAGACCGGCTACACGGTGGCCGACCACGTCGCCGACCTGGCCGCGCTGCTGCGGGCGCTGCGGGTGGCCGCGCCGGTGCACCTGGTCGGCAACTCGTTCGGCGGCACGGTCGCGTTCAGCTACGCGCTGCGGCACCCGGACGGCGTCGCCTCGGTGGTGCTGATCGAGGCGGAGCCGGCGACCGCGGCCTGGTCCGGCAAGATGGCCGACCTGCTCACCCGGGCGGCCGCCGAGCTGAGCCGGGACGAGGCGCTGGCGTGGATCAGCCGGCAGCACGGGGCGCGCACCTCGCGGCTGGCCGGCGCGGCCGGCCGCGCGCTGCGCGACACGACGATGGCCGGCGACATCCCGCGCGGCCCGCTGCTGTCCGACGCGGACGTGCGCGCGGTCCGGCACCCGGTGCTGGCCGTCTACGGCAGCGAGTCCGACCTCGTGCCGACCGGGGTGGCACTGCGCGACCAGCTGGCCGGCTGCACGCTCGCGACGATCCCCGGCCAGCGGCACTCGGTGCTGGTGCAGGCGCCGGCCGAGGTCCTGCGCCTGCTGCTGCCCTGGCTGGCCGGCGGCGGCCGGCGGGCGGCCCCGGCCGGAGCCCTCGGGGCGGCCCGGTGAGCCGGTTCCTGTTCGTGGTGCCGCCGCTGGTCGGGCACATCAACCCCACGATCGGCGTGGCCGCCGAGCTCACCCGCCGCGGTCACCAGGTGGCCTGGGCCGGCGTACCCGAGCTGATCACCGCGCTGGCCGGGCCGGCCGCGACCGTCCTGCCCTGCGCCGTCCCCGCCACCACCCCAGCCGGCAGACCGACCGGCGAACCGCCCGCCGTCCCCGCCACCACCCCGCCCGGCGCCCCAGCCGGCCGACCGGCCACCACCCCGCCCGGCGCCCCAGCCGGCCGACCGGCCGACCGCCCAGCCGGCGGATCGGCCGGCGGACCGGCCGCCCGCCCAGCTGGCGGACCGCCCAGCGGACCGGCCGGCGGACCGAGCGTCCGGGACCGCCCGCCGGACCTGCGCGGGCCGGCCGCGCTGCAGTACCTCTGGCAGGGGTTCCTCTGCCCGCTGGCCGAGGCGATGCTGCCCGGCGTGCTCGCCGCCGCCGCCCGGTTCGACCCGGACGTGCTGGTGGTCGACCAGCAGGCGATCGCCGGCGCGATCGCGGCCGAGCTCACCGGCCGGCCGTGGGCCACCTCCGCGACCACCTCGGCCGAGCTGTCCGGCCAGCTGGCCGGGCTGTCCGGGGTGGACGGTTGGGTGATCGACCAGCTGGACGGCCTGCGCCACCGGCTGGCCGGCCCCGGTCCGGCCGGCCCGGACCTGCGCTTCTCGCCGTACCTGGTGCTCGTGTTCAGCACCACCGCGCTGGTCGGCGGCGAGCTGCCGGCCGGGAAGCTGGCCGGCGCCGGCGCGGTCCGGTTCGTCGGCCCGGCGCTCACCGCCCGTCCGTCCACTGTGGACTTTCCGTGGTCCTTTCTGGACCCGGCGCGGCCGGCGGTGCTGGTCACCCTGGGCACCGCGAACGCCGGCGCCGGCGGCCGGTTCCTGGCCGCCGCGGTGGACGCGCTCGCCGGCCGGCCGCGCCTGCAGGGCGTCGTCGTCGACCCGGACGGCACGGTGGCCACGCCGCCGGGCAACGTGCTGGTCCGGCCGCGGGTGCCGCAGCTGCAACTGCTGCCGCGACTGTCCGCGGTGGTCTGCCACGGCGGCCACAACACGGTCTGCGAAGCGCTCGACCACGGCCTGCCGCTGGTGCTGGCGCCGATCCGGGACGACCAGCCGATCGTCACCGAGCAGGTGCTGGCCGCCGGCGCCGGCCTCCGGCTGCGGTTCGGCCGGGCCACCGCCACCCAGATCGGCTCGGCGGTGGACGCGGTGCTGATCGACACCGGCTACGCCGCGGCCGCCCGCCGGGTGCGCGACTCGTTCCGGGCCGCCGGCGGGGCCGCGGCCGCGGCCGGGCACCTGGAAACGCTCGCGCGCAGCGACCCGATCGCGCGGCCGGTGCGCGGCCCGGCCGCACCCGCCGGCCAGCGGATCATGGCATGAGCCGGCGCGGCGGCGGCCCGGTCACCCGGCGCCGGCCCGGGTACCTGGCCGACCTGGCCGGCGGCACCGGTCGGTTCTTCGAGCCGCGCAGCCCGCGCTGCCCGTGGTGCGGTTCCGCCGAGCTGCGGCCGCGGCTGCGGACGGTCGACCTGTTCCAGCGCAAGCCCGGCCGGTTCACCCTGGACGAGTGCGGGCGCTGCGGGCACGTCTTCCAGAACCCGCGGCTGAACCCGGCCGGCCTGGAGTTCTACTACCGCGACTTCTACGACGGGCTCGGCGAGGAGGAGTTGGAGAAGCTGTTCGCCGGCCAGCCCAAGGTCTACCGGTGGCGGGCCGAGCTGATGCTGCCGTACGCCGACCCGCGCGGCTGGCTGGACGTCGGCACCGGCCACGGCCACTTCTGCGGAGCCGCGCGCGAGGTCTGGCCGCGGGCCCGGTTCGACGGGCTGGACATGTCCGCCGGCGTCGCGCTCGCCGCCGAGCGCGGCTGGGTCGACCGCGCCCACCGCGGCCAGTTCACCGAGCTCGGCCCGGGGCTGGCCGAGGGCTACGACGTGATCAGCATGTTCCACTACCTGGAGCACACCACCGACCCGCTGGCCGAGCTGCAGACCGCGTTCAAGGTGCTGCGTACCGGCGGCCACCTGCTGATCGAGGTGCCCGACCCGGCCTGCCGGTGGAACCGGCTGCTCGGCCGGTACTGGGTGGGCTGGCTGCAGCCGCAGCACCTGCAGCTGATCCCGCTGGCCAACCTGCGCGGGCAGCTGACCGGGCTGGGCTTCACCGTCCGGGCCAGCGGCCCGGTCCGGGCGCACTACCCGTACGACCTGCTGGTCGCCGTCTGGCTCGGGCTGAACCAGGTGGCCCCGCACGACGACCGGCCCTGGTACCGCAAGCCGCCCGGCCGGCTGGCCCGGCTGGTCCGCGGCGCGACGTTCGTCCTCGGGGCACCGCTGATGGTGATGGCCGGGCTGATCGACCGGTTCGCCCGGCCGGCGAACGGCCCCGGCTGGGCGGCCGCCTACTGGATGATCGCCAGCAAGGACTGACCGCGCGGCGCCCGCCGGTGGGTGACCGGCCGGGCGCCGCGCGTCCAGCACCTAGCAGGTCGGGTCGGCCGCCTGCGCCGGCACGCTGACCGCGTTCCACGCCGCGCGGGTGGCGTTGAAGTTGGTGCAGTTGCCGGGGGTGAGGTTCTTCGCCGCGGTCAACGTCGCGGTCCGGTACCGCAGGTAGGTCATCCGCGAGGTCTTCAGCAGCATCGCGTTGTAGAAGATCCGCGCCGCGGTCTGGGTGCCGAGGCCGGTGACCGCGGTGCCGTTGCAGGTCGGGCTGGCCGGCAGGCCACCGCTGGCCGCGCTGCCGTGCGCGAGCAGGGCGAACCAGTGGTCCAGCGGGCCGGCGGCGGCGTGCGTCTCCATGTTCGGGACGGCCGAGGAGTAGCAGTTCGGGTCGCCGACCAGGGACGGGTTGTACATCTGCCGGATCGGGCCGTTGCCGACCAGGTTGATCTCCTCGCCGACGCTGAAGTCCGGCGGGTCGTTCGGGTTGTTGGCGAAGAACTCCAACGAGGCGCCCATGATGTCGCCGGTGCCCTCGGAGACGCCGTTCGCGGACTGGCCGCCCGGGGTGTTGGAGTCCAGCGCGTGCCCGAACTCGTGGCCGACCACGTCGAACGAGCCGATCCACTGGTTGGCCGTGTTGTGGCCGACCGTCACCGACGAGCCGTTCCAGAACGCGTTCTCGTCGTTCAGCCCGACCC
>JBBWZH010000135.1:0-4094 GCA_039648995.1 Mycobacteriales bacterium
CGGACGGCCGCAGCGCCGCCTTCATCCGCTCCGCCGCCGCCCGCAGCACCCGGTCGCCGACCGCGTGCCCGTGCCGGTCGTTGACCCGCTTGAACCCGTCCAGGTCGATGAACAGCGTGTGCACCTGACCCGGCTCGGACCGCAGCGAGCGCAGCGCGGCGCCCAGCCGGGTGAGCACCAGGCCGCGGTTGGGCAGGCCGGTGAGCAGGTCATGGGTGGCCTTGCGGCTGAGGTCGGCCTCGGTCTGCTTCTGCGTGGTGACGTCCAGCAGGTGCAGGATGAACGTGTCGGTGCCGGCCAGCGAGGCCACCGAGATGCGCATCCAGCCGTCGGCGCCGGCGCCGTTGCGGTACCGGAACGTGGTCGCCAACTCGTGGTCGACACCCTCCACCAGCCGCAGGAACGCCTCGTGCAGCCTGTCCAGCTCGTCGGGGTCGACGTAGTCCCACAGCGCCGCGCCGAGCAGCGCGCCGGGCCGCTGGTTCAGCAGCCGGGCCAGCGCCGGGTTGGTCTCCACGAAGCCGCCGGTCGCGTCGATGATCGCCATGCCGGTCGGGGCGTACTTGAACGCGGCCCGGAACTTCTCCTCCGCGGCGCGCAACTGGTCCTGCGCCTGCCGGCGGCCGGTGATGTCACGGACGACGACCAGCGCGGCGCGGCGGCCACCGAACGAGATCGGCCGGCCGGACGCCTCGATGTCGACCACGGCGCCGTCCAGCCGGACGATCTTCTCCTCGACGTACTCGAGGGGCTGGTTGCGGCTGACCATGTCGTGCAGGCGCACCTCGGCGGCCTCGCGTACGGACCAGTGCATGAAGTCAAGTGCCGGCCGCGCCTGGAGCTCGTCGATGCTGGTCGCGCCGAACAGCTGCAACCCGCGGGCGTTGGCGAACTCGTGCCGGCCGTCGACGATCAGGTAAATGGCGTCCGGTGACAGGTCGATCAGTACGCGGAAATTGTCATCCGATCGACCGGCTGAACCGGCGGGGAGGTCGCCGCCTTCGGCGTCTTCGTCAACGCCGCCGTCCCGGCTGTGCCTGCCCATCCGAACTTGTCACCTCCATCGGAAGTGCTCTGGCAGCCTGCTCGACGTAACGGCCTCACCGCGCTCGCCGTTGGCTGGGTTCACCTGGAACGTCCGGGGGCACGGTGACGGTTGGCCGCCAGCCTAACGGTCCGGAATGCTCCCGTCGCCACCTGGCATATGACGAAAATGCTTATCCGGGCGGTCTTAGGCCGTTCGGCGCTCTCTCTGTGCGCTCATCGGGTGGCTTGGGTGTACGGCAGCAGAACTCAAGCCACAGCGCTGCGCCAACAAGCGCCAGCGCGGCGACAACTCCGATGACTCCGGTGCGGGTATCGCTGCCGGCCGCGGCGAGGTAATCCAGCCGCGGGACGGTGAACAGCAGCAGCCCCGACCAGACCCCCACCATCGCGGCGCCGACGATCGCGGACGCTTTCGCCAGCGCCAGCGCCCGGGCGGCGGCCAGCGGCGGCACCGGCACGGTGCCCGGCTTGCGCCTGATCCGCGCGCGCAGTTGGGTGCCGGTGATCAGCTCGACGAACGCGAGCAGGGCCAGCGAGAGCGGCACGAACCAGCGCAGCCGCGGCAGGTCGCCGTACCAGCCACGGATCACCAGCCAGGCCAAGCCGCCGGTGACCACCGCGATCAGGAGCAGGTCACGCACCCTGGTCGGCGTGACGGCCGGACGCGGATCGGTCATGCCGGCCCCGCATCGCCGGTCACCGCGCCGCCTCCCGCCGCCGGCCCCGCAGCGGCCGGCTCGGTCGCGGCCGCCTGGACGCGCAGGGTGAGGTCGGTGCGGTGCACGCCGGCGCGCTCGGCCGCCGGCAGCCGCTCGACCAGGTCACGGACCGGGCCGTGGGCGGGCAGTACCGCGTCCGGCTGGACGTCCAACCAGGGCAGCAGTACGAACCCGCGCTCGTGTGCCCGCGGGTGCGGCAGGGTGATCTCCGGGTCGGCCGAACGGGCCCCGTCGATGGCGACGATGTCCACGTCCAGCGTGCGCGGGCCCCAGCGGACGCCGCGGACCCGGCCGGCCGCGGCCTCCAGCGCCCGCGCCCGGGCCAGCCACTCGCGGGGAGCGCCGCCGGCGGCGTCGACCAGGATGATCGCGTTGAGGAAGTCGTCCTGCTCGACGCCGCCCCAGGGCGCGGTCTGGTAGACCGGCGAGACCGCGCGCACCGCCGGCCCCAACCCGTCCACCGCGCCCTGCAGGTGGGCCAGCCGGTCGCCCATGTTGGACCCGACCGACAACACCGCCGTCATGACCGCGCCCGGCGGATGGTGACGGCGACGTCGCCGAAGGTGAGCGGGATCGGGGCAGCCGGCTTGTGCACAGTGACCTCGGCCGCGAGCACCCGCGGGTCGCGCAGGCAGGCGTCGGCCAGCCGGCCGGCCAGCGTCTCGATCAGGTTGACCGGCTCGCCGGCCACCTCGGCGGCCAGCCGCTGCGCCAGCGCCCCGTAGTCGACGGTGTCGGCGAGGTCGTCGGAGCGGGCGGCCGGCGCGGTGTCCAGTTCCAGCGTCGCGTCCACCACGAACTCCTGGCCGGTCAGCCGCTCGTGCGCGAAGACGCCGTGCCGGCCGGTCACCCGCAGCCCGGTCAGCGTCACCCGGTCCGGTGCCGGCGGGGCGGCCGCGGATGGCGCCGGCGGCGCGTCGGCCCGGGCGGCGGCCTGCCGGTAAGCCCGGACGACGCGCAGCCCGTCCAGGTTCGGCCGCACCTCGTGCACCCGGACGCCCCAGACGCCGGCCAGCGCGGCGAGCACCGTGGTGGCGACCGTCGCGTCCTCGCGCTCGTCGACCGGGCGCGGGGCGCCGTCCGGGCCGGCCAGCAGCCGGCCCAGGAACGACTTGCGGGACGTGGCGACCAGCACCGGCAGGCCGAGCGCGTGCAGCTCGCCGAGCCGGGCCAGCAGCGCCCAGTTGTGCTCGGCGGTCTTCGCGAACCCGAGCCCCGGGTCGAGCACCAGCCGGCGCGGGTCGACACCGGCGCTGACCGCGGCGTCGACCCGGGCGGCGAGCTCCGCGACGACCTCGGTGACCACGTCCCGGTAGCTGGCCAGCCGCTGCATGTCCCGGCTGTGCCCGCGCCAGTGCATCAGTACCCACGGCAGCTTCGCGGCGGCGACCACCTTGGCCATGTCCGGGTCGGCCAGGCCGCCGCTGACGTCGTTCACCACCACCGCGCCGGCCTCGATCGCGGCGGCCGCCACGCTGGCCCGGGTGGTGTCCACGCTGACCGGCACCCCGGCGGCGGCCAGCTCGCGGATCGCCGGCAGCACCCGGGCGGCCTCCTGCGCCGCGTCCACCCGATCGGCGCCGGGCCGGGTGGACTCGCCGCCGACGTCGACCAGGTCCGCCCCGGCCGCCCGGATGGCCAGCCCGTGCGCGACAGCGGCCGCCAGGTCGGTGTACCGGCCGCCGTCGGAGAACGAGTCCGGCGTGACGTTCAGCACGCCCATCACGACGCACCTGCCCGGATCGGGCAGGCCGACCGGCCCCCGGTGGGCGCCGGCCGCGGCGGCCACGCCGGTGCGGCCGGTCATCGGCCGAGGATGAGGCTCATCGCCTCCGCCCGCGTCGACGCGGAGGTCGAGAACATGCCGCGGACGGCCGACGTGACGGTTCGGGCGCCCGGCTTGCGGACGCCGCGCATCGACATGCACAGGTGCTCGGCCTCGACCACGACGATCACCCCGCGCGGCTCCAGCCTCGCCACCAACGTGTCCGCGATCTGGCTGGTCAGCCGTTCCTGCACCTGCGGCCGGCGGGCGTACAGCTCGACCAGCCGGGCCAGCTTGGACAGCCCGGTGATCCGGCCGTCCTCGTTCGGGATGTAGCCGACGTGCGCCTCGCCGTGGAACGGGACCAGGTGGTGCTCGCAGACGCTGTACATCTCGATGTTCTTGACCAGCACGATCTCTTCGTGGCCCTCGTCGAAACGGGCCTCCAGCACCTCGCCGGGGTCGACATAGAGGCCGGCGAACTGCTCCGCCAACGACCGGGCGACCCGCTCCGGCGTGCGCTTGAGACCCTCGCGGTCCGGGTCCTCACCGATCGCGGCGAG
>JBBWZH010000172.1:0-13266 GCA_039648995.1 Mycobacteriales bacterium
ATCCAGGTATTGGCCGCGTCGAAGCCACCGGGGCCGACGCCCTGGATCTTCACCTGGTGATGGACGATCAGGTTCTCGTTGTAGTCACCGCGTGGGTTGGCGGCGGTCTGGGTGTTCGGCCAGACGACGACCAGGTGATACGGCTTGGCGGGCACGATGATCACACCGAGGTTGTTGCGCACGGCCCTGGACGGCCGGGCGGCCTCGAGACCTGCTTGTACGGTCTTGTAGGTCTTGGTCGGGCCGACCTCCGTCAGTTGTGGGTTGTTCGGATCGGTGCCGGGAGTCGACGCGTTCGCTGCCGACAGCACCTGGATGGTGATGCCGTTGACGCTGCGCTGACCGCTGTGGCCGGTGATCGCCAGTTCCGCCGCACCCATTGGGAAGAAGTTCGGGACCGTGAAGGTGATGCTCTGGTTGGTCCAGCTGGTCACCATCATCGTGGTGCCGTTCAGCGTGATCCGATCAGGAGCACCGGGATCACCGAAGCCCAGGCCGTTCACCGTGATCGACCGGTTCGGATCACCGCGCCGGATGTACGGACGGGACACCCGCATGATCTGCGGCGTGGTGGCGGCCAGGTCGCACTGCACCGGGTTGACCTGGGTCGTGCCGGGTGCGATCGCCACCGCGGCGACCTGGGTGGGCGCGGTGTCGGTCACCGTGTAGAGCCCCGGCCACGCCTGGAAGTTCGTCGCGATGGTGCGGAACCGCGGGTTGTAGTTCGCGTTGACGTGCCCGGGCTGACCGGGGTCGTTGCCGACGAAGCGGTACATGTTCGGGCACGGTCCGGCCGGCAGCGGGCAGTTGAAGGTGCCCGTGGACGGCTCCAGCGCCTCGTACATGCCGTTGAAGTCGGTGTCCACGGTGTCGACCAGCCGGCCGCTCCAGTCGTAGATGCCCATCGGCACGTTCGGCAGGCCCTCCGCCTCGCCGTAGCCCATGCTGCGCTTGTCATACGTGAGGCCGAGGTCGTTGATGGTCAGGCCCCAGAAGTGGGTCGGCAGCGGCACCTCGGTGAACAGGCTGAAGTTGGGCGCGACCGCCTGCCCGCCGCGCAGCGTCACCAGCAGGTTGTCGCACAGCGGCCGGGCCTGGCCTTCGAACGGGCTGCCGCCGCCGTCGACGAAGTTCTGGTTGGTCACGTGCACGGTGTGATCGGGGCCGGCGCACTCGGCCACGAACCCGTTGCCCTGCGACGGCGGCTCACCGGGGTCCGGCTGCGGCTGCGCACCGGCCGGCGGGTCGCCGGCGGCGTCCGGGGACGGCGGGAAGTTCTCCTGCGGCAGGTAGCCGTCGCCGTCGAAGATGTTGACGTCCTCCTCCCTGGTCACCTTGTACAGCGGGTGGCCGTAGGCGTCGTTGGGGATGTCCACGCCGACCAGGTAGTCGTCCGCGGCGAGCGGCTGCGGGTCGTAACCGGCGGCGGACAGGTCGGCGTACAGGGCCAGGTCATGCGCCGGCGCCGGGTTGCGCGGGTCGCCCGGCGCGTACAGGTTCAGCGTGGACTCGGTGAAGCCGTAGTTGCCGTTCACCGTCTGCCCGAAGTTGCCGGGCGTGGTGTCGGACGGCTGCACCTGCACGCCCATCATCGGCGCCTCCACGCACAGCGAGGACGGCGTCGGGTCGGGCAGCGCGAGCTGGTCGGTCAACGGCTGGCCGTTGTAGAGCCGGGCGGTGCAGCCGCGGGACTGCTCCCAGGTCTCCGAGGTGTACGTGTCGGCGAGCTCCGGTCCACGTTGGACGGAGCCGTCCGCGTTGTGGATCGGGTCGCCGTTGGCGTCGCGGGCCACCGCGTACAGGTGCACCGGGATGCCAGGGACACCGGGCTGGTAGGTCTCGGTCGCGGAATACCGGGGGTCGAGCTCGTTGCGGGTCGTGTCGTAGGTGACGGTGCCGACGATCCCGCCGTTCTCACCGTTGGCGTACGGCTTGACGCCCCAGTCGACGCGGCCGCGCAGGCCGATGATCGGCAGCACGTTCACGTCCACGCCGGCGCCGAGCAGGGTGGTCTCGGTGGGTTGGTTGTCGGCCTGGTAGGTGATGCCGGTGGTGCGGTAGCGGGTGTTGAACGCCTCCATCACCAGGAACTTGCTCATCGGGTAGCTCTCGGCCAGCGAGTAGTGCCCGGTGCGGTCGGTGCTGACGCCGGCGATGCCCTGGTCCATCACCGAGTTGTCGCGTTCCTTGAGCGCCACGCCGAACTGCGGCACCCCGACCTCACCCGGATCCCGCTTGCCGTTCTCGTTGCTGTCGATGAAGACCGCGCCGTTGAAGTCGGTGAACCACCCGACCAGGCCCTTCTGTCCAATGTCGACGGTCGCGCCGCCGCTGACCGTGACGTTGAAGCTGTCGATGATGAAGTCCTGCGGGCCGTCCCACACGGTGAGCTGGTAGTCGCCGTCCGGGACGTTGCCGATGTCGAAGCTGCCGTCGGCGTTGCCGCGGCCGGTGAACACCATCTGGTCGCCGCTGCCGAGGTCGGACAGCGACACGTACGGCCGGTCGATCGGGCCGCGCACGCTCGCGCCGGCCACGCCCGCGTTGGGCACGCCGACCCCGCCGGTGCCGCCGACGTAGGTGTCGATGACGACCGCGGTGCCCTTCACGTGCCCGGTCGGCCCGGCCGGCAGCGACCGGAGTCGGACAAAGCCGAAGTCGACCGCCGGCACCGGCTCGCCGCCGATCGTCTGCTCGGTGTCGTAGCCGGTGTCGCCCTCCTGGGTCCAGATGTCCCAGTCGTGGCCGCCCTCCAGCGTGGTGGTCTGGATCCAGGTCGACCCGGCCGGCGGGACGACGGTCGCGGCGTACCGGTCCGGGCCGAGGTTCGGGATCAGCACGTCGCCGTTCGCGTCGCTGACGCAGGTGCCGGTCGAGGACGGGTCGATCACCGGCTTGCCGTCGGCGCCGAACTGGACCTGCCCGCTCGGGTGCGCCGCGTCCGGGGCGGTGTGCACGTACTTCGTGCACAGCCGGTTGCCGTAGTAGTCGGTGCTGACCTCGCCGAGCACGTCGGCCAGGTGCACCGTGAAGCCGGCCAGCCCGCGCTCGGCGCCGACCTCGTAGGTGGCGTCGACCGGCACCGTGTCCTCGAAGACGCGCAGCCGCACGTTGCCCAGCGGCAGCGGGTAGGGCTGCATGGTCACGGACACCGCGGTGGTGGCGCCGCCGGCCACGGTGACGTGCGCGCCGTCGATCTTGTACCCGTCGGCGGTGACCGAGATCAGGTACCGGCCGACCGGCAGGTCCGGCAGCGCGACCGCGCCGGACAGGGTGGCCTGGTCGCCCTGCGCCACCACCGCGACCGCGCCGGGCGTCTGCCGGGTGGACGGCCACTGGCAGTGGTCGGCGAAGTCGGCCGTGCCGGCCACGCCGGCGCGCGGCGGGAGGCAGTGGTCGAGCGTGTCGTGCGGGTTGCCGACATCCTCCGCGGCGATCAGCCAGCGGTAGGACGTGATCGGGTCGCCCTGCTGGATCGCCGGCGGTGCCGCGACCGTGCGGGCGCTGCGCACCTGCAGGGTGATCGCGCCGGCACCGGGTGCCGCGCCGGCCCGGTGCACCACGAGCGGCACCACCGCGACCTGGATCCCCACGAACGCAACCGCCGGCAGCACCCAGCGCCGCCCCAGCCGTCGACCTGCCATCGCCGAACCCCCTCCGCGCCGCGGTGCTCGCGGCGAGGCGAAGCGTCGGGTCGCGGGGGCCGGCTGGGTGGTCTCATGACAGGCCTGTCATACATCTTTCATGGGCGTTCACTCGGACGGTGAGTAGTGACGCGGGCGGTATAGATACATATGTTCGCCACCGAGAGTGACATTCGTCGGCGTGTCGCGGCGGAATCGAGCGATCCGATTGCGGCCGACCAGCCGGTAGCAACAGACTGCGATCAGTCCGGAGCGCTCGGCGGCGGGGGGTCGCGGCCGAGCTCGCGCTCCGCCCTGGGGGATTCATGACACGCATGCTTGTCGTCGACGACGAAGAGCGGATCTGCCGGTTTCTCGGCCGGGCGCTGCGCTCGGCCGGCTACGAAGTGGACTCCGCGACGTCGGGGACGGCCGCGCTGCGCGCCGTGCGGGCACACGACTACGACCTGGTCGTGCTCGACCTGATGCTGCCCGGCGTGCACGGCAGCGAGGTACTGCGCCGGATGCTGGACGAGCGGCCGGACCGGCGTGTCCTGGTGCTGTCCGCGGTGACCGGCGTCGAGGCCCGGGTCGGCTGCCTGGAGGCCGGCGCGGTCGACTTCCTGGCCAAGCCGTTCGCGCTGGCCGAGCTGCTGGCCCGGATCCGCAGCCGGATGCGGGAGGCGAGGCCGCCGGAGCCGGCCACGGCCACGGCCACGCCGGGGTACGCGTTCGCCGGCGGCCCGCGCGAACTGCGCGTCGGCGACGTCCGGCTGGACACCGTGCGCCGGGTGCTGGCGATCCGGGAGGAGCGGCGGCCGCTCTCGCACCGCGAGTTCGCGGTGCTGCTGCACCTCATGCAGCGGGCCGGCCAGGTGTGCACCCGGGAGGAGCTGCTGTCCGAGGTCTGGGGCTACAGCTTCGACCCGGGCAGCAACATCGTCGATGTCTACATCCGCCGGCTGCGGGCCAAGCTGGACGCCGACCAGATCGAGACGGTGCGCAATGTCGGCTACTCGTTCGTCGCCTGACGGGGCGGCCAGGCTGCGCCGCGTGCTGATCCCGGCCTGGGCCCTGTTCGCGACGCTCAACCTCTGGCTGATGTTCGTGGTGCCGGGCGGCGAGACGATCCCGTTCCACCTCGTCTGGTTCAGCCTCGCGCTGGTGTACGGGCTGGCGCCCTGGCGGCTGCGCACGATGGTGATCGCCCTGGTCGCCGTCGCCGGGTCCACCGCGGCGGCGCTGATCCACCACGCCGCCGCGGGGTACATCCGGATCGAGGAGACCACCGAGGTCCCGCTGATGACGGCGATCTTCCTGGCGATGGTCTGGCACGTCCGGCGGCGGCAGGTCGCCCTGCTGGAGGTGGAGCGGCTGGCCGCGCTCGACCGGGCCCGCGCCGAGGCCGATCAGATGTTCGTCCGGCTCATGTCGCACGAGATGCGCACGCCGATCACCGTCGCGCGCGGCTACACCGAACTCATCCGGACCGCGCACGCCGACCCGCAGACCGACGAGGACACCGCGATCGTGCTGGACGAACTCGGCAAGCTCGACCGCTCCACCCGGCGCCTGGTCACGCTGATCTCCGCCGACCGGCCGGCCGCGGTGGAACGCGTCGACATCGACCAGTTGCTGGAGCGGGCCGCGCGCCGCTGGGTGCCGGCGGCGGCCCGGCGCTGGCGGGTCCACACCACGGCCGGGACGGCGGCGCTGGACGGCGAGCGGCTGGAAACCGCGCTGGACTGCCTGCTGGAGAACGCGCTGAAGTTCACCGGCGAGGACGACACGATCGAGGTCCGCGGCCGGCGGGACGGTGGCTGGGTGGTGATCGAGATCGTCGACAGCGGTGCCGGCATCCCGGCCGAGGATCTACCGCACGTCTTCAGCACGTTCCACCGCGGCGGCAACGCCAAGGCCGGGTCCGGCACCGGGCTGGGCCTGGCCATCGTCCGCCGGATCGTCGAGGCCTGGGGCGGCAAGGCGGCTGTGACCAGCACACTTGGCGCGGGCGCCGCGTTCACCCTGAGGCTGCCGGCGCAGCCGCCAGCCGCGGCCGTGGCGGCCGGCGGCCGTTCGGCGCAGTCGACGGGCCGCCCACCGATGACCGCGATGGACTGCTGGTAACCCCCAGCGTGCGCCTGGTAGTTGTGCAACCCTTCGGCGTGCACGCGTCGCATCTGGTCGAATGACCAACGTGACGGTGGCCGCGCACGCCAGGGCCGGCGCCGGACGCGGCGCGACGAGGGGTGACGTGATGCCGAGGGCAGGACCGGAGTACGGCAACAGCAGACGAAGCCGGTGACGGCGGCTCCCGCGCGGGTGCTCGTCACAGGTGCGAGCGGCTTCATCGGACAGACCGTGGCGGCGGCGGTGCGCGAGGTGCTGCCGTGCCGGACGACCAGCCGGAGCGGCGCCCGGAGCGCCGACCACCTCCCTGCCGACCTGACCCGGGCGGAGGAGGCGATGGCGGTGCTGCGCTGGGCCGAGCCGTCCACGGTGATCCACATCGCCGGCGGGCGGGCGGCCACCACGGCCGGTACCTACGCGGCGAACGTGAGCACCACCGCCAGCCTGCTGCTCGCCGCCGCGCACGAGGGCCAGCGGCCGTACGTGATCGTGCTCGGGTCGGCGGCGGAGTACGGCTCCGGCGCGCGGATCTCCGAGAGCAGCCGGGTCACGCCGAACAGCCCGTACGGGCGGGCCAAGACCGCTCAGGTCGCGCTGGCCCGGCGGCTGGCCGGCCGGGAGAGCATCCCGCTGACCGTGGTGCGCCCGTTCGCCGTGGTCGGCCCCGGGATGCCGGTCGCGACCGTGCTCGGCGACCTGCGCCGCCGGCTGCTCGCCGCCCGGGTCGCCGCGCCGGAACTGCGCTGCGGCCGGCTGGACTCGGTGTACGACTTCGTGCCGGTCGGCTTCCTGGCCACCGTGCTGCGCCGGCTGGCGGTCGAGCCGCAGCCGGGGGTGACGCTGAACGTCTGCTCCGGCACCGGCCTCACGGTCGGCTCGGTCGCGATGGCCATGGCCGACCGGCTCGGGCTGCGGCCGACGTTCCGGCCGGACGCCGAATCGACCACGGTGTCCAGCCCGCCGCTGACCATCGGCGACCCGCGACTGCTGGCCGACCTGCTGGAACTGCGCTTCGACGCCACCCCGGCGTCGGTCGCGGCCGCCGTCCTGGGCCGGGACGTGCCGGTCGAGCAGCCGGCGCACTGACCGGAACCCGGTTGCCGGCAGCGGACCGGTCCGGCATCGTGGACCCCGACATGGAGAGCTGACTTCGCGACCAGACCCGCGGCCGAGGCGTTGCCCGGCGGGTCACCGACCGTGATCTCCCCGGTGGTGCGCGATGCCAGCCCCGTCCCTGCAAGCCCACGACCTGATCAAGAGCTACGGCGCCCGCCGGGTGCTGGACGGCGTCACGCTGACCGCGTCGCCCGGCCAGCGCATCGGTCTGGTCGGCGAGAACGGCGTCGGCAAGTCCACGCTGCTGCGGCTGCTGGCCGGGGTGGAGCGGGCCGACGCGGGTGAGGTGTCCCGGCCGGCCGAGGTCGGGCTGCTGCACCAGGAACCGCCGTTCGCCGGCACCGACCGGGTCGGCGCGGTGGTCGAGGCGGCGCTGGCGCGGGTGCGCGCCGCCGAGCGGCGGCTGGCCGGGCTGGCCGAGGCGCTGCACCGGCAGCCGGACGACGCCGGGCTGCTAGCCCGGTACGGCGACGCGCTGGCCGAGGTGGAGGCGGCCGAGGCGTGGGACGCCGACCACCGCGCCGACCGGGTGCTCGCCGGCCTCGGCCTGGCCCGGATCGACCGGCAGCGGCCGGCGGCGACGCTGTCCGGCGGCGAGCGGTCCCGGCTCGCGCTGGCCGCGCTGCTGCTGCGGCAACCCCGGGCGCTACTACTGGACGAGCCCACCAACCACCTGGACGACGAGGCGATCGGGTTCGTCGAGGACCACCTGCGCCGGCTGCCCGGCGTGGTGATCGCCGCCAGCCACGACCGCGTCTTCCTGGACGCGGTCTGCACGGTGATCTGCGATCTCGACCCCACCCGGGGCGGAGTCACCCGGTACGGCGGCGCGTACAGCGACTACCTGACCGCCAAGCGGGACGAGCGGGCCCGCTGGGAGCGGCAGTTCCGGGACGAGCAGGACCAGCTCACCGCGCTGCGGCAGGCGGTCGCGGTCACCGCCCGCCGGGTCGCGCACAACCGGCCCTGGCCGGACGGCGACAAGGCGGCGTACAACGCGCACGGCGAGCTGGTGCAGAAGGCGGTGGCCTCGCGGGTGCGCAACGCGCAGCGGCGGCTGGACGACCTGGACCGCCGGCAGGTCCGCAAGCCGCCGGCGCCGCTGCGGTTCATGGCCGGCGCGGTGACCGCCCGGGCGGCCGGCGCGGCCGGGGACGGGCCGGTGCTGTCGGTACGCGGGGTCCGCGTGCCGGGCCGGCTCGCGGTCGACCACCTCGACCTGGCCGCCGACGACCGGCTGCTGGTCACCGGCGGCAACGGGGCCGGCAAGTCGACGCTGCTGGCCGTGCTGGCCGGCCGGCTGGCGCCGGCCACCGGCAGCGCGCAACGGCGGCGCGGGGTGCGGGTCGGCCTGCTGGAGCAGGACGTCACGTTCGCCCGCCCGGACCGGCCGGCGGTCGAGGTGTACGCGGCCGCGCTCGCCGACCGGGCCGACCCGCCGTCGCTGGCCGAGCTGGGCCTGATCGCGCCGCGCGACGTGAGCCGGCCGGTCGGGCAGCTGTCCGTCGGGCAGCGCCGGCGGCTGGCGCTGGCCGTGCTGATCGCGGCCGCCCCGCACCTGCTGCTGCTGGACGAGCCGACCAACCACCTCTCGCTGAGCCTCGTCGAGGAGCTGGAGGTCGCGCTGCAGGCGGCGCCCGGCGCGATCGTCGCCGCCAGCCACGACCGGTGGCTGCGCCGCCGCTGGGCCGGCCGCCAGCTCACCCTGGCCGCGGGCCGCCCGGTGCCCACCGCCGCCGTGAGCTGAGCGGCCCGGCCCGGCCGGCCGGCGGCGTGGCCCGGCCGGCGGCCCCGCGAGGTCGGCCGGCCGGCGGCCCGGCGAGGTCGGCGGGCCGGCGCCCGGCGAGGTCGGCCGGCCGGCGGCCGGCGCTGGGTGGGGTGGGCGCCGCCGTAAGCTGATCGGGTGGCGGCGACGGTGGCGGGCGAGCGCGGTCTCACGCTGGACGCCGCCGTCGCGGAGGTCGCGGCCGCGGTCGGACTGGCCGAGGGCCGGGCCGGCGTGCGGGACGTGCTGCGCGCGATCGGCCGGGCCGAGCCGGTGCCGGTGCGTGACGTGGCCCGCGCGGTCGAGATCCCGGTGCCGCTGGTGGCCGCGGTCTGCAACGAGCTGCGCCAGCGCGGCGTGCTGGAGCGCAGCCAGCCGGTGCGGCTGACCGCGGCCGGCCGGGCCGCGCTGGGTGACCAGGCGCCGGCGTTCCCCGGCCGCTGCCCGGGCTGCGCCGGCCTCGGCTGGCAGGTGCCGCCGGAGCTGGCCCCGGTGGCCGCGCAACTCGACCGGCTGGCGGCCGCGGTGCCCGAGGCCAAGGTCGAGCTGGACCAGACGCACTGCACGGTCGACACCAAGCTGCGCCGGGCGCTGCTGCTGGACGACCTCGGCGCGCTCACCGGCAAGCGGCTGCTGGTGCTCGGCGACGACGACCTGACCTCGCTGGCACTGGCCGCGTACGCCGCCCGGGCCGGCCGCGCCGCCGCCCTGGTGGGGCTGACCGTCGTGGACGTCGACCGCGACCTGCTGGCGTTCATCGCGCAGTCGGCCGGCGAGTTCGGTGTACCGGTGCAGGCCGTCGAGCACGAC
Organism: Mycobacteriales bacterium; assembly: GCA_039648995.1. Classification (GTDB taxonomy): domain Bacteria; phylum Actinomycetota; class Actinomycetes; order Mycobacteriales; family CADCTP01; genus JBBWZH01. The sequence goes on from JBBWZH010000172.1 coordinate 9,445, forward strand.
GCGCGGCAGCCGCTGCCGGCGGCGCTGCGCGGCGAGTTCGACCTGGTCTGCACCGACCCGCCGTACACGGTGGCCGGGGCCGAGCTGTTCCTGTCCCGGGCGGTGTCGGCGCTGCGCCCGGAGGCCGGCGCGCACGTGCTGTTCTCGTTCGGCGCCCGCCGGCCGGACGAGACGCTGCGCACCCAGGCGCTGATCGCCGGCATGGGGTTGGCCGTCCGCGCGCTGGTCCCGAATTTCAACAGCTACCTGGGCGCCGGCATCCTCGCCGGCAGCAGCCACCTCTACCACCTGCGCAGCACCGACTCGGCCGCGCCGGCGATCGAGGGCGGCTACGACGGGCCGCTGTACAGCGCCGACACCCGGGTCGTGCAGGCCCGGCCGTACCGCTGCGCGAACTGCACGGCGGTGCACCTGGTCGGCCCGGGCGAGCGGTGGCCGCGGATCGCCGACCTGCAGGCGGCCGGCTGCCCGGGCTGCGCCGGCACCGTCTTCCGCCCGCTCCCCCGCCAGCAGCCCCCCGGCCGCGGACCGGCCAGCCGCGAGCCGGCCGGACCCGAGCCGGCCAGCCGCGAGCCGGCCCGACCCGAGCCGGCCAGCCGCGAGCCGGCCGGGCCGCCGGCGGGGCGGGAGCCGGCCGCCAGCCATCCGTCCGGCCGGAAGCCGCGGTGGCGGCGGGACGACGGCCCGGGCCGGCGATGACGTACACCGTCCGCCCGGCCGGGGAGCCGGACCTGGACCGGATCGCCGGGTTCGAGATCGAGATCGCCAGGATCTCCTTCGACGACGAGGCGATCGTCGATCCGGCGCTGCACCGCAAGCGGGTCGGCAAGGCGCTCGGCCAGCCCGGCGAGATCACCCTGGTAGCGGTGGCCGACCCGGACGACACGCCGCTCGGCTGGGCCTGGCTGACCAGCCGGACCAACTCGCTCACCGGGGCCCGGTACGGCAACTTCCGTTCGCTGGCCGTCGCCGACGGGCCGGACCGGGGCGAGCTCGGCGAGCTGCTGCTGGCCGCGGTGCTCGACGCGGCGGCCGCGGAGGGGCTGACCGAGCTCGTCGGCAAGGTGCACGCGCGCAATCTCGGGATGCGCACGCTCTACCGCAAGTTCGGGTTCGAGGCGGTGCACCTGACCATGCGGCTGCGGCCAGCCGCCGATGGCTGAGCCGGCCGGGCCCGGGCCGGTCGACCGGGTCGTCAAGTGCGTGGTCTGGGACCTGGACAACACGCTGCTGACCGGGGTCTGGCTGGAAGCGGCACAGCCGCCGGGCGCCGAGCCGGCGCTGCTGGCCGCGCTCGCCGAGCTGCACGGCCGGGGCGTGCTGAACAGCATCGCCAGCCGGAACCCGGCCGAGCTGGCCGCCACGCTGCCCGGGCTGGCCGACTGGCCGGCCCCGTTCGTCTCGCCGCAGTACGGCTGGGGGCGCAAGTCGGAGTCGCTGCGCCGGGTGGCCCGCGAGCTGAACGTCGGCCTGGAGGCGCTCGCGTTCGTCGACGATGACCCGTACGAGCGGGCCGAGGTGGAGCAGGCGCTGCCCGACGTGCTGGTGCTCTCCCCGGAGGACGTGCCGGACGCGCTGGGCTGGCCGGCGCTGTGCCCGCCGGTGGTGACCGCGGAGGCGCGGGCCCGCGCCGCCAGCTACGCGCAGGCGCAGGCCCGGCAGCAGGCCGCCCGCGAGCACGGCCGGTCCACATCGGACTTCCTGCGCTGGTGCCGGACCGAACTGACGATCGCGCCGGCCGCCGCGGCCGACCTGCCCCGGCTGGCCGAGCTGGCCGCGCGCACGCACCAGTTCAACTCGGTCCGCCGGGCGGTCCTGGAGCCGGAGCTGCGGGGCTGGCTGGCCTCGCCGGAGCACCGGGTCAGCGTGCTCCGGCTGCGCGACCGGTTCGGCGACGACGGGCTGATCGGCGCCGCGATCGTGCACACCGGCCCGCGGCGCCGGCCGAGTCCGGAGTGGACGGTGCAGCTGCTGATGATGTCCTGCCGGGCGATGGGTCGCGGGGTGATCGAGGCGCTGCTGGCCTGGCTGGCCCGGGCGGCCGCCGGCCAGGACGGCACCGCGCTGCTGGTGCCCAGCCGATTGGACGACCGCAACGTGCCGCTGCGGCTGGCCCTGGTCGCCGCCGGCTTCCGGGCCGAACCGTCCGATGTGGACCGTGAGGGCCGGACCTGGTTCCGGCGCGGGCTGGGCGGCCAGCCGCCGGCGCTGCCGGAATGGGTGACGGTCGAGGCCCCGGTGCCGCTGTGATCGAGGAGCTGCGCGGGATGCTGGTCGAGCTGACCGGCCGGCCGGAGCTGGCCGCGATCGGCCCGCAGACCCCGCTGCTGCACCCGCCGGTGCGGCTCGACTCGCTCGCCGGCACCCTGCTGCTGCGCCAGATCCGGGCCCGCTACGGGGTGGACGTGGCGGACGAGGACATCAACCTGGACGCGCTGGCCACGCTCGGCACGCTCGCCGCGTTCGTCGCCGCCCGGGTCACGCCGGCGGCAGGCCCCGGGGTACAGAGCGGCTCATGACGTCGCCCAGCCGCAGCGCGCCGACCAGATCGTCCAGCACCCGCTGACCGTCGATCGCCCCGCAGCTGAACAGGTCGATCGCGATCAGGTCCTCCTCCGGCCAGGTGTGGATGGACAGGTGCGATTCGGCCAGGATGAGCACCAGGGTGACGGCACCGTTCGGGAACACCACGTGCGCCGACTCCAGCACGTGCCCACCGCCCGCGTCGACCGCGGCGGTCGCGGCGCCGGTCAGCCCGGCGATATCGGTCAGCAACGGGGAGCCGCCGGCCCGGCCGTCCACCGCGTACAGGGTCTTGGCGGTGAACGCCTCGAGCCGGCGCAGGTCGGCATACCCGCCCTGGTCAACCGGTGCTCCGCCCACCCAGCGACTGTACGTGCCGCGCCCCGGCACGGTGGCCCGGTACCGTGGCGTGGTGGCAGACGAGCAGCCGGTCGACGGCGTCGTGATCGGGGCGGCGGAGGCGGCGCGGGCCGCGGCCGGGAGCATCGCGGCGGCCAGCCCGCCGGCGGTTGACGCGGCGCTGCGGGCGATCGCCGGCCGGCTCGGCGCCGGGTCGGCGGCGGTGCTCGCGGCCAACCGGGGCGACCTGGCCGCGGCCGAGCAGGCCGGCATGCCGGCGGCGATGCGCGACCGGCTGCGGCTCGACCCGGCCCGGCTGGCCGGCATGGCCGACCAGCTGCGGGTGCTGGCCGCCGCGCCGCACCCGAGCCGGCGCCGGTTCGTCCGCGACCTGCCCGGCGGCCTGCGCGTGGAGGAGCGGCTGCGCCCGGTGGGCGTGATCGGCGTCAACTTCGAGGCCCGGCCGAACGTGGTCGTGGACGTCGCCTCGCAGCTGCTGAAATCCGGTAACGCCGGCGTGCTGCGCACCGGGTCGGCCGCGCTGGGCAGCGCCGCCGCGCTACTGGACGCGGTCATCGCGCCGGCGCTGGAGAGCGCCGGGCTGGACCCGCGGGCGATCCAGCTGGTCCGCGCGACCGGGCACGGCTCCGCGCAGGCGCTGGTCCGGCAGCCGGGCCTGATCCCGCTGGTGATCCTTCGCGGTAGCGGCGAGACCACCCGGCTGCTGGCCGCGGCGGCGGCCGCGCACGGCGTCCGCACGCTGGCGCACGCGGACGGCGGCGGCGTCCTCTACCTCGACCGCGCCGCCGACCCGGAGCTGGCGCACCGGATCATCACCGACAGCCTGGACCGGCTCGGCGTCTGCAACCGGCTGAACCTGCTGCTCATCCACGACGGCGCCCGCGACGCGCTGCTGCCGGCCGCGCTCACCCTGCTGGACAAGCTCGGCATCGCCGCCGC
>JBBWZH010000192.1:0-3439 GCA_039648995.1 Mycobacteriales bacterium
GTCGAGCAGCGCGGCCGCATAGGCCTCGTCCTCGACCCGATAATTGATGAAGACGCCCGGCATCGCTGCACCTCCGGCTCCGGCATGCCCCGTGTCCCGTCGCCTGCTCCCGGGAGACCTGGCGCTCTACCGGGAACTGATCGGATGAGTCATCGTTGCCTACCAGCGCGCCGGGTGCAGTGCGGTTGACCAAGTTTTCGGCAGATTGGCATAGCTGCGCCGCGCGGATCCGGCAGATGACCGTCTGCGCGGCACGGCCGAATGGCGGCTGGTCTGCCGTCTTGACAAGGCCTAACCGGCTGGTTGGTCCGCCATGACAAACGGCTTGGCGCGTTCCCACAGGTCGCGGTACCGGTCGATTCGTTCCTCGACAATGTCCGGCTGCAGTTGTAGGCGCGTCTGTACGATTTCCGGCGGGGACGACTCGTCGATCCTGTAGGCCGGAGTCGTCTCGTAGCTGACCGCGTTGTCGAAGAGGATGAAGTCGAGCAGCTTCGTCTTCAGCGGGGCTTCCAGATCGGCCGCGGTCAGGATCCGGACTTCGATGTTCATCCGGGCCTGTAGCCGGCACATCTCATAGAACTCCGGCCCGTGCGCGGCGCCCGGCCGGTCCACGATGAAGATCCGCCGGATCCTGATGCCGGTGCGGGCCACGCTGCGCTGGACCTCCAGGTAGCGCTGGCCCAGATCGGACAGCCAGAAGGTGCTGTCCAGCCCGCGGCCGCGGGCGTCGACCGTGTTCAGGCTGGTCGCGTCGATGCTGACCTTCGCGTGGTGCGCGAGCGCGAGCAGCCAGTCCCGGTCTTCCCCCTCGTAGCTGGCTGTGCCGTCGCCGAGTTCCTTGAGGAACCGGGAGGTGCGGACGATCTCGGCCTGGGCCACCCGGGCCACCAGCGGCGGCAGCTCCTGGGTGAGCGCGGTGGAGTGCTGCACCAGCTGGATCACCGCGTCCGTCCGCAGCGCGGACGCCTCCACCAGACCGAACAGCTCGGTCGCCTGGCTGATCTTCAGGAAGCTCTGCTGCACCAGGTTCCGGACTTCGCCGGTGTGCCCGGCCTGCTGCTTCTCCAGCCCCGCCAGCCGCACGGTCTGGTCGTCCTCCACCCCCTGCAGCCGGTCGTCGAATTCGATGAGGAACTGCACGACCAGTACGACCCCGCCGATGAACGAGGACACGATAATCGCGTCCCCGGTGGTCAGCGGAGTGGCGAGCAGGTACGCGATTCCGCCGGTCAGCAGCGTGACGACAACCTTGCGAATGACCGAAGAAGCGGCGACGCCGACCCCCCGCCTGCTTGCCACGTTCGTCATGCCCGGGTAATCCCTTCCGCCACGATCCCCAGCAGACCGACGGTGGTCAGGGCGATCTGATCCCGAATGCGACTTACCGACACATCCCATTGACGAGTGAAGCCCGGACGTCGTTCCAGGCTCTCCCACAGCGGCAGCAGCCGCCGGTCCACCCGGGCCGCCGGCATCCACAGATGCAGCAGGTGATCGACGGCCGGCCGTATCCGCTGCACCGCCGCGGTGTCGGCGACCGAGCCCGGGGCGGCGTCCGGGCGGCCGCGCTCGATCAGACCGGTGACCGTGGTCAGCAGCCAGTCGTGCAGCGCGAGGTCTTCGCACAGCTCGACCACCATCGGCAGGTGGTCGGCCGGCAGCGCCAGCCGGGCCGTCCGCAGCGTGCCGCCGGCCAGCCAGAACTGCGCCTGCGCCGGGCCGTCCCCGGCGCCGTCGCCGTCGCCGGCCGGCCGCGGCGGGCGGCGCACCGGCACCGCCGGCTCGTCGGCGACCTCGGCCACCCAGCGCAGCGTGGTCCGGGCCACCCGGAACGGCGGCCGCCGGTCCAGCTCCGGCCGCATCACGATGTCGTCGAACAGCCGCTCGTTCAGCGCGGCCAGATCGAGCGTGGACTGCTGCGGCACGCCCAGGTAGCCGTCGGCCACGTCGGCGAAACCGGCGCGGCCGGTCACCTCGACCACCCCCGGCCGGGCCAGGTAGTGCGCCCAGGGCAGCCGCCGGTCGGTCCCGGCGCGCATCAGCACCGTGCGGGTCGACGCCTGCAGCACCCGGCCGCCGGTGATCGCCGCCCGGGTGACCGCGGTGCCGACGCCGCGGGCCCGCGCCCGGGACCGGGTGGGCAGCCGGCAGTCCAGCCCGGTCAACCGCTCCGGCGAGACGGCGTACGCGATCGGGCGCTCGGACGAGCGGACCAGCTCGCCGGGCAGCAGCGCCAGCGCCCGGGTGGTCAGCGCGGCCGGCACCGCGGTCGAGTTCTGCAGCAGCCCGGTCCGGATCTCGCCGATGGCCAGCATCGCGTCCGCCGGTCAGCTCAGGAAGACGTAGCTGACCCGGTCGACCACCTCGGCCGGGAGGGCGACCGACTCGGCGCCGCTGCGTCGCACGACCTGCTGGTCGGCCTCGGGGTCGACGTGCACCTGGCTCAGGATCGTCCGCACCGCCAGCTCGACCGGGAGGAACCGGCTGGCCAGCACCGAGGCGGTGCGGTACGCGCTGAACGGCGCCGGCCGCGGGGTGAGCTGGGCGACGGGCGGCAGCTCGGCCCAGGTCTCCGGCAGCTCGGCCAGGCTGAGCGGTGCCGGCACCGCGACCGGCTCGCCCAGGTTGCGCAGCAGCCCCAGCCGCAGCAGTTGCCAGACCGCGGCGAGGAACGGGCAGGACCAGACCCGCCGGCCGTCCTGCTCGTTCCACAGCTCGACGTCGACGAAGATCGAGTGATTGCGGGCGCCGTTCTCGGTCGGCGGGGCCCAGCCGCCGAGCGCGCTGAGCGCCTCCGCGCTGGCCGGCGTCCGCTGCCCGTTGCACAGCCAGCCGGTCTCCCGGGCCGGCGGCCGGGTGCCGGTGGTGTCCGGCGGCGGGTCGTCCACCAGCCGGGCCTCCACCAGCGCGGCCAGCGGCACCCCGTCCGCGTCGGCGCAGCCGGACTCGCGGGCCAGGTAGTCGATCTGCAGCCCGACCGAGTCGGCCGCGGTGACCAGCGCCGGCACCAACTGCGCCGGGGTGCTGAAGTCGCCGAAGTAGTCGTCCACCAGAAAGCAGGTGCTGATCCGCGGCGCCCGGCCCGGCCGGACGTCGGTGAAGCCCTGCCGCAGCGCGTCCACCCACGGCCGGACCGCCTTGAAGTGGTGGCCGAGCCGGCGGCCGTAGCCGTTGATGTCCTCCGCGTCGAGGTCTTCCCGGTAGAGGTGGCCGAGCTCGATGGACAGGTGCGACAGCGGCACCGACGCCACGGTGCGCTGCGCGGCGACCTCCCCGAAGACCATCTCCGCTTTCGTCATAGGCCTTCCCACGCGGCGTCGTCGACGATCGCCCGGGCCAGCCGGTCGAACGCCTCGACGGTGCCGCGGTTGGCCACCTGGCTGGTCAGCACGTCGTCGTCGGAGATGAGCTGCTCGCGCCACTGGAGCACCGGGTC
>JBBWZH010000194.1:0-11040 GCA_039648995.1 Mycobacteriales bacterium
CGCGCGACCGGCGACGCTACTGCCGGGTAGCGTCCACTCGTGACTGACACGACGTGGCTGGACGCCACCGCGCAGGCCGACCTTGTCCGCCGCGGCGAGGTGAGCCCCAAGGAACTGGTCGACGCGGCCATCGCCCGCATCGAGGCGATCAACCCGCGACTGGACGCCGTCATCCGCACCCGGTTCGACCAGGCCCGGGCCGAGGCCGGCGGTGACCTGCCGGCCGGCCCGTTCCGCGGCGTCCCGATCCTCCTCAAGGACCTCGGCTGCCTGGTCGCCGGTGAGCCCACCGCGTTCGGCCTGGGCCCGCTGCGGGGCTTCGCCTGGCCGCTGACCTCCTACCTGGCCGACCAGTTCCGGGCCGCCGGGTTCGTCGCGCTCGGCCGGACCAACGTGCCGGAGTTGGGCACCACGATCACCACCGAGCCGAAGGCCAACGCGCCGGCCCGCAACCCGTGGAACACCGGGCACTCCACCGGCGGCTCGTCCGGCGGGTCGGCGGCGGCCGTGGCCAGCGGGATGGTCGCCGTCGCGCACGCCAACGACGGCGGCGGCTCGATCCGGGTCCCGGCCAGCGAGTGCGGGCTGGTGGGGCTGAAGCCGACCCGGGCCAGGGTGAGCCAGGGCCCGCTCGTCGGCGAGGGGTGGGCCGGCGCGACGATCGACGGCTCGGTCACCCGGACGGTCCGCGACACGGCCGGCATCCTGGACGCGATCAGCGGCCGGATGCCCGGCGAGCCGTACTACGCGCCGCCGCTGCCGCGGCCGCTGACCGAGGAGGTCGGCGCCGACCCGGGCCGGCTGCGGATCGGCGTGCTCGACCGGCCCGGCACCGAGGGCTACCTGGACGACCCGGAGTGCCGGGCCGCGGTCGCCGGCGCCGCCCGCCTGCTGGAGTCGCTCGGCCACCACGTCGAGGAGTCGGCCCCGGCGGCCATGCATGAGACCGAGTTCGCCGCGCACTTCCTCGCGGTGATCGCCGCCGACACCGAGACCGCCTTCCAGGACCTGGAGCTGCTGCTCGGCCGGGCGATCGGCGACGACGAGATCGAGCCGCGCAACGTCGCGTACCGCCAGGCCGGCAAGGCCCTGGACGTGGTGCGCTACCTGCGGAGCCGTGCCTGGCTGGGCCTCTGGGTGCGGCGGATGACGGAGTGGTGGGGTGATCGCGACCTGCTGCTCACCCCCACGGTCGGCGCGCCGCCGCCGGAGCTGGGCTGGTTCACCGGGGCCGGCCCCGAGCGGGAGGGTCCCCGGATCGTCAGCTTCATCCCGTACACCCCGCAGTTCAACGTGACCGGCCAGCCGGCGGTGACGCTGCCGCTGCACTGGTCCGCCGGCGGGCTGCCGGTCGGCGTCCAGCTGGTCGCCGGCTACGGGCGGGAGGACCTGCTGGTCCGGGTCGCCAGCCAGCTGGAACAGGCGGCACCGTGGGCCGACCGGCGGCCCCCGGTACACGCCTGACCCACCTGCCCGGGCGCCGCGGCTGGGGTTAACGGGGCGGGTGGGGCAGGAGAACTGACCCGGGCGATCTGTCCGTTAGGGCTGTCGGATGTCTCGGGGCTGACGCATGCTGGACCGGATGCGCGCTCTGAGGACGTTCCGCCAGCGGGCCGCGGCCGGTGCCACCTCGGTGGCGGTGGCCGCGCTCGTCGCCTCGTCGGCCCCCGGTCAGGGGCCGGCCGCCGCCGCGGCGCCGGGCGAGGTCCGGCCGGCTGACCAGTACGTCCCGCCGGCCGTGCCGGTGGGCCTGTACGCCCCCGGCTGGCAGGTCGAGCCGCCGGCCGTGCAGGTCGCTGAGCTGGGCCAACTGGCCCGGCAGGCGATGCCGGCGGCGGCCGCGCTGGCCGGCTGGCGTGCCGCGGTCGGCTCCCCGGCAGCGCTGGCGGCCGCCGCGACGCCGCCGCCTCCGGCCACCGCCGCCACCGCCGCCGCGGTCGCCGGGATAGCCGTCGACTTCGCGCTCGCCCAGCTCGGCCGGCCGTACATCTGGGGCGCGACCGGCCCGGCGGCCTACGACTGTTCCGGCCTGACCCAGCGCTCGTACGCGGCCGCCGGCGTCGCGCTGCCCCGGGTCAGCGCCGACCAGGCCCGCGCCGGCACACCCGTCCGGCTGCTCGACCTCAAGCCCGGTGACCTGATGTTCTGGGCGTACAACCCGGCCGACCTGAACACCGTCCACCACGTGGCGATGTACCTCGGCGCCGGGTACGTGGTGCACGCGCCGCAGACCAACGACGTGGTCCGGGTCGCGCCGGTCTGGCTGGACGGCTACGCCGGCGCGGTCCGGGTCGCCGGCCAGCTCACCGGCCCGGTCCCGCCGGTCGGCACGTTCCCGGGTCTGCCCGTTGTGCCCGGCTTCCCCGGCGCGCAGCTCGGCTCCGCCCCGACCGGCGACCCCGCCCTCGACCTGCCCGCCGCACCGGCCGCGCCGCCCGCGGGGCACCGCGGCACCTCCGCCCCACCGACCGGAACGACCCCACCGGCCACCACACCGCCCGGTACGACACCACCCCGTACGACACCGCCGGCCAGCACGACACCGCCGGCCAGCACCACCCCGCCGGCCAGCAGCGAACCGCCCCCGACCACTCCCCCGGCGACCACCGAGCCACCGGCTACCACCGAGCCGCCCGCGACCACCGAGCCACCCGCGACCACCCCACCGCCGAGCGCCGACCCGACCAGCGGCAGTGAGGCGCCACCCGCCGGCAGCGAACCGGCCGGCACAGCCACCACGCAGCCGGCGGTCACCCCGAGCAGCACGCCTACCCCGGCCGGCGGGTAACGCCCTGCCGGGCCCGCCGGCGCCGGCGGGCTCACGGGCGGCCCTCAGCCGGTACCGGACGAGGATCTTGGTGAGGGCGTAGGACGAGATGTCCGGGTGCGTGGCGGGCCGGCGCGGGATCGGCACGCCTGCCCCCGGTTGGCCTACCGGGCGGCGCCGGCCAGGATGGCGCGCGGCGACGGCGTCGGCGACCCCGAGGTCAGGACGGGACGGTGATCAGGCTCAGCCGCCCGCCGGCCCAGACGACGGCCCGTGTGGTCGACGGGTGGACCGCCGTCGCGCCGGCAGGCAGCAGCATCGCGGTCCCGGTCGACCGGTCCACCGAGCGGAGGCCGGCCGCGGTGGCGATCGCGACGAACGACGGCGTGGCGAAGATCGGATCACCGGTGCGGATCTCGGTGGTGAACGGGATCCGCTGCCCGGCGACCGCGTCGTCCAGCCGGCGGAAGTAGACGCCGTTGAGCCCGTGGACGTCGGGCCGGTTCGGGTCGTCTTCCTCGTCGTCGGGATCCTCGTCGTCCTCCGCGTCGCGGTAGATCACCGCCTGGTCGGGCCCGGCCGGGCCGGCGGCCAGCCGGTAGGCGTAGTCGCCGAACTCGGGCCGGTGCAACGCGGCCTCGAGGTACCCGTCCTCGGCGAGCAGGCGGCTGACCGAGAGCCGGACGAGGGAGTCCTTCGCCTCGTCCGCGTAGTACCCGACGGCAATCACCGAGTCGCGATCAGCCATCGCGCTGAAACCCCGGTACACCAGCCCGCGGGGAGCGCGGACGGGGCGATCGGAGAGGACCTGCCCGGACGCCGGGTCGATGACCTGCAGCCGCCCCGCCCCGGTCGAGGCGAGGAGGATCTCGCGCTGGCCATGCCAGGCGAAGCCGCCCACCGCCAGCGGGATGCCCGGCACCGCGGAGACGAGCTGGAAGGACGACCCGCTGCGGACGTCCCGGACCTCGATCAGGTCTCCCGCCCGGGAGCGGACCAGCAGGGCGGTGCCCGACCCGCTCAGGTCGACCCGGCCGGCGGCGAAGTCGGGGCGCCAGCGGAGCAGGTCCGGGCCGGCGACATCCACGGGCCGGAGCGAGACAGTGCCGTCGTCGTCCGCGATCGCCAGCAGCGACCCGGACAGGGCCAGCGCGGCCACCGGCGGGCCGTCGTAGGGCAGCGGTGCCGCCCAGCGCTCCGGTATCGCCGGCAGTTCTAGCCGCATGTCCCCTTCAACGCCTTCGGTTTGACAACGGTGGGCGCGCCCGCCGCGTCCAGCGACTTCTGCAGACCTTCGAGCGCCTCCGCGTCGAGCGGCAGGCTCGGATCCGGCGTGCTGGCCGGCCGTGCGCTGTGATGGCTGAGCCCGGTCGCCGCGACGGCCCCCTCCCCCGCGGTCTCGGGCAACACTATCCCGGCATCCTCCAACTGCTTGGGCTCGTAGAACGCGTGCGGATCGTCGACGGGCCGACCGTCACCGTTGACCCGGGCCTCCATCATCTTGTCCACGTCGGCCTTGGACGTCGTCTTCCACAGGGACTTGCCGTCGGTGTCGGTGGGGCGGACGACCGCCTTCTTGCCGAACACCCAGTAGAGGACGCGGTCGAAGTTCGGCGGCGTCGGCGGGGTCTTCCCGTTGTGGACCAGGACGTCGTGCTCCCCGACCCGAACGAGGTAGGTGGAGGTGGCCGGGACCGTGAGGTTGTACGTGGGCTGCGCGGCGGCGTACGCGACCTCCGCGACCGCGCTCACCGGGACGCCGGCGCCCGACGCCGTCTCCAGCACCGACCCCGGCACGAGATCCTGCGCCGCCACCCAGCCGGTGCCGAGCACGCTGAACCGGTGCCGGCGGGTGGCCAGCACGCTGGCCCGCCCGACCGTGATCCGCCGCACCCGCACCGCCGAGCCGGTGAACGTGTCCGCGATGCCGGTCAGCCGCACCGGCTCCGCCCCGGGCCGCCGCGACCACACCAGATCCGCCGTGGACAGCGACTCGACGACGACCGCGCCGCGCCCCGCGACGACCAGCGTGCCGGCCAGGAAGCAGGCGGCGTACGCCTTGTCCGCCTCGACCTGGCCCGACTCGCTGTCCTCGGCCGGTGGCTCCTCGGTCTTGCCGGGTTCCACCTGCTCGGCCGGCTTGGGTTCCTCCACCGGCGCCGGCGCCTTGTCCTCCACCGGCGCCGGCGCGTTCTCCTCCACCGGCGCTGAGGTCTTGCCGCCCTCGGCCGCCTCCGCGGCCCCCGCGGCGCGGCTCGCCTTGAACGCCTTGGCCAACCTGGAGGCCAGGACGCCGAGTGCGACCAGCACCACGGTGATCGCGGCGGCGATCCCGCTGCCCGCGAACATCCCCAGGTAGCGGTCCCGGGTGCCGCCGTCGATGCCGGGGCGGGTGGCACTGTAGGCGTCCTTGCTCAGCTCGGCGGCGGCCAGGGCGAGGTCCACGCCGATGACGGTGAGGCTCGCGGTCTCGTAGACCCCGAGGACAACGCCCTCGGCAACCGGGCCGCCCGCCAGCGCGATGATCAGGGCCCACACGCCGACCGTGGCCAGGGTGCCGCCGACGATGTTGACGAGGTGGCGGAGCGCGCCGAGCGCGTGGTCGAGACGGTCGACGCCACCGCCACCCGAGAAGATGCCCTTGATCTCCGCCCAGAGTTTCGGGCCCTCCTGCACGATCATCGGTACCCAGAGCAGGACGTCGATGATCACCTTGCCCAGGATCGACGCCCAGTTGTCCAGGAAGTTCGCACCCGCGGCCCTGAGGTGCCGACCGACCCCGGACCAGAACGTCTCGCCGACCGGGGCCGGCGCCACGGCCTGGCGCTGGACGGCCGCGCGCTGCGCCGTAGGCCCCGCCGCACCCGCCGCACCAGGTCCGGCCGACTGGTGGGCGAGCTCGTCGGCCTTACCCGGTACGCCGCCGGTCATCGGCGCGGCCTTGGCGACGATCGGCGCGACGATCTTGCCCTGCGGGTCCTGGACCGCCTCGATGATGAAGCCCAGCAGCTTGTTGCCCAGCAGCTTGAGGATCTGTTTGACCAGGGCGAGCGCGTTGGCGACCTTGGCCAGCAGGTTCCGGGCGGCCCGGATCGCCGCCTCGGCCGCGGCCCGCAGCGACTGCCACAGCCGCGAGAGCCGGTCGGCCGCCGCCTGCCAGACCCGGACGGCGAGGTCCCGGACCGCGTGCGCCAGGCGGGTCACGAGGTCGCGGGCCCGGCGCACAGCGGCGGCGATCGCGCCGGCCACCCGTCGCGCACCGTCCGCGAGGGCCTTGACCGCCGCCGCGACACGCGCCCGCACCGCCTGCAGCAGGCCGCCGAGCATTCCCTTGACCCGGTCGCGGGCCGCGTTGACGATCGCCGTGATCCCGGCCCAGACGCTGGACGCCACGCTCTTGACCGCGCCGACGACCGCGGACCCGGCGGCCTTGACCCGCCCCCACAGGCCCCCGCCGCCGGAATCCTCCCGCTGCGCCCTGGCCTTCTCGTCGGCGGCCTTCGCGTCCGCCTCGGCCAGCGTCCGGGTCGCGTCGGTCCGGGTCCGGGCGGCGTCGGCTGAGATCGCCGCCCGGTGCTCCTCCGCGACCGCCGCCTTCTGCCCTGACCACTCCGCATGTAGGCCGGTGACCTGCGCGCCCGTTCCAGCCAGCGCCGCCTGCTGCTGGCTCCTGGTACTCGTCGCGGCGGTCGCGACCTGCGTCTTGGCGCCGGTGCCGATGGACGTCGCGGCCCGGCCGTACGCCGCGTCGGACGCGCGGGCCGGCGCGAGGATCGAGGTCAGCGACGTCTCGACCTCCGGACCCATCGTCGCGTCGAGGGCGACCTTCTCGTCGTCCACCGCGGTCGGGACGGCGCCGGGCCCGGGCAGGGCCGCCGCGGCGGCGAGCGTCGGCGGCGCCAGCCGGCCGGCGCTCAGTTCGGGGTGGACGATCGCGGCCGGGTCCGGGACCGGGACGACGGTGGCGGACGCGGCAGCGGCGATCGAGGTGGCCCCCGACGCCGCCAGCCGCTCCGCCTGGGCCGGATCGGCTGCCCCGGGCTCGTCGCGGACGGCCGGGGCACCGGCGGCACCGGCACCGCCCAGCCCGGCCAGCTCGGGCAGTTCCGCCGCCGGGCCCGGCGGGAGCCCGGTCGGTGCGGGCCCGGCCGGCAACTGCCCCGACAACTCGGCCCGGCCGGCCTCCAGGGCGGCCGGCGCGGCGCTCGTGGCGGCGGCCAACGCGGACCCGAGCGCGCTCGGCGGCGCCGATTGAACGGGGCCGAGAAACGAGAGCGGGCCGGCGCCCTGCCGCTGCACCGACGGCCGAGCCGGCGGCGCGGCTCTGCCGGCCGCCCGGTCGCGGGCCAGGCCGGCTGCCACCGCACGGTTGCCGGCGCTCTGCTGCAGAGCGAGCATCTGGGTCGGCTTCGCCGGGGCGGCGGCGGGTGTGGCGGCGGGACGATCGGCCTCGACCGGCCGGCCTTGGACCCGCTCCGGTCGCTCGCCCGGTTCCTCCACCGCATGCGGCGGACGCATGCCTCGGTTCTACCTGGTCGAACCTGCCGCGATCGACCGTCCCAGGGCGGCATCAAGGGCATCCCTGGCTGCCCTATCGGCCGGCGGCCTGGTTGATCGACCGATCCGCGCCGGTGCTGACGCGCCCGCCGCCGCCCTGGCGAGGTCGTCGAAGAAGATCATGATCATGTCGAGGAACGGGTGCGGGATGTAGGCGTCGGTCGCGGGGCCGCGTCAGGCATGCTGACTGGGTGGCCGAGGCGGGGTTGACGGCGGCGCAGGTCGCCGAGCGGGTGGCGCGCGGCGAGGTCAACGACGTGCCGTCGCGGTCCAGCCGGAGCGTGGCGGAGATCGTCCGGGCGAACACGCTCACCCCGTTCAACGGGCTGCTCGGCACGCTGCTGGCGGTGATCCTGGTGGTCGGGCCGCTGCAGGACGCGCTGTTCGGGTTCGTGATCGTGTCCAACACGCTGGTCGGCATCGTCCAGGAGCTGCGGGCCAAGCGGACGCTGGACCGGCTGGCGATCGTCGGCGAGGTCCGGCCCACCGTGCGCCGTGAGGGGAAAGAGCAGCAGGTGCACGCCGCCGAGGTTGTCCTCGACGACATCCTCACCGTGGGGCTCGGCGACAAGATCGTCGTGGACGGCGAGATCACCGGCTCGGACGGGCTGGAGGTGGACGAGTCGCTGCTCACCGGCGAGGCCGACCCGGCCAGCAAGCAGCCGGGCGACGCGGTGCTGTCCGGCTCGTTCGTGGCCGCCGGTACCGGCAGCTACCGCGCCACCAAGGTCGGCCGGGCGGCGTACGCGGCGCAGCTGGCCGAGGAGGCGAGCCGGTTCACGCTGACCAGGTCCGAGCTGCGCGCCGGCATCGACCGGATCATCACGGTGATGGCGCTGGTGATGGCCCCGGTCGGTGTGCTGCTGTTCCTCAGCCAGCTGCGCACCACCGACGGGGTCAGCGAGGCGCTGCGCGGCACCGTGGCCGGCCTCGTCACGATGGTGCCCGAAGGGCTGGTGCTGCTGACCAGCGTGGCCTTCGCGGTCGGCGTGGTCCGGCTGGGCCGGCGCAACGTGCTCGTGCAGGAGTTGCCCGCGATCGAGGGCCTGGCCCGGGTGGACGTGATCTGCCTGGACAAGACCGGCACGCTGACCGAACCCGGGATGACCGTCAACGCGCTGGTCCCGCTCGATCACGAGGCCCCGCTGCGGGCGGTGCTGGGCGGGCTGGCCGGCGCCGACCCGCGGCCGAACCCGAGTCTGCAGGCGATCCTGGCCGCGTACCCCGACCAGCCGGAGTGGGCGGTCACCGCGGTCGCGCCGTTCTCGTCCGCCCGCAAGTGGAGCGGGGTGACGTTCGACGGGCAGGGCAGCTGGCTGCTCGGCGCGCCCGACGTGCTGCTGGCGCCGGCCGACCCGGCGCTGGCCCGCGCGGCCGAGCTGGCCGGGAACGGCATGCGGGTGCTGCTGCTGGCCCGCGCCGGCGACGGCCCGGTGGACGTGGCCGCCGACCCGGGCCCGGCCACCCCCGTCGCGCTTGTGGTGATCGAGCAGCCGATCCGGCCCGACGCCGCCGAGACACTGCGCTACTTCGCGTCCCAGCAGGTCGGCGTGCGGGTGATCTCGGGTGACAGCCCGGGCACGGTCGGCGCGATCGCCGGCCGGCTCGGCGTCCCGCACGCCGACCAGCCGGTGGACGCCCGCACGCTGCCGACCCAGCAGCCGGCGCTGGCCGAGGCGATGCACGACCGCGCGGTGTTCGGCCGGGTGGCGCCGCAGCAGAAGCAGGCCATGGTCAGCGCGCTGCAGTCCCGCCGGCACGTGGTCGCCATGACCGGCGACGGGGTCAACGACGTCCTCGCGCTGAAGACCGCGGACATCGGCATCGCCATGGGCAACGGCTCGGACGCGGCCCGCGCGGTCGCCCAGCTCCTGCTGCTGGACGGGAAGTTCGCGGTGCTGCCGCAGGTGGTGGCCGAGGGCCGGCGGGTGATCGGCAACATCGAGCGGGTCGCGAACCTGTTCCTGACCAAGACCGTGTACGCGACCCTGCTGTCGGTGGCGGTGATCGTGGCCGGGCTGCCCTTCCCGTTCCTGCCCCGACACCTGACGCTGATCGGCTCGCTGACGATCGGCACGCCGGCCTTCTTCCTCGCGCTGCAGCCGAACACGCAGCGGGCGCACGCCGGCTTCGTGCACCGGGTGATGCGGTTCGCGGTGCCCAGCGGGTTCGTCGCGGCGGCCGCCTCGTTCGCCGCGTACGGCACCGCGCTGCTGGACCACCGGCCGACCGCGCAGGCGCAGACCACCGCCGCGCTGGTGCTGTTCACGGTGGCGCTGTGGGTGCTGGCGATCGTCGCCCGCCCGATCACCGGGTTCAAGCTGGCCCTGGTCGCCGCGATGGGCGGGGCGTTCGTGCTGGTGCTGGCGGTGCCGGGGCTGCGGCACTTCTTCGCGCTGACGCTGCCGCCGTGGACCGACCTCGGCGTGGCCGCCGCGGTCACGGCCGCCGCGATCGTGCTGCTGGAGGGCGGCTGGCGGCTGTCCGGCTGGCACCGCCGGCACCACCAGCAGCACGCCGTCTGAGCCGGATACCGGCGGCGGAGCCAGGCAACACCGCCCGGCGACCGATCGTCTGACCGGTGCCGACCGCGCGGCGGTGGATCGCCCCGCGGCGCACCCCGCCGCCCCGCCTCCCGGCCCCCGCGGCGGCCGCCGGTCTCCCCGGACCGGCCGCCGGCCGCGCGGTCCCGTCCGCCCGACGCCTGGCGCCGGCCGCTCGACACCCGGAGGATTGACGGAGCGGTCCGGCTGGCTTAGCGTGACCGATACTTACCGAAAGAGTTCCGGAAATCCGGCTCGACAACGCTGTCGCCGATCGAGACTTCGAGCGGCCGAGGAACGGCAGCGAAGCCACAGTCTTCCGGAACAAGGCTGGTAGTTCACACCGTCACCGTGAGCGGCGCGCGGGAGCCGGACAGAAGCGAGGAGGAGGCTCCCCCATGACACCTGCCGTTCTCGGGCGCCTACGCACCGACCGGGGCCGCTGGCGCCGATCGGTGGGCGCGGGCCTGGCGGTCGCCGCTGTCACTCTCGGCGCCGCCGTCGTGGCCCAGAACTCCGCGTCCGCGGCGACCCCGCTGGGTCAGCTCGCCGCCGCGAAAGGCAAGTACTTCGGCACCGCGCTCGAGGGCCCGCGGGTCGCCGCGGGCGGCATTTACGCCCAGGTCGCCGGCACCGAGTTCAACGTGGTGACGCCGGGCAACGAGATGAAGATCGACGCCACCGAACCGAACCAGGGCCAGTTCAGCTTCGCCGCGGGCGACGCCATCGTCAATTTCGCCGTGGCGCACAACCAGAAGGTCCGCGGGCACACCCTGGTCTGGCACAGCCAGCTGCCGAACTGGCTGAACAACGGCACCTTCAACGCCACCCAGCTGCGCGCGATCATGCAGAACCACATCTCCAACGTGGCCGGCCACTACGTCGGCAAGGTGTTCGCGTGGGACGTGGTGAACGAGCCGTTCAACGATGACGGCACGCGGCGCCAGTCGAAGTGGCAGACCACGCTGGGCGACGGCTACATCGCCGACGCGCTGCGGTTCGCCCGGGCCGCCGACCCGACCGCGAAGCTCTACATCAACGACTTCAACATCGAGGGCGTCAACGCCAAGAGCACCGCGATGTTCAACCTCGCCCAGTCGCTGCTGGCGCAGGGCGTGCCGCTGAACGGGATCGGCATCCAGGCGCACCTGATCCTCGGCCAGGTGCCGTCCA
>JBBWZH010000203.1:0-2522 GCA_039648995.1 Mycobacteriales bacterium
CTCGCCGCAGACCGGGCAGTTCGGGTCCTTGCGGACGTTGATCGCCCGGTAGCTCATCTCCAGCGCGTCGTACACCATCAGCCGGCCGACCAGCGGCTCGCCGATGCCGGTCAGCACCTTGATCGCCTCGGTCACCTGGATCGAGCCGACCGACGCGCAGAGCACGCCGAGCACGCCACCCTCGGCGCAGGACGGCACCATCCCGGGTGGCGGCGGCTCCGGGTAGAGGCAGCGGTAGCACGGGCCGTGCTCGGCCCAGAAGACGCTCGCCTGCCCGTCGAAGCGGTAGATCGAGCCCCACACGTACGGCTTGCCCAGCAGCACGCACGCGTCGTTGACCAGGTACCGGGTGGCGAAGTTGTCGGTGCCGTCCACGATCAGGTCGTACGGCCGGAAGATGTCCAGCGCGTTGGACGAGTCGAGCCGCACCTGGTGCAGGTTGACCGTCACGTACGGGTTGATCTCGGCGATCGTCGCCTGGGCGGACTCGGCCTTTGGCCGGCCGACGTCGCTCTGCCCGTGGATGATCTGGCGCTGCAGGTTGGTGTCGTCCACCACGTCGAAGTCGACGATGCCCAGCGTGCCGACGCCGGCCGCGGCCAGGTACATCAGCGCCGGGGAGCCGAGCCCGCCGGCGCCGACGACCAGCACCTTCGCGTTCTTGAGGCGCTTCTGCCCGGAGCTGGCGACGTCCGGAATGATCAGGTGCCGGCTGTATCGCCGGACCTCGTCACGGCTCAGCTCGGCGGCAGGCTCCACCAGGGGTGGCAGGGACACGGCACATCCTCCAACTGCGATCCGACTGACCCGGTCTCACCGACAACCGGCCACCCCGGGCCCGGATTCCCGGGCCGGCCGCCGGGCCGCCTACGGGAACGGCCAGGGGTTCGTCCTACAGCTACCCACACCGGGGGTGCTGATGCCAAGGGTCTGCTGCATCATCACCGGGGCCAGCGCGCCGGCCTTGGGGCACTGCAGGTGACCGTGCCCGAACGCGTGGCCGACCTCGTGGTTGATCACGTAGGTGCGGTAGGCCGTGACGCTCGTGCCGTACGCGACCGCGCCACGCACCCAGCGCGCGTCGTTGATCACCGCCCGGTTCAGGTCGCCGTTGTAGCACGATGTCTCGAACGGCAGCGTGTAGCCGCACAGCTTGCGGACGGTGAGCGACGAGGTCAGTGAGACGCGGAAGTCGACCTCGCCGGTGTCGACCCGCTGCAGCGTCATCCGGCCGCCGTTGCCCCAGCTGTGCGGGTCGCCGAGGATCCGCTCGACCTGCGCGGCGAACGCCGGCCCGTCCTCGGCGACGCCGGCCTCGACCTCCACGGTGTACCGGTGCAGCGGCCCACCGGTGCCGTACACCTTCGAGTTGCCCGGCACCACGTCGAACCGGCCACCGCCCTGCAGGCTGTACTGGCCGCCCGGCGGCAGCGCGGTCGCCGGCAGCGCCGCGTTCAGGTCACCGGCCGGCGGCGAGTCGACGAAGATCCCGCTGCCCTGGCTCTTGATCACCGGCGGCGGGCCGGCCTTGCCCTTGCCGCCGCCCTGCGCCGCGGCGGACGCGGGCGCGTTCCCCGACGTGCTGGTGCCGTCGCCGCGGGCCACGTCCATGACGGCCAGGAACGTGGCCACGGTCAGCAGCGGGATCGCATACGCGCGCCAGCCGTACTCCCTGGCGAACTGGCGTAGCCGGCCGGGCGGCGCGCCACCCGCCGAGCGGGCGGCGAAGGTCATCGGCCGCCTGGCCGGGCCGGCCTCGGCCGGGGCGGCCACGGTCGGGTCCACCCGGGCCCGCAGCGGGCCGTCCGGGGCGTGCAGTTGGACCAGGTCGTAGGGCGGCGTGTAGGGCTCCCGGGTGACGCGGTCCGGACCGTCGCTGCGGGAGCCGTCCCCCGGCCCGCCGTGCCCGGACGCACCACCGGACCCTGGGCGCCGCGCCGGGCGGGTCACCGGGTGGGTCACCGGAACAGGATGGCACACCGTGCCCGGCCGGCCGGGTGCCGCGGGCTCCGGGGCGCCGAACTCACCCCCGGTCGGGGGACACGGGCTGTGACGTCACTCACGCTCGGCAAGCAGCCCGAGAAAGGCCCGGGCGACCGTTTCCGGGTCCTCCAGTTGGGCCGTGTGACCGATCCGGGGCAGCACCAACAGCCGCGCGTCGGGGACGGCCGCGGCCGTCCGGGGCGCCAGCGCGACGTCCACCAGTTTGTCCTCGGTACCCCAAATGACCAGCGTCGGAGCCGCGATCGTGGCCGCCTGCCGCCACAGCGAGCGCGGGCCGCGGACGAGGTAGGCGGCGACCAGCGCGCGCAGTGCCCGCGCCACCGAGTCGTTCGCCCACGGCAGCCGGCTGCGCTCGCGCACCTCGTTCGCGGCCTCGGCCAGCCGGTTCGGTGGCACCCGGCCGGGGTCGGCGTAGCAGAGCTCGAGCAGCGCCCGCACCCGCGCCTCCGGGCTCATCCGGCGCATCCGCCAGCCGACCAGGCGGTCTATCCCGGGGAGGAGCAGCAGCGGCAGCGAGA
>JBBWZH010000213.1:0-4029 GCA_039648995.1 Mycobacteriales bacterium
CGGTTCATCTCGTTGGTGGTCGCGGTCTGCTCCTCGACGGCCGAGGCGATCGTGAGCTGGTAGTCGTTGATCTGCCCGATGATCCGGCTGATCTGCCCGATCGCCTCGACCGCGCCGGCCGTGTCGCCCTGGATGGTCTCGACCCGGCGGGAGATGTCCTCGGTGGCCTTGGCGGTCTCCTGGGCCAGATCCTTGACCTCGTTGGCGACCACGGCGAAACCCTTGCCCGCCTCGCCGGCCCGGGCCGCCTCGATCGTCGCGTTCAGCGCCAGCAGGTTCGTCTGCTCGGCGATCAACGTGATGACCTTGACTACGTTGCCGATCTCGGTGGACGACTCGCCCAGCTTGCCGACCGTCGCGTTCGTCGCCTCGGCCACCGACACCGCCTGCGCGGCCACCTTCACCGCCTCGTTCGCGTTCTGCGAGATCTCCCGGATGGACGCGCCCATCTCCTCGGACGAGCTGGCGACCGTCTGCACGTTGCGGGAGACCTCCTCGGCCGCCGCGGACACCACGCCGGCCTGCGCGCTGGACTCCTCGGCGCTGGACGCGATCTGCGCGGAGGTCGCGCTCAGTTCCTCGCTGGCCGCGGCCAGCGAACCGGCGGACTGGTCGATCGTGCGCAGTGTGCTGCGCATGCTGTCGGTGGCCCGGTTCAACGACCGGGCCATCAGGCCCAGCTCGTCCTTGCTGGTCAGGTTCAGCTCCGCGGTCAGGTCGCCGTCGGCCATCCGGTCCAGCACGACGGCCACCTGCCGGAGCGGGTTGACGATCAACCGGGCCACGTAGAGCGCCGCGGCGAGGCCGGCCACCAGCCCGATCACCAGCAGGATCAGCACGCTGCGCTTGCCGCTGTTGGCCGTCGCCACCGACGCGTCGGCCTCCACCTTCGCGCCGGACTGCTCCACCGAGCTGAGCTGTTCGAGCATGGTGGTGCTCTTGTCCACCAGCGGCTTGGCCCGCTGCGTGTACGCCTTGGCCCAGCCGGCGCGGTCGTTCTTGCGGCCCAGCGGGAACAGCACGTCCACGAACACCGCGCGGAGTTGAACCCAGACCTTCTCGTACTCGCTGAACTGGGCCAGCAGCTCGGGGTCGGTCTCGACCGACGTGAACGTGGCCGCACCGGCGGCGAACGCGGCCTCGTGTGTCGCGAAGTCCTTCTCATGCATGGCGACGTTCGCCGCCGACGTCGCGTCGACCTGGAGCGCGGCGTCAGCGCGCATCCGGATCTGGGCCTTGAGTACCTCGTTGACCGCGACCACCGGCCGGATACCGTCCGCGTAGACGGCCTCGGCCGTGGTGCTGACCGAGCTGAGCCGGACGTAGCCGACCAAGCCGACGCCGAGGGCGACCACCGCGACCAGGCCGACCGCCACCAGGACCTTGGCCTTGACCGAACGGTCGGCGATCGCCCGGCTGAGCGGGCTGCCGACCGACCGGGTGGCGCGGGATTCGGGTTCGTTGTTCGACACGTGCTCAGCCCTTCCCTGCCGCGATGGAGGTGTCCAGGGCCCGCCGCACGTCGAGGGCGAGCATGAGCCGGTCGTCCAGCTTGAACGTGCCGGCGATGAGCTCCCGGGTCGGCCCGGCCAGCGTGTCCGGCGTCCGCTCGATCGATTCGTCGGTCAGCTCGACCACCTCGCCGATCCGGTCCACCAGCAGGCTGACCGCCTCGTCCTCCAGCCGGACGATCACGTTCATGACCGGTTCGGAGAGGTTGTGCGGCCCCAGCCCGAGCTGCACCCGCAGGTCCACCGCGGCGATCACCTGACCACGCAGGTTGAACAGGCCGCCCACCGCGGGCGGGGCCAGCGGCACGTGGGTGTACTCGGAGAACCGCAGCACCTCCTGCACCTTCGCCACGTCCACACCGAACAGCTGGTCGGCCACCTCGAATGTGGCGTACTTGCGGCTGGTCATCTCAGGCCACCATCTCGCTGCTCGGGTGCGGCGCCTCCAGGGCGGCGGCATAGAACATCGGGTCGGCGGCGAGGATGGCCTGCCGCACGTCGAGCAGCTCGGTCACCTTGCGCTGGATCACGGCCGAGCCGAGCAGGCCGCTGTCCTGCAGGTCGCTGCGGGTCTCGACGAGGTCCTCGACGATGTCCAGCACCTGCTCCACGGCGAGCGCGACGCTCCGGCCGCCCTCGGTGTAGACCACCACCGGCACCGACTCCTCGTCCATCGGGGTGGGTACGCCGAGCAGGTGCGCGAGCCGGACCAGCGGCAGGATCTGGTCCCGGTACTGCACCACCTCGCGGTTGCCGACCCGCTCCACCTTGTCGACCGGGAACTCCTCCAGCCGCGTCACCATGTCCAGCGGGATGGCCACCCGGCGGTCGCCGACACCGGCGATCAGCAGCCGGTCGGCGGTGCTGGCCCGCAGCTGCGGGTCGGCGATGCTGGACAGCTGGTCGGCCGCCTCGGCGGACAGGTGCGACCGGCGGGCCAGCGACTGGACGTCCAGGATCAGCGCCACCCGGCCGTCGCCGGTGATCGTCGCCCCGGCGTACATGCCGATGTCCTTGAACCGGGCGGTGAGCGGCTTGACCACGATCTCCTCGGTGTTCAGCACCCGGTCGACGATCAGCCCGAAGCGGCGCCCGTCGGCCTGCAGCACAGCCATGTAGCCGCTGTCGCTGTCGCCCCGGGGCGGCAGCCCGAGCGCCTGGTCGAGCCGGACCAGCGGCAGCAGCCGGCCGCGCAGCCGGTACACCGGCGCGCCGGACACGTTCTCGATCTTCGAGCCGGCGGTGCCGTCCAGGAACACCAGCTCGTGCACGGCCACCTGCGGGATCGCGTACCGCTCCGGCCCGCACTCCACCGTCAGCGCCTGCACGATGGCCAGCGTGAGCGGGATCGTCAGCCGCCAGGTCGTGCCCTTGCCGAGGGTCGAGTCGACGTCGACCGCGCCGCCGATCCGCTCGATGTTGGTCTTGACCACGTCCATGCCGACGCCCCGGCCGGACACGTTGGTGACCGCCTTCGCGGTGGAGAATCCGGGCCGGAACAGCAGCGCCATCAGCTCCCGGCGGTCCATCCGGGCCAGCTGGTCGCGGGTCACCAGCCCGCGGTCCAGCGCGGTGCTGGCGATCCGGTCCGGGTCGATGCCGGCACCGTCGTCGGACACCTCGACGATGACGTGCCCACCCTCGTGGTAGGCGCGCAGGGTGAGCACGCCCTCTGGATCCTTGCCGATCTCCAGCCGGGCGGCCGACGTCTCCACCCCGTGGTCGACCGCG
Source organism: Mycobacteriales bacterium (assembly GCA_039648995.1). Classification (GTDB taxonomy): domain Bacteria; phylum Actinomycetota; class Actinomycetes; order Mycobacteriales; family CADCTP01; genus JBBWZH01. The sequence continues at coordinate 3,243 of JBBWZH010000213.1, forward strand.
TTGCGCACCAGGTGCGTGAGCGGGTCCTTCACCGCCTCCAGCAGGCTGCGGTCCAGCTCGGTCTCCCGGCCGACCTGCGCCAGCCGCACCTGCTTGCCGCAGGCGCTGCTCAGGTCGCGGACGACCCGGGGCAGCTTTGCCCAGAGGTGCTCGATCGGCTGCATACGCGTCTTCATGACGCTCTCCTGCAGCTCGCTGGTGATCAGGTTCAGCCGCTGGGTGGTCCGGGTCAGCGCGGCGCTGGCGTGCTCGCCGACACCCAGGATCAGCTGGTTGCGGGTCAGCACGAGCTCGCCGACCAGCCGCATCAGGGTGTCCAGCAGGTCCACGTCGACCCGGATGGAGCTGTCCGCCACGCTGCGCTTGTTCGTCGGCGCGCCCACCGGCTCGTCCGCGGGCGGGTCGGGCTCCCCGACCGGGCCGCCGACCAGCGACGTGACCGGCAACGCGGCCGCCGACCCGGCCGCGGCCGGGCCCGGCCCAGCGCCGGGCGCCCCGGCCATCAGCTCCGGCATGCCCACCGCGGTCACCGGCACGGCCGGCTCGACCGCCACCGTGCCCGCCGCCACCGTGCCCGCCGCCGGGGTGCCCGCCGGCGCGGTGCCGACCGGCGCGGTGCCCGCCGGGGTGCCGACCGGCGCGGCGCCGGCCGCCGGGGTGCCGGCCGGCGCGAGGCTCCCGGGTGGTGCGGCCGCGGGCGGCGCGGCCGCCTTCGGGGCTGACGATCCGGCCGGGTGCTCGATGCATGCGGTCACGGCGGACATCGCGGTGTCGATGTCGATGTCCC
>JBBWZH010000218.1:0-4791 GCA_039648995.1 Mycobacteriales bacterium
CGCCGGGTGCCGCGCAGCCCGCCCCGCCGTGGCCGCACCCATTCCCGGTACTCGCCGGCGTGCACGACGACGCTGTCTCCCGGCTGCGCCAGCTCGGCGGCCCGGTTGATCGTGCGGTACGGCCGGTCGGCGGAGCCGTCCCCGGAGTCCGAGCCGCTGGTCGCCACGTGGAGCACGGATGTCATGTCTGCAGACCCTTTCCTCGCTGCGATGGTCGCCCCGATCCTCCTCTCCCGCGGCGGGCGAGTGGCCCCGGTTGTGGTCATCGCCGCAGCATCTCCAGCGCCTTGTCGATCCGCCGGGCCCGGGTCTCCGGCTTCTTGGCCGCCTCGATCGCCAGCAGGTGCTCCCGCTTGTGGGTGTAGGCCAGCGCGTCCCAGGCGGCCCGGGCGACCGGGTCGGCGTCCAGGGCCCGGACCAGGTCGTCCGGCTCGACGATGACCCGGGGCTCGGTGTCCAACTGCAGGTCGACCTCGACCTTCGCGCCGACTTCACCGACGGTGACCTGGGCGCGGCTCATCCCGCGTGGCGGTGCAGCAGCCGGAACAGCGTCAGCCATTGCTCCGGCCAGACCTCGCCGACGGTCCGGTCGGGCGGGATGCGAGCCGCCCGGCACGCGGCCGCGGCCCGGCCGTACCGGCGGGCCAGCGACGCCGGCAACGACCCGCCGACACCGGAGAAACCAAGATCAACCATTCTCCGGTACGCCGGGAGAGCGCCCGCCGCCACGAGCGGCACCGGCCGGCGAACCAGGTGCAGGATGCCGCCGTCGACCCGGGGCACCGGGCGGAACGCGGTCCGCGGCACCCGGCCGGCCAGGTGCCAGCCGACCAGCGGCCAGGTGGCGACGGTCAGCCGCGACCACCGCCCGTAGTCGCCGGTGCGCTTGCGGGCGTACTCCAATTGGGTGAGCAACGTGGCCGTGGTCAGGGCCGGCGCGGCCAGGCACCAGTCCACGACGGCGGCAGTCAGCGCGTACGGAATGTTGCCGACCACCGCGAACGGCCGCCGCGGCGGCCGGGCCGCGAGGAAGTCGGCCGGCCGGACCACCAGCCGCGGATGCCGGGGCAGAGCCGCGGCCATCGCCGGATCGACCTCGTAGGCGACGACCTGCGCGCCGACCGACAGCATCGCCGCGGTGAGCCGGCCCCGGCCGGCACCGACCTCGTACACCAGCTCGTCGGGTTTGATCTCGGCCGCCGCGACGATCGCACGGACCGCGCGGGGATCGGTGAGGAAATTCTGCCCGTACGCCCGGCGGGCGCGGGCGTGTTCGAGGCGTGGCGCCATGACCAGAGTCCTGTCTGCCGCGAGCGCGGCGAACACGGACGGGCGGCATCGCGGCCCGTCCGCAGGAGAAAGGGACGGTCGGGCCCTGGGGCGCTCAGCGGTGCGAGAACTCGGAACTGGCTAGCCGGCGCACTCCAGGGCGAGGCGCCGGACGCGCAGCCGGATCGCTTGCAGCGGACCCCGCGCGATCGGCGCCTGCGCCGTCGTGATCAGGGCGTGCGTGATAGCCATCCGGGCAAAGTAGCGCCCGGTCCGCACCGGGCGCATCCGAATATTGGTGCGCTCAGTCCACCGTATCGGCGGCGAAGTAGTCCCGCAGCAGCGCGATCTTCCCCTCGCGGACGCGGAAGATCTGCACCAGCGACATGGTCGTGGCCCCGTCGGCGCCGTCGACAACCGTGTCGATCTCGGCGATGAACACGTCCGGGTCGGCCGTGGCGTGCAGCACGTACCGGGACTGCTCCACGTTCACCGTGCCGCCGGCGTCCGTCGAGCGCTCGTAATAGGCGGCCAGGCCGGCGCGGATCTCCGCGCGCCCCGTCAACCGCCGCGGAAAGGCGTGACCTTCCGGGACGAACGGCGCCTCGTAGACCCCGTCCGGAGTGAACAACTCGGCCAGCGCCTCGGGGTTCCGGGTCATCGCGCCGGCCCAGATGTACCGCTCGAAGATCTCCTGTGGCTTGGTGGACACGCGGGTTCCTCCTCCTCGGGAGCGTAGAAACCTACCCGACGGCCTTCGGATGTCCGCCCCGTGCTGTCGCCGATAGCTAAGGTCTCGGACATGGGTGTTGACGTCGAGATCCTGCAAGACACGACGGACGAAGTGCTGAAGGCGTTCGGCCGGCTGCTTCCGCAGCTGTCCCGATCCGCCGAACCGCTCGACGCCGAAACACTGCGGACGCTGGTGACCTGGCCGGGCAACCGGCTGCTCATCGCTCGGGTCGACGGTGACATCGTGGGTGCGCTGACCCTGGTCATGTTCCCGATTCCGACCGGATGGCGGGCGTGGATCGAGGACGTCGTCGTGGACGAGTCGGCGCGTGGCCAGGGCGTGGGAGCGGCCTTGACGCAGGAGGCGGTGCGGCTGGCCCGGACCGGCGGTGCCCGAACCGTCGACCTGACGTCCCGGCCGTCCCGGGAAGCGGCGAACCGGCTGTACGAGCGCTTGGGGTTCCACCTGCGCGACTCGAAGGTGTATCGGCTCGCCACCGAACTCTGACGACAGATGGCCCGCCGGCGCAGGAACGATTGAACGCTCGGTGGCCCGCGCGGCGCTCAGGCGCGCTGCCGGACCAGTTCCTCGACCGCGCTCGGCAGTGTCGTCTCGAAGTCGATCAGCTTCGCCCACGTCGGGGTCACCACGATGCGGACCATGCCGTCGTAAAGCGAACGCACCTCCGCCTCCCACTCGACCCGCTGCTCGGGCGTCATCTGGTAGGTGCCGTTCATCGTGAGGTACTCCTCCGGGATGCCCTCGACGACATCCAGTTCCGCCCGGCCGCGGAGAAGCAGGATCTTGGGCGGATGCACCTCGGTGTCGATGGTGAGGGCGACCATCGGGTTCGCGCGCAGGGCATGCAGTTTCGGGGCGTTCTTCGACGTGCACAGGACGACCTGCGCCCCGTTCCAGGTGAACGCGATCGGAATGGTCCGGGGTGTGCCGTCCTTGGCGACGTAGGCCAACCGCGTCAGATCGCGGGCGAGCAGCTCCCGGCTGAGCGGCCGGTTCAGAATCTCGGTGATCTCGTTCGGTTGCACGGCTGTTCCTCCGTCGTCGTTCTCGATCGCGGCCCATGGCGGCCGTTGCCACCTAGGGGACGGAGCCGGTGCCACGTTCTCGACACACCCCGGATCAGGCGCTGGAGTAGTCATTTGGTCACCACATCGGTCAGGCTGCGGCGCGGGCTGAGGCCGGCCGTACGTTCGGGGTGGCCGATGCGGAATGACACCAAACCGGTCGAGGCCGGTCGGCCGAGCAGGGCTGCCCAGCGTTCGAGTCCCGATTGACGGTCGTACGACGGATGGCCCGCGTTGCCGGGGTCGACGTAGGAAGGAGTGCATGGACACGCCGCGTCGTACCCGCACCTACCGCAGCCATCACCTCGACAGCGAGCGGTGGGATCATGTCACGCTGCGGCCGGGCGACGTCGTCATCTCGACCTCGATGAAGGCGGGTACCACCTGGATGCAACGCATCATGAGCCTGCTGGTCTTCGGCGCGGGCCCCTTGCCGGCACCGCTGGTCGCGTTGTCTCCGTGGATCGACGCGGCCTTCCTGGGCGACGTGGATGGCGTCGTGGCGAGCATCGAGGCCCAGGAGCACCAGCGGTTCCTGAAGAGCCACTTGCCGTTCGACGCTCTGCCGTACGACCCGGCGGTCCGTTACGTGTACGTCGGCCGCGACACGCGGGACGTGTTCATGTCGGCCTTCAACCACTACAGCGCCTACACCGAGTTCACCTACTCGCTGCTGGACGCCGCGGGTGGCGCGGCTGGACCGATGCCCCGGTGCCCGGCCACTGAGCGAGAGCTGTGGGCCGATTGGATGACTCGCAGCCTGTTCGATTGGGAGGCGGACGGCTGGCCGTTCTGGTCTCACCATCACCACGCCGCGACCTTCTGGCCGCATCGGGACCTGTCCAACCTGCTGATGGTCCACTACGCCGATCTGCTCGCCGACCTCGAGGCGCAGATGCGCCGCGTCGCCGCCTTCACCCACATCGAGGTGGCCGAGGATGCTTGGCCCGAGCTCGTGGCGGCCGCCCGGTTCGACGCCATGAAGCAGGACGCGACCCGCAACGAGGAGTCCGTCAAGCCGCTCTTCTTCGAGGGCGGCGCCCGTCGCTTCTTCTACAAGGGCACCAACGGACGTTGGCGCGATGTCCTCACCGAGGAAGACCTGGCCCTCTACGAGACAGCAGCCGCTGTGCTCGACCCGGGGCTGCGCTCATGGCTGGAAGCCGATTCAGCGCCAACGCTTGACTCCGGCGTTTGACGCGAGCGGCCCTCGCACACCCTGATCTTCGGGCAGGTCCGACTTCCGTCGCGGGCATGACGGGGATACGGCCGCAGGCCGTTGATCGAGCGGCGAGGATTCTGGACGACTTCACGATGGACGTCGATGGCTGCGTGATCCACCTCCTCGACGCGCCATCGCCAGGCGCCACGTCGAGCTTGAGCATCGGTCGATGGTTGGCACACCAGCTCGATCTGGTCAGCTACTCCTGACGGCCGGGTTCACGGCGTGCTCCCCCAGCGCCAGACCCGTGTTCGAGTGCTGCAGGGAGCGTACGCCACGTTCCGCCGAGGGCCCTGGCCACATTCGCCTTTGTCGACCGACCACCCAAGGAAGCCGCAGCGGCAATGGCTCAGTCAAGATCTCTCATCCACAGGTTTTGACAATTGCTCCTCGTCGGTGATGATCTGCGGGCCGCCGCGGACCTGGTTGAGGACGAGGAAGCAGTCCGCGAGCAGGAGATAGTCAGCTGATCCGGCTGCTGC
>JBBWZH010000301.1:0-4286 GCA_039648995.1 Mycobacteriales bacterium
GCGCGCCGCCGGCCCGACGTGGTTCGACGCCCGTCCGACAGTCAATCCGAAGCCGTGGCAACGTCCCGACAGTGGCGGTTGGTTGCGGGTCCGAAACCCCGGCCAGGGAACGCTCGGCGGCCGGTGCTGCGGCGTGTGCCGCACGATGCCCGGAGACGGTAGCTGCGCTCGGTCCTGAGGACGGCCTGATCTGGTCCAGGGTACGGCCGTGGCCCGCGGTGGCCGTAGGCCCGAGGCGTCGTCGCGTATGTCAAAGGCGGAAGTCGGCCAGTTCGGTGACGGCGTGGTCGAGGTCGGTGGCGACGCCCTGGTCCCGGAGTCGGACGAATAGTGGGTCGCCGTCGGCGGCCAGACGGCGGATCCCCGTCGCGTGCACGGCGGCCCGCGCCCGTACCAGGTCGAGCAGGTCGGCTGGGTCGTCCGGGTAGCCGTAGTGGTTCAGGAAGCGCGCCAGCCGGCGGGGCGAGCGGCGAAGTCGGTGAACCCTTCGGCGGCGACCACGTGCCGGGCGTGCAGCGGAACCCAGGAGAACACCGCGTAGGCCAGGTCCCAGTCAGGCTCGACCGGGCCGGCGAAGTCCCAGTCGATGAACCCGACCAACTCGCCAGCCCTTGTCCAGACCGCGTTGTAGGGGGCAGCGTCGTTGTGCCCGATGATCGAATCCGGTCGCCACGTCCCGCCTTCCCGCCAAACCGCCCCGGGCGGCGGAACGAAGTCGGCGACCGTCTCGTGGTAGGAGCGCAGCCACCGCGCCACCTGGTCCAAGGTGCCGTCGGCATGCGTCCACGCCGGCCACGGCCGGCGGTCACCGACCGTCAGACCGGGCAGGAAGCTCACCACGTCCCGACCACACTCGTCCAACCCCAGCGGCCGCGGACTGCCGACGAACCCCTTCGCCGCCAGATGAGCCAACAGCGCGTGTACCGCAGGCGTCCACGGCCCGGCCACCCGGCGCACGGTCTGGCCGACCCGGACCGTCCCGCCGGCATTCCCGCCCGCCAACCGCTCACCTTCCACACCGCTGATCCTGACACCGCCACACCAGAGACACCGATACCGGGATGGCCCTAGACCCGAGCCGTCAGCCCGAGGCCGGCGAGACCCTCAGAGCCACGCTCGGACAGCGGGAACCCTGACGCGTCGACCGCGGATGGACGGCCGACCTCGACTCAAGCGAGGCGCTGCCAGTAGCGGGCAGCGCGAGAACGAGGGAACGGCTCGCCGCGCGAACTCCGGGGAACCCACGGACCAGTGGACAGACCGCCAGTGGTCGCGACGCCGGCCCGCTGTGTCGGTGGCGCCGGTCGCTACCTACCGCCGGTGCTCGGTGCCGGGTCGCTGACGGCGCGGATCGGCTTCGTGGTCAGCCGCACGATCGGCGGCTCGGTCGAGCGGCACCGTGTCGTCCGCCGGCTCCGGCACCTGGTCCTCGACCGGCTCGACCGGCTGCCTGCCGGTGCCCGCCTGGTCGTCCGCGCGCTGCCGCCGGCCGGCGTGGCCGACTCGCCCGTAGCGCAAACGCGGGACGGCTGCCCCGGGACAGCCGGGACTCACGGCTCAGGCCGTCTGTCGTTGCGGTGGCGCGGCAGGTGGCCCGGCCGGGGAGCTCGGCCCGCGCCGGCAGAGGCGATCGAGCAGTCGCGCGGAGTTCCACGCCGGCGGCGGGAACGCGGGACGGTTCGTCGCGCACACCGGTCAGCCATTCTCTACGGGCGCGCCGCCGGCAGCGCGGCGTCGGTTCGATTGACCGAGGCGCGCAAGCACCGGCCGTCCTCGTCAGTGCCGGCGGGTGGGCGATCAGCCAGGAGCCGGCAGGCAGACCGCCCACGGCGCGGCGATGCCGGCGACCTGGTCGAAGGAGCCCGGCGGAGCCGGTGGAGGAGCGAGCTTCCGGCCGGGGCGGTTGCCCGGCTCAGCCCGTGGCAGGCGGAGGCGCTGGCAGGTGCGGGTCGTAGGCTCGCGGGCGTGCGGATCGAGCAGCGGACGCGCGAGGGGATCCTCGACGGCACGATCACGGTGATGTTCCGCCGATGGAAGCGACCGCTGGTGCTGGCGGGGCGGCAGTACCGGACGACGGCCGGGCTGCTCGCGGTCGACGCCGCCGACGTGGTCGATCCGGCGAAGATCCGGCTCGCCGACGCGCGCCGGGCCGGCTACCCGTCGGTGGCGGCAGTGCTGGCGGACCTGCGCGGGGAGCCGGAGTACCCGGTGTACCGGCTGCGGGTGCGGCGGGTGGAAGGCCCCGACCCGCGGGACGTGCTCGCGAGCCAGGGCATGCTGACCAGCGCCGAGCGCGCCGAGATCACGCGCCGGCTGGAGCGGCTGGACCGGGCGAGCTCGCACGGGCCGTGGACCGCGGCCGTCCTCGCCGCGATCGCGGAGCGGCCGGCGACGAGGGCGGCGGAGCTGGCGGCGGCGTTCGGCCGCGATGTGCTGCCGTTCAAGACCGACGTCCGGAAGCTGAAGAACCTGGGGCTGACGATCAGCCTGGAGATCGGGTACCGGCTGTCCGACCGCGGCGAGGCGTACCTGCGTGGTTAGTCGGCGGCCGGCCGGTCCACCGGCGCGCTGCCGCGCGGGCCGACCGTCGGCGCCATCAGGCCGATGATCCGCTCCAAGTCGTCGACCGAGGCGAACTCGACCACGATCTTGCCCTTGCGCCGGCCCAGCTCCACCTTGACCCGGGTGTCGAACGTGTCGGAAAGGCGATCGGCCAGGTCGGTGAGCGCAGGCGCGGTAACCCGAGGGCTGCGGGCGGCGGGGCGGGCCTTGGTCGGGGTGGTGTCGCCGGCGGCGAGCGCGACCAGCTCCTCGACCGCACGCACCGACAGCCCCTCAGCGACGATCTTGGTCGCCAGCTCCTCCTGCGCGGTGGAACTCTCCAGCGCGAGCAGGGCGCGGGCGTGCCCGGCGGTCAGCACGCCAGCGGCGACCCGGCGCTGCACCGGCACCGGCAGGTTCAGCAGCCGGATCGTGTTGGTCACCTGCGAGCGGCTGCGGCCGATGCGCTGCGCGAGCTCCTCATGGGTGGTGCCGAACTCGTCCAGCAGCTGACGGTACGCGGAGGCTTCCTCGAGCGCGTTCAGCTGCACCCGGTGCAGGTTCTCCAGCAACGCGTCGCGCAGCATCGCGTCGTCGGCGGTCTCCCGGACGATCGCGGGGATCGTCTCCAGCCCGAGGTCGGCGGCCGCCCGCCAGCGCCGCTCGCCGACGACGAGCTCGTAGCCGCCGTCGCCGAGCGGGCGCACGACGACCGGCTGGAGCATGCCGATCTCACGGATCGACGTCTTCAGTTCCTCGTGCGGTTCGTCGTCGAAGACGGTGCGCGGCTGCTTCGGGTTGCGCCGGATCGCGTAGACCGGCAACTCCCGGAAGGTCGCGCCGGGCACCGCAACCGGCCCTGACCCCGACTCCGCCTGAGCCCCTGCCGGCGCGGTCGCCGCTGGACCGGCCGGTGCCGGAACCGCGGGCGCCGCGCTGGGCGCGGGGCCCGTCGGGATCAGCGCGCCAAGCCCCTTGCCCAAACCGCCACGCCTAGTCGTACTCACGCCAAGCCCTCCCGGTGCCCGCCGAGCCAACCGCTCGCCCCACCCTGACACCCGCCAGTCCACACCATTGCACCAGCCACGCCAGCCCGCGCGGGCGTCGCCCTACATCCAAGCAGTCCGCGCCACTTCCGGATGTCCCCGACCGGGCCGGCACGACGCCAACCCGCCTGACCGCGGGTCCGCCGACCATGGAACCCGGGCGAGCCCGCGGCTGGACGGCCGGGCCGCCACCACGCGCTAGCCACGCCGGGCCGCCAAGACCAACCCCCACGGACGAACCCGACCCGAACCGCGCGGTCAGACCAACCGGCACACAACGCCGCCCCGCCGTCGACCGACACAAGACACGCCCACGGGCGGCTGCACAGTCAAGCCGTGACCACCCACCAGCCCCGCGCCCAGCCGACCGGACAACGGCGAGTGGACGGTCCGAGCCGGCCGTCGACGCACGCAGACCAGCCCGTAAGACGCAGCAGCACCAGGTGGTGTGCGCGAACGAGCCACCCCGAACCGGGAGCCGGCTGGTCGCCGAGACGAGCACCGGCGGACGATCCGACGGCGATCCGAGTCGTACAGGCGCTGCACACCGTCCGGCGATGCGACCGAGCGAACGGGCAGTGCCGCGCGCAGGTGGCGTGGACCGAAGCGGCGCGGGGCCGGCACCCCGACTGCCCCGGCGGGCGCGAGGACGGGACGTGGGATGGGACCTGGGGGAAGGGGAGCGGCGGGCGGAGCCGC
>JBBWZH010000325.1:0-3572 GCA_039648995.1 Mycobacteriales bacterium
CCAGGGCTCGATCGCCAGCACCACCCCCGGCCGCAGCCGCATCCCCCGGCCGGCCCGGCCCTCGTTCGGCACCGACGGCTCCTCGTGCATCTGCCGGCCGATGCCGTGCCCGCCGTAGTCGGTGTGCAGCCCGTAGCCGGCGGCCCGGCCGACCGCGCCGATCGCCGCTGAGATGTCGCCGACGTGCCCGCCCGACCGGGCCGCCGCGATACCCGCGGCCAGTGCCCGCCGGCCGGCGTCGAGCAGCCGTTCGTCGTCGGCCCGGGGCGTGCCGACGATCACGGTGACCGCCGCGTCGCCGGCCCAGCCGTCCACCTCGGCGCCGGCATCGACGCTGAGCACGTCCCCGTCGCGCAGCCGGTAGCCGGTCGGGATGCCGTGCAGCGCCGCGTCGTTCACCGACGTGCAGAGCACCGCCGGGTACGGCGACGGGGCGAACCGCGGGTGGTAGCCGAGGAACGTCGGCTTCGCGCCGGCCGCCCGCAGCACCTCACGCCCGGCCCCGTCCAGGTCCCGCAGCGGCACGCCCACCCCGGCCGCCGCGGTCGCGGCGGCCAGCATGGCCGCTACCACCCGCCCGGCCTCGCGCATCGCCGCCCTCTCGCCGGGGCTCTTCAACTCGACCACGTCCGGCACCTCCCGGGATAGTTATACCGGGATTACTATAACGGCCATGGTGCGCCCCCCGCTGAGCCCGCTGGACCGCGAACGCGGCGAGCGGCTCGCCCGGCTGCTCCGCCAGGCCCGCGGCGGGCGCAGCATGGTCGCGGTCGCCGCCGCCGCCGGGGTCCCCGTCGAGACCCTCCGCAAGATCGAGTCCGGCCGCGTCCCCACCCCCGCCTTCTTCACGGTCGCCGCGGTCGCCGCCGTCCTCGACATCTCCCTCGACGACGTCGCCCAGGCCTGCAGCCCCACCGCCCACCCCCCGGCCCTCGCCGGCTGACAGTGTCCATCTTCTAGACGCACGAAACGAAAGAGGTTACGACCCTTGCGTCTAGGAGGGTGGATCGTATGACCGCTACAGAAGCCAGGCGTGATCCGGAGACGTATCTGCCAGCAGCAGACGCCGCCGGGCTCGCCGAGGTCCATGACTTTCTGGCGGCCCATGAGGCCGCCGGCCGGGGCGCGATCCCGCCGCGCTACTTCCTCGCCGGTGCCACTCCCGGCGACCAGGTGGAGATCCCGGCGGAGGTGCACCGCGTCCTGCGCAAGGTGGTCGACGCGCTCGCGCACGGCCTGGCGGTCACCGTCGCGCCGCAGGCCATGACGTTGACGACCCAGCAGGCCGCGGTGCTGCTCGGGGTCAGCCGCCCGACCGTGGTCAAGATCCTGGACGAGGGCCGCCTACCGTATGAACGGGTCGGCACGCACCGCCGACTCCTGCTCAGCGACGTCCTCGCCTATCGCGAGCGCCGGCGTGCGGCGCAGTACGCGGCGCTGGAGGCGACCGCGGTCGACATCGACGACGAGGGCGAGCTGGACGCGGTACTCGCCGACCTGCGCGCCGACCGCCACGCCGCCGCCGCCCACCGGAAATGTCGCGACACACCTGACACACTGCCTGGATGTTCGCCGCATCGCGGCGCGTAGTGGTCGGCACGGCCCGGCGCGCGACGTTGCCAGCCTGCTGGAGGCGTTGGAGTCCAGGTACCGGTTCACGCAGGCTGCCGCGCTGCTGCGGGCGGTGGCGGCTCGGGTGGTGGGGAAGTCGGTTGCGGGTGGGTGGGTGGCTCGGAAGGATCTACCGGATGACTGAGGCGTCGTCGATCGTGTCGGAGTTGACGGACGAACTGCTCAGGGTGCTGGTCGAGGTCGACCCGGTCAACGGCTCGCTGCAGGGGCTGCGGGAGCGGGACGGCGACCTGCCGGACCTCACCGCCGCCGCGCAGGAGAAGCAGGCCCGGCGGCTGCGGGGGCTCGCGGCGGCGGCTGGGGCGGTGCCGCGGGAGGCGCTCGGCCCGCAGGACCGGCTCACCTGCGGGATGGTCGGCGCGCTGGCCACCGACACCGCGGACACGCTCGCGGCGGGCCGGCCGGAGTGGCAGGTGAACGACAAGTGGGTGGCGCCGGCGGCGAGCCTGCTGCTGAACCTGCCGATGTGCACGCTTCCGGACGCGGTCAGCGCGGCCGCATACCTGCGCCGGTTGGCCGCCGTACCGGGCTACCTGGAGGCGGCGGCCGAGCGGCACCGGGCCGGCGTACACGGCGGGCGGACGCCGGTGGGCCGGCTGGTCCGGGCCGCGGTCACGCAGATCGACGGGTATCTGGGCGACGCTGCCTGCGACCCGCTGGCGCTGCCGCCGCCGGACGGGTGGGGCGACGCGGACGGGTTCCGGCGCGAGCTGGCCCAGCTGCTGACCGACGTGGTGCGGCCGGCCTTCCGGCGGTACCGGGACGTGCTGGCCACCGAGATCGAGCCGGCCGGCCGCGACGACGAGCGTCCCGGGCTGTGTTGGCTGCCCGGCGGTACGGACACCTACCGCACGCTGGTGCGCACCCAGACCACGACCGGCCGCACGCCGGACGAGTTGCACGAGATCGGGCTGGAGCTCGTCGCCGCGCTGGCCGAGGAGTACGCGGACCTGGGCGGCCGGGTCTTCGGCGTGACCGACCCGGCCGAGGTGATGCGCCGGATGCGGGAGGACCCTGCGCTGCGCTGCACGTCGCGCGAGCAGATCCTGGCCGAGGCGCGGGACGCGGTGGCGCGGGCCGAGGCGGCGGCGCCGCGCTGGTTCGGCCGGCTGCCCGGGCAGCCGTGCGTGGTCGCGCCGGTGCCGGTGGCCGACGAGGACCAGTCGGTGTTGGCGTACTACGTGCAGCCGGCGGTGGACGGCTCCCGCCCCGGCACGTACTGGCAGAACACCCGCAACCCGACCGGCCAGCACCGGCACGTGCTGCAGTTCACCGCCTACCACGAGGGCGTGCCCGGGCATCACCTGCAGCTCGCGCTGGCCGCCGGCCGCGACGACCTGCCGCTGCTGCGCCGGGTGCTGGAGATCGCCGGGTACGTCGAGGGCTGGGCGCTGTATTGCGAGCGGCTGGCCGACGAGATGGGCCTCTACACCGACGACGTGGCCAGGCTGGGCATGCTCGCCGGCGACTCGCTGCGCGCCGCGCGGCTGGTGGTCGACACTGGCGTGCACGCGTTCGGCTGGTCGCGGGCGCAGGTGGTCGACTACCTGCGCGCGAACACCCCGCTCCCGCCGGCCGACGTGCAGGTGGAGACCGACCGCTACATCGGCGACCCCGGCCAGGCGCTGGCCTACATGGTGGGCCGGCTGGAGATCACCCGGCTGCGCGCGGCCGCCGAGCGGCAGTTGGGCGCGGCGTTCGACATCCGTGCGTTCCACGACGTCGTGCTCGGCACCGGCACCGTCCCGCTGGCCACCCTGGCCGAACACGTCGAGGCCTGGCTCGCCGGGGACCCGGCCGCCGGGCACCAGGCCGCCGGAGACCCGGCCGCCGGAGCCGCCGTCGGCTGACCGCCGTCGGTACCGCGGCCGGGCCGGCCGACCCTGGGCGGGCGCGGGCGACCGGCAGGGGGTACCGGTCGGCGGCCCGGGCCGCCGGCC
>JBBWZH010000205.1:0-3368 GCA_039648995.1 Mycobacteriales bacterium
CCAGGTAGTCGTGGAAGCCGAACTCGCCCCACTCGCGCCCGTTGCCGCTCTTCTTGTAGCCGCCGAACGGGCTGCCGAAGTCGAACGCGTCGTTGATGGCCACCGACCCGGCCCGGATCCGGCGGGCGACGGCACGGGCCCGCTCGGGGTCCGCGCCCGCGACGAAGCCCGCGAGGCCGTACTCCGTGTCGTTCGCGATCTCGATGGCGTGATCCACGTTGTCGTAGCCGAGAATCGTGAGCACCGGCCCGAAGATCTCCTCGCGGGCGATGGTCATGTCGTTGGTGACGTTGGCGAAGACCGTGGGCTTCACGTAGTAGCCCCGCTGCAGCCCGTCCGGGCGCCCAGCGCCGCCGGCGACCAACGTGGCCCCCTCGTCGATGCCCTGCTGGATCAGTGCCTGGATCTTCTCGAACTGGGATGCGGAGACCACCGGCCCGATCGCGACATCGCCGTGGGGGTCGCCCACGGTGGTCTGCTCGGCGACCTGCCGCGCGACGCCGATGGCTTCGTCCATGCGGGCCCGGGGAACCAGCATCCGCGAGGGCGCACTGCAGGTCTGCCCGGAGTTGAGCATCATGCTGCCGACGCCCTTGCCGACGTTCTCGGCGAACGCCGCGTCGTCCAGGACGATGTTCGGGCTCTTGCCGCCCAACTCCTGGGTGACCCGCTTGACGCTGGGCGCGGCGTTCCGGGCGACCTCGATGCCTGCCCGGGTCGAGCCGGTGAACGAGATCAGGTCGACGTCGGGGTGGCTGGCCAGCGGCGCACCCACGCTGGGACCGTCGCCCTGAACGAGGTTGAACACACCAGCGGGCACGCCGGCGGCGTCGAGGATCTCGGTGAAGATCTGCCCGGTGAACGGCGACCGCTCCGACGGCTTGAGCACCATCGTGCACCCGGTCGCCAGCGCCGGCAGGACCTTCACGGCGATCTGGTTCATCGGCCAGTTCCACGGCGTGATCAGGCCGCAGACGCCGATCGGCTCCTTGACGATGAGCGTGTCGCCGCGCTGCTCGGCGAAGCGGAAGCTCCTCAGCGTCTCGATCGCGGTGCTGAGGTGGCCGGCGCCCAGGCCCACCTGGAAGCCGGTGGCGAGGGCGGCGGGCGCGCCCATCTCCTCGGTCAGCGCGGCGGCGAGGTCCGCGCCCCGCTTCTGGTAGGCGTCCAGGGTGCTCTGCAGCAGCTCCAGCCGATCCTCCACAGTGGACACCGACCAGCCTGGGAACGCCGCCCGGGCCGCCGCGACCGCACTGTCCACATCGGACGCTGAGCCGACGGCGACCCGCCCGCAGACCTCCTCGGTCGCCGGGTTCACGACGTCCATGGTCCGCGGCCGCGCCGGGTCGACCCACCGGCCGCCGATGTAGAACTGCAGGTACTCCCGCATCACTGCATCCCTTCCGCGTACCAGGTCCGGAACTCGGCGTAGCTCGGCATCTCTTCGGAATTGGCCTTCGGGTCGACCGCCACGTGGATGACGCCGGTCCTGCCGCTGGCGTAGGCACGCTTGATGGCCGGCGCGATGTCCTCGTCGCGCTCGACGTACTCGCCGTAGCAGCCGAAGCCCTCGGCCACCTTGTCCAGCCGGGTGTCGGTGCTCCAGTGCACACCGGTCTCCCGCGACCCCTGGCCGAAGGTGCGCTTGTAGACGCCGACCTCCAGGCCCCAGGCGTAGTCGACGGCGACGACGCAGACCAGCGGCAGGCCGAGGCGGGCCGCGGTCTCCAGCTCGGCGATGTGGAACTGGAACGAGGAGTCGCCAGTGATCAGCATGACCGGCCGTGTCCGCCCGTCGGCCACCGACGCGCCGACGGCGTACGGCAGACCGGTGCCGAGGTGGCCGAAGTTCTGGTTCCAGATCACGTCGTTCGGCTTGGCCTGCGAGTAGGTCCAGCCGAAGATCGTGGTGGCGCCGCCGTCCCGCACCATGATGCCGTCGGGGGGGAAGACCCTGGTCGCCTCGACGATCATCCGGGCCGGGTGCACCGGCGACATCCCGGACGGGGCCGTCTCGGCCAGCTCCGCCAGCCGGGCCGCGTCGGTGGAGATCCACTCGGCCAGCTCCGGCGCCGGCGTCCGCGGCGAGTCGGCAAGCGCGGCGACCAGCTGCGGCACGACCGCGCGCAGGTCACCGACCAGCGGTACGTCGATCGGGCGGTTCACGCCGATCGACGCGGGATCCTGCTCGATCAGGATCCAGGTCCGGTCGGCCTCGTTCGCCAGCCAGTGCCGGCCCCGGCCGTAGTGCACCGGCTCACCCAGCTCGGTGCCGATGGCCAGGCACAGGTCGGACGTCACCACGGCGTCGACCGCCGCCGGGGAGAAGCCGTAGGAGAACGTGCGGTCCTCCAGCCCCCTGATGTACGAGGTGCCGCCGGACGTCTGGATCACCGGGCAGGCCATCAGCTCGGCCAGCGCCCGCACCGACTCGGCAGCCCGGGCGGTGTGCACGCCGTGCCCGACGAGCAGGATCGGTCTCCCGGCGGCACGGATGGCGTCCGCCGCCGCGGCCACCCGGTCCGGCCCCGCGGTCTGACCGACCAGCCGGTACGCCGCGGGCGGCAGCGGCGGCGGCACGTCCAGCTCCTGCTGGATCACGTGGATCGGATACTCGATGTAGGCGGGGCCGGGCGTCCCGGTGAGCGCCGCGCGCAGCGCATGGCGGACGATCTCGTCGGTCTGGTCGGCGTACTCGATGCTGGCGCTGTACTTGACCGACGGCTCGATCAGCCCGGACTGCTGGACGAACTGGATCCGGCCACGGCGGACCCGCTGTTCGGTGATGCGGGCGCGCTGGCCGCCCAGGAAGATCACCGGCGTGTTCTCCACCTTGGCGCACATGATCGCCGGCGCCAGGTTGGCGATGCCGGGGCCCAGCGTGCCGACGCACACGGCGGGCCGGCCGGTCATCCGGGACACCGCCTCGGCCATGAAGCCGGCCGACGCCTCGTGGTGCGGGGCGACCACGTTCCAACCGCGCTCGTCGGCGAGGTGGAACAGGTGCACGAAGTTCGGGTCCGGGATGCCGAAGATCGTGTCGATGCCCTCGGCCTCGAACAGCTGCAGGATGCGCTCGTAGACCTTAACCGGCACGGGACTCTCCATTGTGGACCATCGCGAAGCTGTTGACGATGTGGTCGATCTGGCCCGAGGGGACGACCGGCAGGATCCACGGGTCCGTCGTGTCGCGGATCTCGGCGAGCCGCTCGCCGACCTGCTCGATCGACCAGGACGGCTGATAAACGCCCGGGGTCTCGGCGATGAAGGCCCTGGCCACCCGGCCGGCGATCGACACCAGCATCTCCCCGGTGATCGAGCAGGACTCATGCGCGAGCCAACCCACGGCCGGAGCCACCAGCTCGGGG
>JBBWZH010000206.1:0-3219 GCA_039648995.1 Mycobacteriales bacterium
GTTCCGCAACATCGGCGACACCCGGGTGCGCTGGCTGGAGACGCAGGCGCCGCAGCCACCGCGCCGGCACTCCTACCGGTTCGCCCGCGACTGGGAATACCTGCGGTCCGCTGTGGACTGATCCACCGAACCCGCCGCGAGAGGACTGGAATGGCAGACGCACGGACCGTCGCGGTGCTCGGCGGGACGGCCGGGATCGGGCTGGAGATCGCCCGGTACTACGCGGCCGGCGGCGACCGGGTGGTGATCTCCGGCCGGGACGCGCAGCGGGCCGAGGGCGTGGCCAAACAGATCCCCGGCGCCGTTCCGGCGACCGGGATCGGCCTGGATCTGGCCGAGCCGGCGCGGATCGCCGACGCACTGTCCGGAGTGGACCGCGTCGACCACCTCGTGCTGGCCGCGGTCGAGCGGGACGCGAGCACCGTGGCCGGCTACGACATCGCCCGTGCGATCCGGCTGGTCACGCTCAAGCTCGTCGGCTACACCGAGGCGGTCCGGGTGACGGTGCCGAAGATGCCGCCGGACGGCGCGATCGTGCTGTTCGGCGGGCTGGCCAAGGAGCGGCCGTACCCCGGCTCGACAACGGTCACCACGGTCAACGGCGGCATCGACAGCATGGTCCGCACGCTGGCCCTGCAGCTGGCGCCGATCCGGGTCAACGCGCTGCACCCCGGCGTGGTACCAGACAGTCCACAGTGGATAGACAAGCCGGAAGCGACCGAGCGGGTGCTGAGCCGCACCCCCGGCCGCCGGATGATCACGATGGCCGACATGGTGGACGCGACCGCGTTCCTGCTGCGCAACCAGTCGGTGAACGGCATCAACCTGCACGTGGACGGCGGCTGGCTGCTCACCTGACAGCCGGGCCCCGCCCGGCGGGCGGGGCCCGGCGGGGCGTCAGTCCACCGGCACCGGCACGCGCTCCTCGGCCGCGGGCGGGGTCGGCGGCATGGCCGGCAGCGCCGACTGCTTCGGCGCCAGCGGCGACGGCTCCACCCGCAGCACGCGGGCGACGCCGGCCGGCAGCCACCAGTTCCACCGGCCCAGCACGCTGACCAGCGCGGGCACGAGCAGCGCCCGGACCAGGGTGGCGTCGATCAGGATGCCCACCCCGAGCGCGGTCGCGAACAGCTTGATGTCGGTGCCGGGCGCCGAGGCCAGCGCGGCGAACGCGAAGAACAGGATCAGCGCGGCCGAGGTCACCAGCCTGCCGGTACGGCCGAGGCCGGCCACCACCGCGACCGACGTCGACCCGGTCGCGTCGTACTCCTCCCGCATCCTGGCCAGGATGAACACCTCATAGTCCATCGACAGTCCAAAGAGGAACGCGAAGATCAGCACCGGCAGCCAGAACGCGATCGCGCCGGTGCCCGAGATCCCGAAGATGGCGTTGGAGCCGTGCCCCTCCTGCCAGAAGAACACGACCGCGCCGAACACCGCGCTCACCGAGATCAGGTTCAGCGCCACCGCCTTCAGCGGCAGCAGCAGCGACCGGAACGTGCGCACCAGCAGGATGTAGGTGATGACCGCGATCAACCCGAGCACGTACGGGAAGTTGTGGTAGACGGCGCGGAAGTAGTCCTTGACGGTGGCGCCGGCGCCGGCGATGCCGACGAAACCGGGGGTTCCGGCCAGCGCGTCGTGCACCCGGTCGACCACCTTGATGCTGCTGCTGTCCACGGTCTCGTCGGTGGGGATGACCTCGACCACGGTCAGCCCGTTCTTGCTGCCGCCGACGACGGCGGTGAGCACGCCGTCCACCCTGGCCGCGGTGGCCGCGGCCGCCGCGCCGTCGCCGCGGGTGACGACCTCGATCGGGGTCAGCACGCCGGTGCCGACGCCGCCGTCCCGCAGCGTCCGCAGCGAGTCGTAGGCGGGGCCGGAGCTGGCCAGCGAGGCCGAGTTGGCCTGCCCGATGGCCAGGCCGAACACCGGCGAGATCAGCAGGCCGAGCAGGGTGAGCGCGATGGCGACCGCGGCCCAGCGGAACCGGACGATGGCCCTGGCCCATGCCGTCCAGCCGCGGGCGGCGACGGCCTCGTGCCGGACCCGCGGCCAGTCCATCCGCCGGCCGATACCGATCAGCAGTACCGGCAGCAGCGTCAGCACCACGGCGACGCTCACCAGCGGGATCAACATGCCGCCCAGGCCCATGCTGCGCAGCAGCGGCACCGGCACCACAACCAGCGCGACCAGGCTGATCGCGACGGTCACGCCGGAGGCCAGCACGGCGTGGCCGGCGGTGCGCATCGCGGTCACCACCGCGGTGTGGTTGTCCGCGCCGTGCGCCCGCTCCTCCCGCCACCGGTTCACCAGCAGCAGCGAATAGTCGATCGCCACGCCGAGGCCGACCAGCGCGATGAGGAACTCCACGACGAAGCTCACGTCGGTGATCGTGGTCAGCCCGAGCACGATCAGGAACGTGGTGAGGATCGAGACCATCGCGATGATCAGCGGTACCAGGGCGAGGAACGAGGCGAACACGAACGCCAGCACGGCCAGCGCGCCGAGGCCGCCGAGCAGCGTCTCGGACAGGATGCTCGGGCCGCCGGAGTCGGCGCCACTGCTGCCCTCCGCCAGCGGGTCCTCACCGGTCAGTCCGGCGGTGAACCCGGCACTGGTGGCGGCCTGCCGCAGCGCCGGTTCGACCTTGTCCTGGACGCCCGGCCCGAACCCTTGCGGCTGCGGGATGAACACCAGCCCGAACGTGGACCGCCCGTCCTTCGTGACGAGCCGCGGGTCACCGCCGGTGCTGGCGTAGTCGACCACCCGCACCTGCGGTACCTGCCGGCGCACCGTGTCGAACATCGCGCCGACCTTCGCGCGGTCGCCGGCCACGGTCTCCCCCGGCGGCACGGTCACGACCGCGACGAGCGAGTTGTTGGCGATCTGCCCGAAAGTGCCAAGCAGTTGCTGCTCGGTCTGGTACCCGGGCTGACCGGGTAGCGAGAAGTCAAGCGTCAGCCGGTTGGACAGCTGGCCGGCGGTCGCGGCGCCGGCCAGGAACAGCACTATCCACAGTGCACTCACGACGCGGCGGTGCCGTAGCACCAGCTCTGCAAACCTGGTCACGCGCCGGGACGCTAGCCGGCCGTTCCTGTGAGGACGGTGAGAAACGGTGTCGCGGCGGTTAAGTCCACCCGGCCATCAGACGACCCGGGGCGACCGGGGCGGACACGGGCCGGTCGGCGCCGAACGGCGACCGGCCGGCGGCCCGGG
>JBBWZH010000385.1:0-5402 GCA_039648995.1 Mycobacteriales bacterium
GGATCGCGGCCGTGCCGTTGATCGTGAAGCTGGTGCTGACCCGGTCCAGCGGGATGCCGTCGAAGAGGATCTCCGCGTCGGCGAGCGTGTCGATGGCGACGCCGACCCGGCCGACCTCCTCGCTCACCTCGGGGTCGTCGGAGTCGTACCCGCACTGGGTCGGCAGATCCAGCGCGACCGACAGCCCGGTGCCGCCCTGCTCCAGCAGATAGCGGTAACGCCGGTTGGATTCCTCGGCGGTACCGAACCCGGAGTACTGCCGGATCGTCCACAGCCGACCGCGGTAGCCGGACGCGAAGTTGCCCCGGGTGAACGGGAAACTCCCCGGCGCCGGAGGCTCCCCGACCCGGTCCGCCGGCCCGTAGACCGGCCGCAGCGGGATACCGGACGACGTCTGGGCGAACTCGCTCATCGCGGATACGCTACTTGCGAAAAGAGAGAATGCCAATATCGCGACGCGGTGCGGGGAGGCAAGCCGGCGTGGCTCGCGTCCTGGTGATCGGCGCCGAGGTCGGCGGGCGGTCGGGCCTCGACGTGCTGGTGGACGCGGACCGGGTGCGCGCCGTCGGGCCCGGCCTGGACCGCCGGGCCGCCGACGTCGTCATCCCGGCCGGCGGCGGTGCGCTCCTGCCCGGCCTGCACGACCACCACGTGCACCTGCGTGCGGCGGCCGCCGCGCGGCGATCCGTGCGATTGGACGGCGGCGCGGACCCGGCCGGGTTCGACCGCGCGGTACGGGCCGCCGGTGCCGCGTTGCCGCCGGGGGCGTGGCTGCGCGGCACCAGCTGGCACGAGCGCACCGCCGGTATCGTCGACCGTCGCCGGCTGGACCGGCTCCAACCGGACCGACCGGTGCGGCTACAACACGGCGGCGGGGCGCTGTGGGTGCTGAACACGGCCGCGCTGGACCGGCTCGGCGTCGCCGCCTGTCTACTGCCCGGGGTCGAGCGCGACCCGGCGGGCTGCCTCACCGGCCGGCTCTGGCGCCTGGACGGGTGGCTCCGCGACCACACCCGCGCCGCCGACCCGTCCGACCTCACCGCGGGGCTGGCGGAGTTGGCGGCCGACGCGGCCCACGCCGGTGTCACCGGCTTCACCGACGCGACACCGGAGCGGACGCAGCAGGACCTGGACGAGTTCGCCGCGCTGGCCGCCTGCGGCGTCCTGCCGCAGCGACTGCTGCTGATGGCGCCGCCCGCGCTGCGAGCGCCGGCGGGCGTGACCAGGGTCGGTACCGGCCCCCGGAAGGTGGTCCTCGACGACGCCGACCTGCCGGCTGTCGCGGACCTGGCTGGCCTGGTCGAGCGCACCCACCGCGCCGGCGGCCCGGTCGCCACGCACTGCGTGACCGCGGAGCAACTCGTCATCGCGGTCGCCGCCTACACCGCGGCCGGCACGCTGGCCGGGGACCGGATCGAACATGCCGCCGTCGTGCCGCCCGGGTACGCCGCCCGGCTCGCCGCGCTCGGGATCGCCGTGGTGACCCAGCCCGGGTTCATCGCCGACCGGGGCGACGGCTACCTGCGCGACGTACCGGCCGGGGAGCGGCCGTGGCTGTACCCGTGCCGTTCGCTGCGCGCCGCCGGGGTCGCGGTCGCGGCCGGTTCCGACGCCCCGTACGGCCCGGCCGACCCGTGGCGCGCGATGGCCGCCGCGGTCAGCCGGCGTACCGCCGCGGGCCGACTGCTCGGCGCCGCCGAGCGGGTCACCCCGGCCGCGGCCCTGGACCTCTACCTGGCCGACCCGCAGGACCTCAGCCGGGTCCGGCGGGTCGCCCCGGGTGCGCCGGGTGACCTGTGCCTGCTCCGGGTGCCACTGGCCGAAGCGCTGCGCGCGCCGGCGGGCGACCTGGTCCGGGCCACCGTCTGCGGCGGCCGCGTGATCGGCAGACCCTGACGGCCGGATGATCGGCAAACCCTGGCGGCCGGCACGGTGTAGGAGGCGACGCCATCGTCCCGCCACGGCGGAGTACGCGGGGCGTTCCATGCGGGGCGCCTACGTTCCCTGGCGGTCACGGCCTGTCATAGACCGAGGTAACGCGCGAGGGCGTGTTCGATCTCGGCGAGTTCGTCGCGTTCGAGGTAATGGACCGGGTCGCCGATGAGGTAGTCGATGTCGATGCTTCGGATCTGGTCGACGAGGAAGCGGGTGTGCTGCCCGTTGATCTCCAGGGACGGGCGGAAGATCGCCGGTTGCGCGGTGGTCGAACTGGGGATGACCGTGACCACGCTCCACGGCATCGAGCTTGGACTCATGACCAGCCCGAGCCGTCGTCCGCGCTGTTCGTGACCGCGTTTCGCCGCACCGAGATCCACTCGATAGACCGCGCCGCGAATCACCACGCATCAGCCTCATCGCTCACGTCCTCGGTCGCGAGTCGCTCCGCATCCGAGCGGGCCTGCGACAGCCACACCTCGCGCTCGAGCAGCCGCAGAGCGCGGCGGATCACGTCGCTGGTGCGCTCGTCGGGACGCATCGCGGCCTTGATGATCCGCTCGTCCTCGTCCGTGGGTCGGAAGCCGATCGTGGTCGCCATGCCAGCGACACTAGCAGCGTGTTCGACAGTTGTCATGCAATTGTAGAACACTCGTTTCGTCCCTGCAGCATATGCCGACCGGGGCGGTGACGGCCCCCAGGGCGCGGTTGCAGTGATCGGGCCGTGGTCGAGTCGCCGGACGCCGAGAGCGGTCAGCCGGCCGGCGGGCGGGTCCAGCCGGTGACGAAGTCGGCGGTGGTCGGGACGGTCCGGGCGCGCAGCTCCGCGGCGTCGCGGCAGACGCGCAGGTCGACCGGGACACCCGAGCGGGCGGCCCGGGCGGCGAAGGCGAGCGAGTCGTCCAGCAGCGGATCGGTGCCGGCGACCAGGAGCTGGACCGGCGGCAGGCCGTGCAGGTTGGCGTACAGCGGGCTCACCAGCGGGTCCCGCAGCACCGCGCCGCCGGCGTAGTCCGGGGCCCGCCGGCGCAGCTCGGTCACGTCGAGGCCGGCGTCGGGGCGGGCCCGCAGCCGCAGGCTGTCCGCCTGCAGGGTGAGATCCAGCAGCGCCGAGACCAGCACCGCGCAGCGGGGCGCCTCGGCGCCGCGGTCACGCAGCTGCACCAGCAGCGCGGCGGCCAGCGTGGCGCCCATCCGCTCCCCGGCCACGACGACCTCGCCGCGCTGCCGGCAGTAGCGGTACGCCGTGTACACGTCCTCCAGCAGTGCGGCCGGGAACGTCGGCCGGTACCGGCACAGCACCACCGTGGCCCGGCTCGCGTCGGCGAACTGGCGGGCCAGGTCGAGCGCCGACTCCGGGCCAATCGCGGCGTCGGGGTTGCCGTGCAGGTAGAGCAGCACGGTGCCGGTCGGGTCCGCCGGGCGCACGACCGGGCCGACCGGGCCGCTCTTCACCCGCAGGTCACCTACCACGGCTGACCGCCCGTTCCGCGGCCGCCCAGTGCTCGTCGGCCACCCAGAGGCGGGCGAAGGCGGCCGCCGCCTCCGCCGCGGTCACCCCGCCCAGCACCCGTTTGATCTCTCCGGCCGGGCCGGTCGCCAGCGACCGGGCCAGGGACCGCCAGCCCTCGTCGAAGGACGCCCGGGGCACGACCACGTCGACCAGCCCGATCGGCTGCGCCGCCGCCGCGTCGAGCACCGTTCCGGTGCCGGCCAGCAGCAGCGCCCGGCCCGGGCCGACCAGCGCCGCCAGCCGCTCGATGCCGCCCCAGGCCGGCATGATCGCCAGGTTGACCTGGGTGAAGCCGATCCTGATGTCGTCGGCCGCCACCCGGATGTCGGCGGCCACCGCGATCTCGGCTCCGCCGCCGTACGCGTGGCCGTTCAGGGCGGCGATCACCGGCGCCGGGAAGGCGGCGAGCCGGTCGCAGACCCGCCGCATCCGCAGCGCCATCGCCCGCGCGTCCACCTCGGTCCGGATCGCGGCCAGCTCCTTGAGGTCTCCCCCGGACACGAACGCCCGGTCGCCGGCGCCGGTGATCACCAGCGCCCGGGCGCCGGCCACCGCGTCCAGGGCGTCCTCCAGCTCGCCCATGGTGGCTGGCGCGACGGCGTTGCGGGCATGCGGGCGGTTGACGGTGATGACCGCCAACCCGTCGTCCAGGACAACGTCGACCATTCCGGATTCTCCCGTACAGATATTGGCATTCTCTCATATGAAGAATAGTCTCCTCGTCGGCGCGGCCGCCACCGCCGCGGGCGGTCGCGCCTCCCCCGCGGCTTGGAGCTCACCGTGCGAACGATCCCCGCCGAGCTGGTCCGCCGGTACGAAGCGAACGGATGGTGGACTCCGGAGACCGTCGGCGACCTGCTCGCACGCGGCCTGGCCGCCGCACCCCGGACCGTATTGCAGGTGCACTCCGCCGTCCGGCCCTGGTCGGGGACGTTCGGTGAGGTCGAGTCGGTCGCGCGCCGGCTCGCCGCCGGCCTGCGGGCCCGCGGCGTCGGCCCCGGCGACGTGGTCGCCTTCCAGCTGCCCAACTGGATGGAGGCCGCCGCGGTGTTCTGGGCCGCGGCCTTCCTCGGCGCCCCGGTGGTGCCGATCGTGCACTTCTACGGCCGCAAGGAACTCGGCTACATCCTGAGCTCCGTCAAGCCCACGGTCTTCGTCGCCGCCGAGCGGTTCGGCCGGCTGGAGCACCAGCCCGACCTGTGCGCCGAGGTGCCGGTCGTCGGCGTGGTCGGCCGCGACTTCGACGACCTGCTGGGCCCCGACCCACTGGCCGGCACCCTGGCTGCGGACCCGGCGGCGCCGGCCCTGATCGCGTTCACCTCCGGCACCACCCGCGACCCGAAGGGCGTCGTGCACAGCCACCGGACGCTCGGCCACGAGACCCGCCAGCTCGCCGGAATGTACCCGCCGGACCGGGGCGTCCAGCTCACCGCCGCACCGGTGGGCCACTTCATCGGGATGATCAACGCGCTGCTCATTCCCGTGCTGGACCGGGTGCCGATACACCTCACCGACGTCTGGGACCCGGCCCGGGTGCTGGCGCTGATGGCCGACGCGGGGCTCACCGTGGGCGGCGGCGCGACCTACTACATCACCAGCCTGCTGGACCATCCCGACTTCGGCCCCGGGCATCTGAGCCGGATGAAGTACGCCGGCCTCGGCGGGGCGCCGGTGCCGGCCGCCGTCACCACCCGGCTGGCCGACCTCGGCATCACGGTGTTCCGCTCGTACGGCAGCACCGAGCACCCGTCGATCACCGGCTCCCGCTACACCGCGCCGGCGGCCAAGCGGCTGTTCACCGACGGGAACCCGCTGCCGGGCGTGGAGATCCGGCTCGATGCCGACGGCGAGATCCTCAGCCGTGGGCCGGACCTCTGCGTCGGCTACACCGACCCGGCCCTGACCGAGCGCGCGTTCGACGCCGACGGCTGGTACCGCACCGGCGACATCGGCG
>JBBWZH010000409.1:0-4454 GCA_039648995.1 Mycobacteriales bacterium
CTCGTCTGGTGGCTATGTTGGGTCGTCACCGTCAGGAGCGTGGATGCCCTCGACCGGCGGTTCTGTCTCGGACGTGCCCTCGGCCGAGCGCACCGGAGGCGTCGTGCCGGGTGGCACGTTCGCCGGCGCCGCCGGCTGGTCGGGCGATTCGGGGTCGGGTACGGGTTCGTGGCGTGTCATTGGGCCTCCGCTCCATGGAAGGGACCCGGTTGACCTACCCGCCGAACGTGTCGCGACTCCCCGGGACCTCAAGGTCCGGCTTCTCCAGCTCCTCGACGTTCACGTCCTTGAACGTCACGACGCGCACGTTCTTGACGAAGCGAGCCGGCCGGTACATGTCCCACACCCAGGCGTCGCTCATCGTGACCTCGAAGTAGACCTCGCCGTCGGCGTTGCGAACGGCTAGGTCAACGGAGTTCGCGAGGTAGAACCGCCGCTCGGTCTCGACGACGTACGAGAACTGCCGCACGATGTCGCGGTACTCCCGAT
Source organism: Mycobacteriales bacterium (assembly GCA_039648995.1). Lineage (GTDB taxonomy): Bacteria > Actinomycetota > Actinomycetes > Mycobacteriales > CADCTP01 > JBBWZH01. The sequence goes on from JBBWZH010000409.1 coordinate 490, forward strand.
AGAGCTGCAGTTCCATCTCGGTCTCGTACTTCTCCAGGTCTTCGGCACTCATGCCGGCGCCTCCCGGCCCGGGCACGCCATGACCACGACTCGCTCGCAGCGCTCGTTCACGCCGTCACGCCTTCCATGAACACATCATCGCGTACGTCGGCGGCGGCCTCGCCGGCTCCCTCCGACTGAGTCGCAAGAGCGGCGGCGAGCGCCGCGGGGTCCAGCCGACCGCTCAGCGTTGACAGCCGCCGGACGTTGACATAGGAGAACCGATGCTCTGGGCAAGGACCGTGCGCTGCCAGTGCGGCGGCGTGCGCCGGCGTCACGTAGCCCTTGTGGGTCGCGAACTCATACTGAGGCCACTGCTCGTGCATTCCGACCATGATCCGGTCCCGGGTGACCTTCGCGATCACCGAAGCGGCGGCGATACAGGCGACAGTGGCGTCGCCCTTGGGGATGGCCAGGCCGGGCATGCCGAGGCCGGCGACCGGGAACCCGTCGGTGAGCGCGTACGAGGCGGCTGGGTCCAGGGCGGCGAAGGCCCGACGCATTCCCTCGATGTTGGAGACGTGCAGGCCGCGGGAGTCCACCTCGCCGGCCGGCACGATCACCACCGACCAGGCCGCCGCCCGGCGCACCACCTCGTCATACACACGCTCCCGGGTCGCCGGGCTGAGCAGCTTGGAATCGGCCAGGCCCGGGACCTGACCGCGCCGGCCGTCCGGCAGCACGCACGCGGCGATCACGAGTGGGCCGGCGCAGGCGCCGCGGCCAGCCTCATCGGCGCCGGCCACCGGGTCGAACCCGCGGCGGCGCAGCGCTCCCTCGCAGGCCCACAGCCCGGCGTCCCGCCGCACCACGGCACGTTGCGGGCGCAGGAAACCAGGCCCACCGGGCAGAGCTGCGGCGGGCGAGCGGCGGGTGGTTCGACGTGGACGGGCCATGACGGGACATCAGGGTACGGCGCGTTGGGGCCGCCGTTGCGCCCACGGGGGTATCCGATCCACCAGGTTGCTCGGCCCGCCGCCGAGCGAGGCTGCGACCAGCGCATACGCCGAAACGCGGTGGCCGGCCGGGGCGAGCCGGGCGGGTCAGTTCCAGATGTTGAAGCCGGCGCTGACCTGCTCACCGGCGAGGATGCGGGGCAGGTCGGCCGGCAACGAGCTGGGGAAGTAGCGGTCTCCGCCGGCCTTCACCTCGGCGGCCGGCAGCCAGCAGATATCGAGCATGCTCGCCTGTTCGACGCCGACGCGGTCCGGGGGTTGCCTGCTCAGCGGCTGCGTCACCCGGGCGAAGTGCACGACCAGGCTGGCCCAGCAACGGCGCCGCTCCCAGCGGTAGGTGACGTCGCCGGTCCAGCACGGAGGCGGGCTGACCTGACCTCTGCTGACGAGGTAGCCGGTTTCCTCGGCGGTTTCCCGGATCGCCGCGGCGATCGTGTCCTCGCCCGGCTCCACGCCCCCACCGGGTATCTCCCACCACTCACCGACCAAGGGCTCGTGCGGGTCACGTGCCCGGATCAGCAGCACCCGGTCATCCTGGTCCTGCAACAGCAACCGGGAAGAGAGGCGCCACGGTCGCGGCGGCGGGGCGAGGACAGTGTCGAACTCAGCGACCACGGCGCCTCCGGTGGCGGACCATCCCGACCGGCGCGACCAGCCCGAGCCCCACCACATACGGAGCGCTGGCGGTGGCGGCCGAGGAGAAGGTGGAGGGGGTACCCAGCGTGTCCCAACGGGAGGGTGGCCAAACGATCACGAAGGCCTTGCCGATGACGTCGGACACTCCGATGGTGCCCTGGTCAGCGTCCGACATGTGTGCGCGTGAATCAGCGGACTCGTCCCTGTGGTCGCCCATCATCCATAGCCGACCGTCCGGGACCTTGAGGGGGCCGAACGTCTGCGGGCGGTTGTCCGGATCGCTGAGGTAGACGTACGGCTCGTCCAGCGGACGACCGTCCACCACCACCCGGCCCTGCGGGTCGCAGCATTGGACGGTCTGCCCGCCGACCGCGATGACCCGCTTGACGAAGTCCTTCTCGCCGGCGGGCGCGACGCCGACCGCGCTGCCGATCGCCCGGAACACCTTCGTCACCACGTTGCCCGGCTTGGCGAACTGCGCCTCCGGGGCCCAGGACTCCGGCCCGCGGAACACGACGATGTCGCCGGGCCGCGGGTCGTGGAACCGGTACACGAGTTTGTTGACCAGCACCCGGTCGCCGGAACAGCCAGTACAGCCGTGCAGGGTCTTCTCCATCGACCCGGACGGGATGAAGAACGCCTGAACCAGGAAGGTCTTGATGAGCAGCGCCAGCCCGAACGCGACGACCAGCAGCACCGGCAGTTCGCGGAGGAACGAGCCACGCCGCGCCGGTGCCTTCTTCCGGCCGGTCGCCGTCGATTTCGCGGTCTGGTCCGACGCCTCGGCGGCCGGCTCACCGTCGCCAGGCCCATCGCCCGATGCGCCGGTGCCGGCCGCCGCGTGCGCGACGCCGGCCGGGTCGGCGGGCGCGCTGGGGCCAGCCGCAACCGCCGGCGGGGGCGCCTCAGCTGGCTGGGCCGCCGCCTCGCCGGCCGCCCCGTCGAGGGGCGCGGCCTTGCCACCCGCCGGGTCGACGGTCCGGCCGCCGCTGTCGATTGCCACCCCAGCGGGCTCGGCCTCGGCGGCTGGTGAACCGGCGCCGTTCGCCGCTGCTGCCGGATCGACGGCGCTCAAGGTTGACTCCTCAACTGGCTCGGCCTCGCTGATGCCCGGGTCGACCGACGCGCTGCCGTTAGGCGCGGCCGCAGCGGTCGGCTCGTCGGTGTCCGCGGTCGCGGGGCGGGTGCCCGACGGGTCGATGCCCGGCGGCGACGCGTCGGCCGGGTCGCCGGCCCCGTTCGCGAGCGGCAACGGGCCCGGCTGCCCGGTCGGCGCGGCGGGCGTGGCGCTGTTGTCGGTCCGGAGGCCGTCATCATGACGGGTCTCGACCGAGGAGTCGTCAGGCATCCCGCCCAGCGTAGACGTACCGCACTCGGGACGGACCGGACGGCGCTGGACCGCCCAACCACGCGATCAGCGAGTGGTCAGGGTGAGCACCGCCTGGGCCGCCAACCCGATCCCGACGACCACCACGAGCGCGGCTGTCGCGAGCGGCAGCCGGGTCACCACCGAGCGGATCCGCGGCGACAGCGGCCGCCGCTCCAGCAGCCGCCGGCAGCGGGCCAGCAGCAGGCCGACCCCCATCAGTGTCGCTGCCATCCCCGCCCCGTATCCGATCACGAGCAGGATGCCGAACCAGGTCCGGCCGAGCGCGATCGCGCCGAGCAGCACCACCAACGCGGACGGGCTCGGCACCAGCCCGCCGGCGAAGCCCATCGCCAACAACCCCCGCCGTCGAACCGCCGGACCGTGCGAATGAACGTGGCCCGGCGCGCCGCCCTCTCCGTCGTGGTCGTGCGGCGCCGCGGCCGGGCCGCCGCCACCCGCCTCGCTACGACCGACGATCATCCGCGCGCCGGCAGGCGCTTCCGGGTGGCCGTGGTCGTGCTGGACCGGGGTGACCTCGCCCTGGCCATGGCGATCGGACGCGGGGATTGCCGCATGGACATGGCCGGCGGAGTGCCCCGCGGCGGCCAGCACCGCGACGGGCCGTCCAACGGCGGCCGCGTGGACGTGGTCCGGCGCGGCGGGCTCGTGGACGTGGTCCGGCGCGGCGGGCTCGTGGGCGTGGTGGGGCGCGGCGGAGCCGTGAACGTGAGTATGGGGGTGCTGATGGCCGGCGCTGTGCCGGTGCTGATGGGAGTGGGTGAGGTCGGCGCCGCCACGGACGCGGCGCACCAGGGTCACCCCCACGGCGGCCAGGATCAGTCCACTTGCGACACCCAGCCACGGGTACAGCGTCTGCGGGGCAAGCGCGACCGATGTGGTCAGCACGGCACCCAGCACCAGGACGCCTGCGGTGTGGGTGGCGGTCACGGTCAGCCCGATCGTCA
>JBBWZH010000441.1:0-7665 GCA_039648995.1 Mycobacteriales bacterium
CGGGAACTGGATCTTCAGCGTGGGCGGTGACGTGCGGGCCGCGCGCAGCGTCGGCGTGCCGGCCAACCGGACGAAGATCGCGCTGTTCATGACCACCGCCGGCGCGGCCTGGCTGGTCGGCGTGATCACCGCGCTGCGGCTGACCTCGGTGCAGGCGAACTCCGGCATCGGCCAGGAGTTCACGTACATCATCGCCGCCGTGATCGGCGGCTGCCTGCTGACCGGCGGCTACGGCTCGGCGGTGGGCGCGTCGATCGGCGCGATCATCTTCGGGATGGCGGACAAGGGCATCATCTACGCCGGCTGGGACTCCGACTGGTTCAAGTTCTTCCTCGGGGTCATGTTGCTGCTGGCGACGCTGACCAACTCGCTGGTCCGCCGGTTCGCCGAGGAGGCCCGCAAGTGACCGACAACAGCGCCCCGCTGCTGGAAGTGCGCGGGGTCGGCAAGTACTTCGGCAGCGTGATCGCGATCAAGGACGTCTCCACCGCGGTCCGCGCCGGCGAGATCACCTGCGTGCTCGGCGACAACGGGGCCGGCAAGTCCACCTTCATCAAGATCCTGTCCGGGGTGCACCCGCCGGACGAGGGCGAGTACCGCATCGACGGGCGGCCGCGCAAGCTGGCCAACCCGCGCGACGCGCTCGACCTCGGCATCGCGACCGTCTACCAGGACCTGGCGATGATCCCGCTGATGTCGGTCTGGCGGAACTTCTTCCTCGGCTCGGAGCTCACCCGCGGCCGCGGCCCGCTGCGCCGGTTCGACGTGCGGGCGGCGAAGGCCGTCGCGCGGCGCGAGCTGGCCGAGATGGGCATCGACATCCGGGACCTGGACCAGCCGGTCGGCACGCTGTCCGGCGGCGAGCGGCAGTCGGTGGCGATCGCCCGCGCCGTGCACTTCGGCGCCCGGGTGCTGATCCTGGACGAGCCGACCTCCGCGCTCGGCGTGAAGCAGGCCGGCGTCGTGCTGCGCTACATCGTCCAGGCCCGCGACCGCGGCCTCGGCGTCATCTTCATCACCCACAACCCGCACCACGCCTACCCGGTGGGCGACCGGTTCCTGCTGCTCAACCGTGGCCGGTCGCTCGGCGACTTCGCCAAGGCCGACATCACGCTGCCCGAGCTGACCCGGTTGATGGCCGGCGGCGCCGAGCTGGAGCAACTCGCGCACGAGCTCGAAGGTGACCCGGCCACCGTGCAGGCCGGCGAGCGGCTGGCCGCCGACCCGGTCAGCGACCCGACACCTGGTTGAGGCCGGGGGGTGGGGCGCCGTGCGATGATCGCCGGGTCGGGGACAGCGGCGTTCCCGGCAGAAGAGGGGGTCCGCAGGTGCGGGTGGTCGTCGCACTCGGCGGCAACGCGCTCAGCCCGGCGGGGGGCACCGGCTCGGCCGAGGAGATGCGCTCGACGCTGGCCGGGGTCAGCGCGGTGCTGGCCGGCCTGGTCGCCCGCGGCGCCGGCCTGGTGCTCAGCCACGGCAACGGGCCGCAGGTCGGCCGGATCCTGCTGCAGCAGGAGGCGGCGGCGCCCGAGGTGCCGCCGATGCCGATGGACGTCTGCGGCGCGCAGAGCCAGGGTCAGATCGGCTACCTGCTGGCCCAGGCGCTGGACAACGCGCTGCGCGGGCGCGGCCTGCCGCAGCGGGTGTTCCCGCTGATCACGCAGGTGGTGGTCGACGGCCACGACCCGGCGTTCCGGCGCCCGACCAAGCCGGTCGGCCCGTACTACGGCCAGGCCGACGCGCAGCGCATCGCGACCGAGTCCGGGCACGTGTTCGGCGAGGTGGCGCCCGGCCGCTGGCGCCGCCTGGTGGCCTCGCCGCTGCCGGTGGGGTTCGTCGAGGAGGTGCCGATCCTGCTGGCCGCCGGCTCCGGGCACGTGCTGGTCGCGGCCGGCGGCGGCGGGGTGCCGGTGGTGGCCGACGGGGACGCCTACCGCGGCGTGGAGGCGGTGGTGGACAAGGACCGCACCGCCGCCGCGCTGGCCCGGCTGGTGGACGCCGACCAGCTGGTGGTGCTGACCGAGGTGGCCCAGATCCAGCTCGGCTACGGCACCGCGGCCGCGCGCCCGCTGGACAAGTTGACCGCCACCGAGGCGCGCGAGCTACTGGCCGCCGGCGAGTTCCCGGAGGGCTCGATGGGCCCGAAGGTGGAGGCCTGCGTCGAGTTCGTCAGCGGCGGCGGCAACCGGGCCGTCGTCGGCGCGCTGGCCGACGCGGTGGACGTGGTCTTCGGCACCGCGGGCACAGTGGTCGTCCCCGGATGACCACTCGCCGTCCGCATCGGACGGTTCTGTCCATTCCGAAGTAGATGTTCTAATTACCCAACGGGGCCGGTCGATCACGCATAATGATAGCGGCTGGTCATGGGGGGTGGACGCGTGTCGGAAGATCAGTCGACCCGGTGGATCCTCTGGTCCCGGGAGGCGGCTGGGCAGAGTGCTCCGGCGGCACCGTTCCGACCGCCCCGGGCGGATGCGGCCCGGCCCGCGGTGGAATCCCCGGTCCAGGCGGTGCCCCGGCCGGCGCCGCCGCCGCTCGACGGAGTCCAGCCCGCCCCGGGGAGCCAGGTCACGCACCGGCCGGGCAGCCGCACGCTGTCCACCGCCGACCACGAGCTGGTCGAGGAGATCGTGCAGCGCCGGCTGATCACGTCGGAGTTCCAGCCGATCCGGGACCTGCGGCGCAACCAGGTGGTCGGCTTCGAGGCGCTGTCCCGGGGGCCGAAGGGGCCGCTGCGGTCGCCGGACCGGCTGTTCGCCGCCGCCACCGCCGCCGGCCTGGTCGGCCAGCTGGACTGGATCTGCCGGGCCACCGCGTTCCGCACGCTGCTGGAACAGGACCTGCCGCCGTCCGTCTCGCTGTTCGTCAACGTCGAGCCGGATTCGCTGATCGAGCCATGCCCGGACGACCTGCTCGAGACGATCTGGCAGGCCACCGCCCGGCTGCGGGTCTTCATCGACGTCACCGGCCGGGCCCTGACCCGCTACCCGACCGAGGTACTGGAGACCGTCCGCCGGGCCCGCGCCGCCGGCTGGGGGGTGGCGGTCGCCGACGTGGAGTTCTCCGCCAGCGGGCTCGCGCTGCTGCCGGCGCTGGAACCGGACGTGCTCAAGATGAACCACGCGGCGCTCAACATCGGCGCCGGCACCGCCTGCACCGCGATCGGCGCGGCGCTCGCCGAGGTCGAGCACACCGGCGCCGCGCTGCTGCTGCAGCGGATCGAGGACGAGGCCGGATCCCAGGTGGGGCGCAGCATCGGCGCGATGTACCAGGCCGGCCGGCTGCACGGGATGCCCGGCCCGCTGCCGCGCAGCCTGCCGTCGCCGATGGCGCCGATCCCGCTGCGCCAGGTCAAGCACGACGGCCCGGAGACGCCGTGGGACGTGCTCAGCAACAACGGCGCGCACATCTCCACCGGCGCCCACCACGACGGCGTCACGTACCTGCTGCGGACCTTCGCCACCGAGGCGGCCAGCGCCGCGCTCCCACCGGTGGTCGCCGTGGTGCTGCCGGACAACGCGATGACCACGCAGCAGGAGAACGCGTTGCTGTACCGGATGTTGCTGGAGCGCTGCCCGCTGTCGCTGGTCGCCGGCTGGGACGTGCACCGGATGAACGACTGGCACGTCCGGGCGGCCGATCTGCCGGCCGGGCACCCGCTGCTGAACCAGTTCTGCTTCGCCGCGCTGTCGCCGGCGCTCTCGGTCGTGCTGGTCGCCCGGCTGGACATCCGCCGCCCCGGCGTCGTCGACATCGCGGTCAGCCACCAGCCGACGACCTGCCGCCAGGTGTTCCGCAACATCATCGAGGTGCTCGACACGCTCGAGGGCGGCGTCCGGCACGGGATGGGCCGCTGACCGCCGGCCCCGCCGACCGCTGGCCCCGCGGCGGGCGCGGCCGTGGATCGGGTCAGACCGTGACCGGGCGGGCCAGACGGACGGCGGCCAGCCAGCGCTCCAGCGGCAGCGAACCGCGACGTGCGGCGGTGACGCCCGCGTCCAGCAGTTGCGGGTATGGCGTGGCCGCCAGCGCCGGCACCTGCGGCCGGGCCAGGAAGGCCTCCCGCCCCGCCTCGTCGAACAGGTCCGCGTCGGTGCCGGTGAGCCGGCACCACAAGTCGAATACGGTCTGCTCTCCGCTCATCGTTCCCACCTCCGCGGATCACGGTCCGCCGCCCGGTCGGCCCATCGGCTATGCCGGCATTGCGCTTAGCGGAACGGATGATGACCAACCGACTGACCATATGCGACAGTGTTGCGACAAACACTGTCCACAGGCGACCCGACCTGCGCGGTCACCGCGCGTGGTCGGAGGGGTTCAGACCACCGCGCCGTCGTCCGGGTCGTCGTCCGAGCGCGAGTCACGCAGCCGCAGGATCAGGACGCCGGCGCCGGACAGGATCGAGACCACGCCGAAGAGCAGCCCGGTCTCCTGCTCCAGGCCGACCTGGCCGGGGGCGAACACCAGCACCAACCCGATCAGCAGCAGCGCCAGCGCCAGCACCGCCTGCCGGGACAGCCGCGGCACCGGCGGCGGGGGCGGGGGGACGTAGTGCTCTTCCTCGTCCGGCGCCCCGGGCGGCAGTTCGCCGGGCAGCAGTGGGTCCGCGGTGGCCGCGTCCGGGTCGCCGGTGCGCCGCCAGCGCGGTCGGTCCGGGTCGGCGTCCTCGTCGGTGCCGGCGGCGCCCGGGGGGTCGGTGTCCTCGACGGCCGGCCAGGGCGGTACCGGGTCGGCCGTCTCCGCCTCGTACGAGGCGACGATCTGCCGCCAGATCTGCTCCTCGTCGTCGTCCGGCAGGCTGCGCGACCAGACGTCCGCGGCCTCCCCGGCGGCCACCTCGCGCGGCCGTCCGGGCGGCCCGAGGCCGCTCTGCCCGGCCTGCTCCGCCTCGGTCTCGATGATCTGCCGGGCGGCCTGCCGCTGCTCCCGGTCGACCCAGAGCCGGTCCGTCGGCGGGCTGGGCAGGGCCAGCGCCCGGGTGTACGGCTCGATGTCGACCGACGGTTCCAGGTAGGCCGGCACCCCGGCGGCGCCGAGCACCTCCAGCAGGTGTTCACCGATGCGCGGGTCGACGTCGGCCAGCGGCACGAACGCGGCCGCGTCCAAGCCGTTGTCGCGCCGCCCGCGCCGGGGGGCTGGATCCATCGGACGCCGTACCCGTCAGCCGGTCGGGCCGGGCTCGGCGAGGCGGCTGTGCGCGCGTATCCACTCGACGCTGCCGGCGAAGATCGTCGGCGCGTCATGATCCAGCGTCGCGACGTGGTAGCTGTCGGTGAGCACCCGTTCCTCGACCGACCCCGCCGGCGCGCCGGCCCGCAGCAGCCGGCCGGACAGCGGCTCCACGACGTGATCCTCCGCGCTGCGGTAGACCAGCACCGGAGCGCTGATCCGGCCCAGCTCCGACCGGGTCAGCCGCCACAGCTGGGTCAGCGAGTGCATCGCCCGCAGCGGCGTCTTGTCGTACGCGAGCTCGGTGGTGTTCGGCTTCTTGATGTCGCTGGCGATGCCCTTGAGCGCGGGCACCACCCGGTGCAGCACCGGCAGCAGCAGCTTGGCGTCCAGCCGCTCGGTGGCCAGCGACGGGTTGACCACGACCAGCCCGGCCACCTCGTCGCCGCGCTGCTCGGCCAGCCGCAGCACCAGCGTGCCGCCCATCGACAGGCCGGCCGCGAACACCTCGGTGCAGCGCGCCCGCAGCCGGTTGAAGGCCCGCTCGACCTCGCCGTACCAGTCCGGCCAGCGGGTGTCGTTCAGATCCTGCCAGCGGGTGCCGTGGCCGGGCAGCCGCGGCAGCTCCACCGCGAACCCGGCCGCCGCCAGCGCCTCCGCCCACGGCCGCAGGCTCTGCGTCGTGCCGGTGAAGCCGTGGCTGAGCACGACGCCGACCGGCCCGCCGTCGGCCGCGAACGGCTCGGCTCCCGGCATGATGCCCACCGGACACCTCCTCGCACCGTCCCCGTGGCCTTCCAGCATCGTCGCACGTCCGGCCGGGCGGCGCGGTGGGGTGGGTGATTGTGGGCAGGCCGCGACGGACCGTAGGCTCAGCGTGAAGCTCTGCCCGAGCGAGGAGGACGCGGTGGTCTACTGGGTCCTGAAGAGAATCCTCCTCGGCCCCTGGCTCAGGCTGCTGTTCCGGCCCTGGGTGGAGGGTCTGGAGAACGTTCCCAGCGACGGCGCGGCCATCCTGGCCAGCAATCACCTCTCGTTCTCCGATTCGATCTTCCTGCCGCTGATGGTGCCGCGCCGGGTGACCTTCCTGGCCAAGCAGGAGTACTTCACCGGGCGCGGTCTCAAGGGCTGGTTCAGCCGGCTGTTCTTCTCGTCCATCGGGCAGGTCCCGATCGACCGCAGCAGCGGCGCCGCGGCGAAGGCCGCGCTGGAGACGGCCAAGCGCATCCTGGCCGAGGGCAAGCTGCTGGGCATCTACCCCGAGGGCACCCGCTCCCCGGACGGCCGGCTCTACCGCGGCAAGACCGGGGTGGCCCGGATGGCGCTGGAGGCCGGCGTCCCGGTGATCCCGTGCGCCATGATCGACACCGACAAGGTGCAGCCGATCGGGCACGCGCTGCCGCGCATCCGCCGGGTCGGCGTCCGGATCGGCAAGCCGCTGGACTTCTCCCGGTACGAGGGCCTGGCCGGCGACCGGTTCGTCGAGCGCTCGATGACCGACGAGATCATGTACGAGCTGATGCTGCTGTCCGGCCAGGAGTACGTCGACCTGTACGCCGCCAAGGTCAAGGCGGAACGGGCCAAGGCGGCCGCCGGCGTCACGCCCCCGTCCGCGGCCGGCCTGCACAGCGAGCTACCCGAGTCGCGGGAGACCGCCGACCGCGCCCCAGCCGAACGCGCCAGCTGACCCGCGGACCCGTACGGTGTGCGGGTGGCCGGCATACATAGATACTTTTATGACTGCGAATTCATCGAAGACGGTCTGACCATCGACCTGGTGTCAATTGCCGTAGTGGACGAGACCGGGCGCGAGTTCTACGCGGTCTCGACGGAATTCGACGAGAGCAAGGCGATTTCCTGGGTGCGCCGCAACGTGCTGGCGAAGCTGCCAGCACCGGCCGATCCCGCCTGGCGGACCCGTGACCGCATCCGCGCCGACCTGCTCGGGTTCCTCACCGAGCCGGGCGAGCCGATGGAGCTGTGGGCCTGGTACGCCGCGTACGACCACGTGGTGCTCTGCCAGCTGTGGGGCGCGATGCCGGCGCTGCCGCGGGCGATCCCGCGGTTCACCCACGAGCTGCGGCAGCGCTGGGAGGACGTCGGGCAGCCGCCGTTGCCGCCGCCACCGCGGGACCAGCACGACGCGCTCGCCGACGCGCGGCACAACCTGGCCCGGTGGCGGGTGATCGCCGCGGTCAGCGAGCCGGACCGGCCAACGCCGGTTTAACGGTACGTAACCGCGTCGACGCATCGTGTTCGGCAGGGGGTGACTCGCGGGTAATGCCGGCGACGCCCTAGGGTTTCGCCGGGAGCGGATCGCGCGGAAGGACAGCGGCATTGCGTATCGGCGTACTCACCGGAGGCGGAGACTGCCCCGGCCTCAACGCGGTGATCCGGGCGGTCGTCCGCAAGGGTGTCGTCACGTACGGACACGAATTTGTCGGCTTCCGGGACGGCTGGCGGGGTGTGCTGGAGCGCGACACCATGCCGCTGGAC
>JBBWZH010000505.1:0-7652 GCA_039648995.1 Mycobacteriales bacterium
TCCTCTGCCTGAGCGGTTCGGGTCAGTGCCGGGCGGCCAGGTAGGCGTCCAGCCGGTCGTAGCTCATCCCGGCGCCGTCGCTCATGCCGGTGCCGATGGCCGCGTCCCGGGCGGCCCTGGACGGGTACCGCACGGCCTGCGTGATCGTGGTGCGGCCGCCGGACTCGGTGAGCGTCAGCGTGTTGACCGTCTCCGGCCACCCGTCGCCCCAGCATTCGGTGTTGACCACCCGCTCGGGCGGCGCGATCTCCCGGTAGACGCCGCGCATCTCCATCTCCGCGCCGGCACTGTCGCGCCAGACGAAACGCCAGGCGCCGCCGGTGCGCAGGTCGATCTCACAGACCGGCATCGTCCAGCCGGGCGGGCCTAGCAGCCAGTTCGGCACGTGTTCCGGCTTGGTGAACGCGTCGAACACCAGCCGGCGCGGCGCGTCCACCACGCGGGTGAGCACAACGTCCACATCGGACGGTGTGGCGAACAGGGTGGTGCCGAGCTCAGGTGTCGTGGTCATCCGTCGCCTCCGTCGCCTTGAGTTGCCGCAGGTAACTGTCCAGCCGGTGGTAGCTCGCGTCCCAGAACTGCCGGTAGCCGTCGGCCCATTCGGTGACCTGCCGGAGCGGTGCCGCGTCCAGCCGGCAGGGGCGGCGCTGCGCCTCCCGGCCGCGGCTGATCAGCCCGGCCCGCTCCAGCACCCGCAGGTGCTTGGAGACCGCCGGCCCGCTCATCGCGAACGGCGCGGCCAGTTCCTTCACCGTCGCCGGCCCGCCAGCCAGCCGGGCCAGGATCGCGCGCCGGGTCGGGTCGGCCAGCGCGGCGAACGTCATGCTCAGGGTATCCGGCATAGAGAACCAATCAGTTAGATAACCTTGTAGTTAGATAACCGCGTCGCCGGGGCCGGTGTCAAGCCGGACGGCGTGCCGGGCCACGATGTGCCGGTGAGCGTCGAGCCGGTGACGGTGACCGCGCCGCGGCCGGTGCGGCGGGCGCTGCTGATACAGCGCTGGCACGATCTGGCGTTCCTGCACTGGCCGGCGGCGCCCGGGGTGATCGCGCCGTTCCTGCCGCCCGGCACCCGGCCGGACACATTGGACGGGGTCAGCTACGTCGGGCTGATCGGGTTCCGCATGGTCCGGTTGGGGCTGCTGGCCGGGCCGGGCCTGCCGTACCTCGGCACCTTCTGCGAGACCAATGTCCGGTTGTACTCAGTGGACGGTGCCGGCCGGCGCGGCGTGGTGTTCCTGTCCCTGGACGCGTCCCGGCTGCTGCCGGTGCTGGTCGCGCAGGCGAGCCTGCGGCTGCCGTACCGGTGGGCGCGGATGCGGCTGGACGCCGACGGGCCGGTCTTCCGGTACGCGGCCCGGCGCCGCCGCGGCACCCGGCCGACCAACCGGATGGCGATCCGGGCCGGCGAGCCGATCGCCGACCCGAGCCCGCTGGAGCACTTCGTCACCGCCCGCTGGGGCCTGCACGTCCGCGCGTACGGCCGGACGCTGTACCTGCCGAACGTCCATCCACAGTGGACGCTGCGGCGGGCCGAGCTGCTCGAACTGGATGACGAGCTGGTGACCGCGACCGGCCTGCCGGTCCCCGCGGGCGCACCGGGCAGCGTCCTCTACTCGCCCGGCGTGCCGGTCCGGTTCGGCCGCCCCGTCGTCGTCGACCGGGAAGGATCAGTGCCGTGACGCTCAACCTGGATGGTCTCCCGCTGCCGGCGTCCACCCGGCAGCAGTTCGACTTCCTCGTCGCCGCGCACCGGCTCACCTCGGTCGCCCGGGTGAACCGGCTGACCGACGGGAGCCGGGCCGAGAGCAGCGCCGAGCACAGCTGGCACCTGGCGCTGATGGCGCTGGTGCTGGCCGCCGACCACGCCGCCGGCGTCGACCTCGGCCGGGTGATGACGATGCTGGTCATCCACGATCTGGTCGAGGTCGAGGTGGGCGACGTGCCGATCTACGACGAGCAGCGGCGGATCGACATCGTGGCGCTCGAGCACGCCGCCGCGGTCCGGCTGTTCGGCCGGCTGGCCGACGCCGGTGCCGACCTGCTCGCGCTCTGGACCGAGTTCGAGGACGCGCAGACCGATGACGCCCGGTTCGCCCGCGCGGTGGACCGGCTGCAGCCGCTGCTGATGCACTGCGCCTCGGACGGCGCCGCCTGGGCCGAGCGGCGCATCACGGTCGGCCAGGAACGCAGGCTGATGGCCATGATCGCCGGCTTCTGGCCGTCCCTCGGCCCGGTCGCCGAGGCCCTGGTCGCCGACGCGCACCGGCGCGGCCTGCTGGCCGACTGACCGCGGCCGGCCGCTGACCCGCCGGACGGGGCGGCCCGCGTTCGCTAGCCTGAACGCGTTGCCCTGGCCAGATGGAAGGATCTTGTCGGTGAGCGGTTACCTACCGACCACGCCCTACCGCGGAACCCGGGATTTCCTCCCGGACGAGATGTCGGTGCGGCAGCAGGTCTTCCACCGGCTCTACGAGGTCGTCGAGCGGTACGGCTACGTGCGGTACGACGGGCCGATCCTGGAGTCGGCGGAGATCTACGAGGCCAAGTCGGGGCGGGAGATCGCCGAGCAGCAGCTCTACTCGCTCACCGACCGGGCCGACCGCCGGCTGGCGCTGCGCCCGGAGATGACGCCGTCGGTGGCCCGGATCATCGCCGGGCACGCCGCCGAGCTGCAGTTCCCGGTGCGCTGGTACTGCCACGTGAACTGCCACCGGTACGAGCGGCCGCAGCGTGGCCGGGTCCGCGAGCACTGGCAGATCAACGTCGACATCTTCGGCTCCGACAGCGCGAACTGCGAGCTGGAGATGTTCGAGCTGGTCCACGACATGATGGCGTCGCTCGGCGCGACCAGGGACACGTACCTGCTGCGCGCGAACGACCGCGTCCTGGTCGCGAGCATGCTCACCGATCTGGTCGGCATCCCGGCCGAGAAGGTGCGCGCGGTGTCAGCGATCCTGGACCGGTGGGCGAAGTACCCGCGCGAGGAACTGCTCGCTGAGGCGGTCGGCATCGGCGTCTCCGAGCAGCAGTTCGAGCGGCTCGAGGTGGTGCTCAAGTCGGATGAGCAGATCGTCGCCGAGCTGCCGGCCGAGGTCCGGGCCGCCTCGCCGCTGGCCCAGATCCTGGCTACCGACGCGCGGAGCCTGGTCGTGTTCGACCCGCTGATCGTGCGCGGGCTCGAGTACTACACCGGCACCGTGTTCGAGGTCTTCGACACCGACCCGGCCAACAACCGGTCGCTGTTCGGTGGCGGCCGGTACGACGACCTGGTCGGCATCTTCTCCAGCCAGCGCATCCCCGCCGTCGGCTTCGCGATGGGCGACGTGACGCTGTTCGACTTCCTCGGCACGCACGGCCTGCTGCCGGCGCCGGCCGCCGAGTACGAGGTGATCGTGGCGCCACTGGAGGAGAGCCTGGTCCCGGTCGCCCGGGAGATCGCCCGCGACCTGCGTGCCGCCGGCCACCGCACCTCGGTGCCACTGGAGCCACGCCGGCTCGGCAAGGAACTGAAGCGCGCCGACCGCGCGGGCGCCCGTACGGTCGTGATCGTCGGCCCGGACGACTGGGCCCGCGGCGAGGTCGGCGTCCGCGACCTCGCCAACCGCGACCAGCAGACCGTCCCCCGCGACGAGGTCACCGCCGCGGTCGCCGGGATCCTGCGCCCGTCCTGACACAGTCCACTCCGGACGTCCATTGTGGACGTCCGGAGTGGACGGTCGCCGTCCTCGTTGACCAGCACGGACCGTTGATGTCCGCGTTCCCTCCCTCCGGGGGCGTCGCGCGGGAGCCTCCGCCTGCCGGGCTCGACCGGATATGTGGCAAAGTTGCGTCTGTACGCGAGAATGCCCGCATGACTACAGCGCGCCTGATCCTCATCCTGACCTGCGTGGCCACGGCCGGTCTGGGTCTCGTGTTCGCGCTGGTCCGTACAGACCAGGTCGGTACGATCTCCGCCGCCGTGTCGGCGCTCGCGGCGGTGGCCGCTGTCGGCGTCGCGGTGTGGACCGTCCTGCGGGGTCAGGGTGGAGCGCGGCCGCGACCCGGGGCATGGCCAAGTGGTCCCGGGCACGGCGGGACGACGAGCGGGGCCGACGATCACAACGTCAATACCATCTCCGGTGTGGTCGGAGGTGACGCGTCCCAAGCACGCGACGTTCGTGGTGGCATCGTGTTCGGCCGTCCGCGACGGGCCGGACGGCGACGGTAGCTCTCAGCGGACGTTGTCGTGACCAGCGCTCTGGTCGCCCAGCGACCCGGTGATCCGTTCACGCATCTCGATCGCCTTGGGATCGGTGAATGGCGTCAGGTATTGCATGGCCTCCCGCCAGGACGAGGTTGCCTTGGCGTCGTCGGCCACCGAGGTAAAGGCGGTGGCCAGGTTGTCCAGACCTATCGACAACTGCCACGGGTCACCAAGAGGACGGAGGATCGTCACGGCGCCCCAGTGGAACTTGATGGCATCCGCTGGGCGGCCCAGCCGTTGATACGCCTCGCCCGCGACGTCGAGTGCGCGCGCCTCGCGGATGCGGTCTCCCAACCGGCGCTGGATTGTCGCTGACCGCTGGCACGTGATGAGAGCCTCGGCGGGCTGCCCGACTGCGATGTGGGCGGACCCGAGTTCGATCAGCCAGTAGCCCTCCCACATGTGGTTGTCATGCTCGACCGCGATTGCCACCGCCTCGGTGATCGCGCTGAGCGCCCGGCGTTCCTGCCCCGTCGCCCGGTCTATACCGCTGAGTAGGCGGAGCGCATTGCCGGTGCCCTGCGGATCTCCGGCCGTCCGGAAGACAGCCAGGGCTTTCCGGACAGATTCGGCGGCCTGTCGGTACTGCGTCAACTCGTATTGCGTCTCACCGAGGTTGGCGTCGGCGACGGCGCCCCAGACGACTTCATCCAGTTCCGCGAAAACCGCGGCAGCCGACGAGAAATGATTGCCGGCTTCATCCAGCCGCCTGCCGCGCAACGCGGTGAGGCCGAGGGCGTTGAGTGAGACCGCTTCGCCGAGGCGGTCGCCCAGATCGCGGCGGAGCGCCAAGGCCGCGTAGTGAAGGTCGGCACCGAGATCCAGTTGTTGCACCGCGACGTGGGCAGTGCCGAGGCTGTCGAGGATCTCGACCTCGCCGGCACGGTCACCGGTCCGTCGAGCCGCGGCCAACGCCAACTCCCCGGTGGCGAACCAGTCCTCGAACAGGTTGTGGCGCATGTAGTAGCTGCGCAGCACCGTGGGGATCTGCCACGCGAACCGCGATAGATCAGGATCAGCTGCCGCGACGCGCATCCCAGCGACGAGATTCCCGCGTTCGGCGTCGAGCCAGTCGGCCGCGGCGCTCTCGGTCGCGAAGACCGGTATAGTCAGATCCGCGTCGAGTGGGGGGAGGGCGATGCGCAGGTCCAGTGCGCCGATCCGGGTTTCGGCGGCCTGCGCCGTGTGGAGGTACCAGGTCAGAACCCTTTTCGTGGTTGCTCGCCGGAACTCGGGGCTCTCCTCTTGAGCCTGGTCGACAGCGTAGGCGCGAAGCAGGTCGTGGAGCTGGAATCGGTCGGGCCCGGTTTGTTCGATGAGATGCGCTCCGACGAGTGTGTCGAGCAGGGACCGGGCAGTTGCCACTGCGCTACGAAGCAGAACAGCGGTGACGGCTATGCTGAAGTCGGTACCGGGATACATGCCGAGCAGTCGAAAGAGGCGGGCGGCCGGCTGCGGCAGCGCCCGGTAGGACCAAGCAAAAACCGTTCGGACCGCATCTGCCTCCTCGTCGTCCTCGGCGGTCAACGCATCCCACAACGCGGACTCGTCGCGCAGATCGCGGATGAGATCGTCGAGCGGCATCCATGGTCGACTCGCCGCACGTTCCGCCGCAATTCGCAATGCCAGCGGGAGGCGGGCACAAAGGCGGGCCAACTCTTCCAGTCGCTCGACAGGTTCCTCCTGGCGATGCCTGCTCGTCAGCACGCGCAGCAGCGAGACCGCGTCCGGTTCGGGCAGCATGTCGAGGGTCAGGCGGTGGGCGCCGTCGCGCACGACGAGGCCCGACAATCTGTTGCGGCTGGTCACCAGGACGAGACAGTTTGCTGAACCGGGCAGCAGCGGCCGGACCTGCCCCACGCCAGCGGCATTGTCGAGCAGCAGGAGCACGCGTCGTTCGGCCAGCAGGGAACGATAGAGCGCAGCGCGGGCCTCCAACTCGGTTGGTATGGCTCGCGGCGGGACGTCGAGTGCCCGGAGGAAACGGTCCAGCGCCTCCTGGGATGGGACCGGCCGGCCTGGGTCATAGCCGCGAAGATTGACGACCAGTTGTCCGTCAGGGAAGCGGTCGCGCACACGATGCGCCCAATGCACAGCCAGCGAGGTCTTGCCGACGCCGGCAGTGCCGACGATGACGAATACGCCTATCTCGGGCGGTGACTCGCCGTCGACGGAGAGAATGGCGTCGAGCAGTTCAAGCTCTGCCGTGCGGTCGACGAATCCCCGTACATCGGCGGGGAGTTGTAGCGGCCGCGCACCGCCCGGGCCGGGGATTCCATGAAAGTGCACGCCGCCGTGGACGTCTCGGGCCTGGACGACATCACCGGCTGAGCCCGACAGGTCCGACCGAGTCGCCCCCGACCTGTCGGCCGGCCGGCCTTCGCCGCCGCGGCCTGGTCCGCCTTCGTCGACTGTCAATTGGCGCCTAATTGCGCGCCGGCTGCGGCGGCCGTAGCCGGGCCACTTCTCGGTTGAAGAACGCCTCCAGATCCTCGCCGTGCTCGTACAGTCGGCGGATGATGGTTCGGCACGCGCCGGTGAGTTCGCGATCGACGTGTCGAATCGCGCCGCTGAGCGTCCCGCTCACGTCGTAGCGCACCTCATACGTCACATCGTCTCCCAGAGTTACCACTTCTGGCAGGACATGGCGCGTCTCATCGGACCGCACAACGTCCGGCCCGATGATCCGGATGTTGTCGGAAATCTGGTTCATGAGCCGGAGGAGGCGTAATTCCCATTGCAGGTAGGATGAGATCGGAAATTCGACCACACGCACGCGAAAGGACTTTATGCCCGCTTCGGTCATCCTGCGGGCTTCCGCGTCGAATGTGTCGCGCTGCTTGTCAATCAACCGCAGGGCAGCATTCCAGTCACCCGCCGCGAAGGCCTCCCAACTTTCGTCTCCGGGTTCTGCGAAGGTCTGCCGCCGTTCCAGCTTCCAGAAGTCGTCCTGAGCTATAGCCCAAAAGCGTGTCCGGAAGTCGTTTCGGTAACTGGGCACCGACAACCGTTCGCCCGGTGAGCTGTTGAGGAGATCACGCATCAGGAATATCCGGCTTCGCGGCGATAAGTGACCTGCGCGGGATGACGACCAGGCGTTCGTCCGCGGCGATGCTCACCGTGACCGGAAGCCGGTCTCGGTAGGCATAGGTCAGGTCGCGACCGATAACGGCAACATCGCCATTGTCAAGCTCCCAGATGTCTGGACAACCATCACGCCCACCGGTCGCCCCCAGTTCGCCTGCGGACTTGCCAAGTCTGCGGGATAGTGAGGCGGTCGGGTCGGCTTCCCAAATTCGTACCATGCGCGCTCCCGAGGCCGTACCGTCAGTAGCCAGACGGTACGCGGGTGTATCAACGATGACAATAACGGCCGAGCCACCGAAGATGGCGTCGTCGCTCGTCC
>JBBWZH010000229.1:0-11403 GCA_039648995.1 Mycobacteriales bacterium
GCCGACAGGTTCGCGGCCGGGTCGGTCAGCAGCTGATCGGCGTACAGGCCGGCCTCGATGCGCTTGGCCAGGTCGACCTCCTGCGCGGCGTTGAGCAGCGCGACCTTGCCGATCTCGTTGAGGTAGACGCGGACCAGGTCGGCCGAGACCGCGGCCTGCTCGTCCAGGTCGGGAAGATCTACCCGCTCCTCGACCTCGTCGACGACGGCGTTCGGCTCGACTGCGTCCGCGGGCACGGCGGTACGCTGCGTTCGGTGCGGCCGCGACATGATGCGCGGTTCGACCGACGCGCGGCGGCGCGGTGTGGCAGAGTTGGTTCGAGAGGAAGTCACTGAATATCGCCCTAAGCTCGGGTCCGGCGTACGAAGGTTCCAACGTTCTTCACGACGCGATGTTCCCGGGTTGGGTTCAGCTATGCCTCGGCCGGTGATGTCACATCCCGTGAATCGGCTGACGCGTCACCGAACCGTTCAATTGGTCCAGCCCGGCGGACCATGCGGAGCAGCAGGGCCAGCGCCGGTGTGACCAGGATCATTCCGGTCGCGAGGACGACCAGAATCGCGGTGCTGGTCGCTGGCGGTGCCGCGCCGCTGGCCACGTCGACCGCACCCACCGCAAGCCACGGATACTGCGCGAGCCCCCAGCCCCAGAGCAGCCCCGTGGGCGCGGCCGCGGCGGCGACCCGGGCCGCGCCGAACCGTCGGTGCCAGAGCAGTATCAGCGCTGCCGCGCCCGCCAGCACCGACCCGACGGCGGGTACAACAGCCCGGTCGAACCGGCCTGCGAGCGCCGGTGCGTCCGCCCACATCACCGGCAGCCCGGCGAGTGCCAGGCCGCCGGCCAGTGCCGCGGCGGCCAGTGCCCGGCGGCGGAAGTCGGCGACCAGCCCGGGCCCGGCGCGGGCCATCTCGGCGTCCCGGCAGAGGAAGACCGCCGCCAGGAACGCGCACGTCGCCAGCGCCAGCGCGCCGGCCAGCAGGGGCAGCGGAGAGCGGAACGGCGCTAGGGCGCCGGCCGAACCGTCCGCCGGCAGCTGCCCGGTGGCGACTGCGGCGCCGGCCACGCCGAGGACGAATGGTGTGATCGTGGACGCGACCGCGAACACCCGGCCCCAGACCACGGTGCCGCGCACCGCGCGGCCGGCCGGGTCTGGACGGCCGTACTGACGGTAGGCAAACGCGGCGCCACGCAGCACGATGCCGAGCAGGGCGAGCGCCAATGGCAGCACCAGCACCCGGGACAGCACCCCGAACGCCCGCGGGAAGCCGCTGAACAGGCCGATGATCACGAAGACCAGCCAGACGTGGTTCGCTTCCCAGACCGGCCCCATCGACCGCGCGATCAGCCCGCGTTGCGCGTCCCGACGCGGCCCGGTCGCCAGCAGGTCCCAGACGCCGCCACCGAAATCGGCGCCACCGAGGATCGCGTAGGCGGTCAGCCCGAGCAGGATCGCGGCCAGGACGCCGTCCGCCGCGGTCACTGGTGCACCTCGACTGGGCGTCGGGCCAGGTCGGCGGGGGCGCCGGTGGCGAGGCGACGCAGGATCGCGACGAGGGAGACGGTCAGGACGGCGTAGACGGCCGCCGTCGCGTAGAGGAACAGTTCGAGGCCGGGTTGGGTGGAAACGGCGTCGGCTGTGCGTAGTAGTCGGTAGACGATCCAGGGCTGTCGGCCGACTTCGGTGGCGACCCAGCCGGCGAGCAGCGCGCCGACCGACGCCGGCGCGGCAAGTACCACCGCCCGCAGGAACCACCGGGTCGACGTCGCGCGGCACCGCCGCCAGAGCCAGAGGCCCGCCAGGGCCAGGGCGATCATGCCGAGGCCGAGACCGATCATCAGGTCGAAGGCCAGGTGCGTCACGGTGACCGGCGGCCGGTCGGCCGGCGGGACCACGTCGAGGCCGCTGACCACGGCGGTCGGGTTGGCGTGCAGCAACAGCGACAGCCCGTGGGGAATGTCGATCGCGCCGCGCATCTGGCCGGTTGCCGGGTCATATATCCCGCCCAGCGACAGCGGCGCACCGGCGGATGTCCGCGGCAGGCCTTCCAGCGCGGCGAACTTGACCGGTTGGTAGCGGGCGACGGCGCGGCTGGACCAGTCGCCGACGACGCCCTGCACCGGCGCGAGCATCAGCGCCAGCGTGCTGCCGGTGGCGAAGCCGCGCCGGTGGTAGGCATCCCGCCGACCCCGGAGCAGCCCGGTCGCGTACACCGCGGCGACGCCGAAGCCGGTCACCATCAGCGCGGCGACCAGCAGGTGCACGACCTGTGGCCCGGCGGTCGGGGCGACGAACGGCGCCAGCGGCTCGGCCACGACGGTGTGACCGGCCGATTCGACTACGCCGACCGGTGCGTTCATCCATGCGTTGGCGGTGGTGACGAAGATCGCCGACGCCATCCCCGAGATGGCGACCGGCACCCCGGTCCACCAGTGCGCGCGGGGGGAGAGCCGATCCCAGCCGTACAGGTAGAGGCCGAGGAAGATCGCTTCGAGGAAGAACGCGAAGGCCTCCATCGTGAACGGCAGCCCGAGCACGCCGCCGTACCGCTCCATGAACGTCGGCCAGAGCAACCCGAACTCGAACGAGAGCACGGTGCCGGAGACCGCCCCGATCGCGAACAGCACCGCGACGGCCTTGGCCCACTTGCGAGCCAGTGCATACCAGACCGGGTCGGCCCGGCGCAGTGCCTGGCCCTCGGCGAACAGCAGCAGCCAGGGCAGGCCGACGCCGAGCACGGCGAAGACGATGTGGAACGACAGGGAGAGCGCCATCTGCTCCCGCGCCGCGGTCAGGTTGTCGAGCACGGCACCAGTATCTTCTACGTCCGGTAGAAGTTCTACGTTGCGTAGAAGAATGTGATGTTCTACCGTTCGTAGAAGCGATCCGGGCAGGTGCGGCGTTGTGGGAGGTGTGGCGGGTTGGCGCGGCTGGGCGATCTGGAACGCGCGGTGATGGACGTCCTGTGGGACGCGACCGGTCCGCTGACGGCGCGCGCGATCGTCGAGGCGTTGCCCGGGCGCGAGCTGGCCGCGACCACCGTGCTGACCGTGCTTTCCCGACTCGAGGGCAAGGGCGTGGCGCGGCGGGTCCGGGATGGCCGGGCACACAGCTACGCGCCGGTGGCCACCCGCGAGGAGCACGTCGCCGAGCTGATGCGGGAGGCGCTGGGCACCGCCCCTGACCCCGGCGCGGTTCTGGCCCGCTTCGTCGGCACAGTCAGTGACGAGGAGGCCGACGCCCTGCGCCGCGCTCTCCGGCGCAACCGCGGCGGGTCCAAATGATCATTATTCCGGCGCACACGAACAGTGGGGTTGCCGCCGAGGACGGACGTTCTCCCCGCTGGGGAGTCGGTCGACGGCCGCTGCTCCGGGGCGTGGTCATGTGGGGTGGCGACACGAAGGTTGCGCTTGTCGGGGTCGCGCCCGCTTGTCGGGGGCGTCTGGTGGATGCCGGGTGGTTGGTGGCGGTACGGGCGGGTGGTGGGGTGCGGTGACTGTGGTGGCGATCGGGTTGCTGGTGCTAGCGGTGCTCCTGGTTGGTCCGGTGCCCGCGGTGTTGGCGCGGGCCGAGTGGCCGGTGCGGGCGCCGCGGGCGGGGCTGGTGCTGTGGCAGGCAGTCGGCCTCGCCGGCGGGCTGTCAGCGGTGGGTGCCGGCGTGGTGTACGGGCTGGCGCCACTCGGGTCGACGCTGCCGGCCGCGTTGGCCGGTGCGGGGCACAAGCTGGCGAGCCGGTCGCTGGCGCTGCCGATGCCACGGTGGCTGGCACTCACCGCGGCCGGCGCGCTGGCCCTCCGGCTGCTGGTCTCGCTCGTCGGCGGCGCTGTCCGGACGTCGCGGGCTCGCCGCCGGCACCGCCACCTGGTCGACCTGGTGAGCCGGCCTGCTCCGGATCTGGCCGGGCTCCGGGTCCTCGACTCGCCGGCTGCGGTCGCCTACTGCGTGCCCGGCCGGCGCGGCCGGGTGGTGTTGTCGGCCGGCGCCGTCGCGATGCTGGACCGGGCCGAGCTGGCGGCGGTGCTCGCGCACGAGCGGGCGCACCTGGCCGAGCGCCATCACCTCGTGCTCCTGCCGTTCGCGGCGTGGGCGGCGGCCTTGCCCTGGTTCCCCGGCGTGCGCAGAGCCAGGGTGGCGGTGGCCGGCCTGGTCGAGATGGTCGCCGACGACCGAGCCCGGCTCGGCCGCGACCCGCGCCCGCTGGCCACTGCCATCGCCCGCCTCGCAGGCGGGGGAGTCCCTGCTGGCGCGCTCGCCGCCGCTGCGTCGGCCACCGTGCAGCGGGTTGAGCGGCTGCTCGGCGCCGTGCCTCCGGCGTCAGCCGCGGTCCGGCTCGCCGCGTACGCCGCAGCCGCACTGCTCATCACCGGGCCGACGGCTGTCCTCCTCACCCCGGCTCTCGGCTGACAGTCAATGCGGTCGGATCAGGTTTCCAGGATGAGCGTGACGGGGCCGTCGTTGATCAGAGCGACTGCCATGTGGGCACCGAAGACGCCGGTGTGGACCGTGGCGCCGCGGTCCCGCAGGGCCGTGACCACGGCGTTCACCAGCGGCTCGGCGACCGGGCCGGGCGCGGCGGGGCTCCAGGATGGCCGGCGGCCCTTGCGGGTGTCGGCGTACAGCGTGAACTGGCTCACCACCAGCAGCGGTGCGCCGACCTCGGCGGCTGACCGCTCGCCCGGCAGGATGCGCAGCTCGTGCACCTTGCGGGCCAGCACTGCGGCGCGCTCCGGCGTGTCGTCGTGGGTCACTCCGACCAGCACCAGGAGGCCGGCGTCGATCGCGCCGACCACCTCGTCGCCCACCGTGACACTGGCCGATATCACCCGCTGTACCACCGCTCGCACGGTGCGCCATCCTGCCGCACCGGCCCCTGCGCTCCCAGGCGCGGTATCAGGGCGGGGCTGGCTCGCCGCCGTGAACCGTGGGGAGACCGGCGTCGCGCCAGGCGCGATATCCGCCCGCGAGGTCGGTCGCGCGTCCGACACCGAGGCGGCGAAGGGCGTGCGCGGCCAGGCTGGACGTGTAGCCCTCCGAGCAGACAACGACCACCTGCACGTCGAACCCGGCAATCGGCAACCGGTCAGGGCTGCGCGGGTCGAACCGCCACTCCAGAACGTTCCGCTCGACCACCAGCGCGCCCGGGATCTCGCCCTCGGCCGCGCGCAGCGCCTGCGGCCGTATGTCGACCAGCACGGCGCCGGCCTGCTGGGCAGCCAGCGTTTCAGGTGGGTCGAGCCGATCCAGGTCCGCGCGGGCCTCGGCGAGCAGGTCGGCAACGGTGAGCGCCCCGGCGTCAGACATCCCAACCGCGCCCGGCATCGACGCTGGCCAGCTCACCGGCTGGTAGCAGCGGGGGTGAGTACGCATGCACGCTAGTCGCGTCCAGGGTGCCCCGGTTGGTCACCTGATGCACTCGGCGCGGCCCGAAGGCGGACGTGGCCTGTGGCGCCAGGCTCGCCCGCTGCAGGGCCCCCGGGCCGTCCCGGTGCGTCTCGGTCAGTTCGCCCGCGAGCACGGTGAACGCCCCGGACGCGCCGCCATGGCCGTGCGGTGGCGTGCCCTGGCCCGGCGCCCAGCCGATCAGCCACACCTCTACGTCCTCGGTCAGCGCGAGCCGGCCGTACCAGCGGTGCGCCGGGTCATGCCGGACGAGCCGGCGCAGCGGGTCGGCCACCGACCGCGCCAGCAGCACGGTCAGCCGGGCGAGCTCGCCGGGTGTCCACAACGGACGGTCGGGGGTGAGGGTGCCGATCCGCGGCGTCAGGGTGGCGAGCGCTTGATGCAGATACGGCGTGGTCGGTGGCTGCCCGTTCGGGCTGAGGTAGTCGAGGTCGGCGAACTGCAAGGACGCGGTCATTCCAGAACTCCAGAGACAGGCATGGCGGCACTCGGCCGCGCGAATGGTCGACTGTGGACTGTCCGAATCGGACGCTCGGATTCACGGCATCCATTCTGGACAGCCTTGCTGCGGGGGGAGTGCGGCGCGGGCCGAACCCGGACGTCAGTGCAGGCTCGGGCCGGTCAGCTCACGGGCCGGCTCAGACAGCGCGCCGCGGCCGCGTACACGCGCAGGTGACGACACGAAGCAGGTCGACGGCGCGGTCGCGAACCAGGCGAGGGCGCTGCATGTCGAAGATGATGCCAGATGCGGCCGGCTGCGCGCCGCACGCGGTCATGGTCACCAGCATCCGGGCGGCTGGCCCTCGTGCTCGCTGTGCCCGGCCGGCTCGAGCTGGAACGTGGAGTGGGCCACGTCGAAGTGGCCGGTCAAGCAGCCGCCGAGCCGATCAAGCACCGTGCCGCAGTTGGTGTACGCGTCGTCTTCGACCACCACATGCGCGGACAGCACCGGCATCCCGGAGGTGATCGTCCACGCGTGTAGGTCGTGCACGTCGAGCACGCCCGGGGTGCCGAGGATGTGCTCCCGCACCTCGTCCAGGTCGACGTCCTTCGGGGTGGCCTCCAGCAGCACCTCGCTGGCGTCGCGCAGCAGCCGCCAGGTTCGCGGCAGGATCAGGACGCCGACCGCGATCGCGGCCACCGCATCCGCTCCGCGGTGGCCGGTGGTGACGATCACCAGCGCCGCGACCAGCACGGCGAGCGCGCCCAGCGTGTCCGCCCCGACCTCCAGGAATGCCGCACGCACGTTCAGGCTCTCCCGTTGCCCGGAGCGCAGCAGCAGTAGCCCCGCCCCGTTGCCGACCAGCGCGACCGCGGCGGTGGCGGCCATCAGGCCGGTGCCCACGTCGGGGGGCTGGGTGAGTCGTTGAACGCCCTCGTACAGCACGTAACCGGCGACCGCGAACAGCAGCAGCGCGTTTCCGGCCGCGGCCAGTATCTCCACCCGGTGCCAACCGAACGTCCGCCGTGGGGTTGCGGGCCGGGCGGCGAACCATGCCGCGAGCAGCGACAGCCCGATGCCGGCCGCGTCGGTACCGAGATGTCCAGCGTCGGCCAGCAGTGCGAGGCTGCCGGACAGCAGGCCGCCGGTCACCTCGACCGCGACCAGGGCCAGCGTGATCGCGAACACCCAGGCCAGCCGGACCCGGTGGCCATGGCTGGCCGGGCGGTGGGAGTGCGGATGCTCGGGCATGTGGCTCGCTTCCGGTCCGGTCGCCGCCAACTTATAAGCGCATCGCCATACATGCAAACTTGAAAAGCGTTCCCAGTTCGGTTCCGGACTGACGGATTTTCTCCCGGTCGCGGTTCGCGCCGGCGGCCAACGATCGGCCGCCGCCGCACCCCGTACCCTGCGCGCATGGGACTGGTGTTGAGTCAGCAGTCAGCAGCCGACGCGCTACTGGATCGGGATCCGCTCGCCCTCCTGATCGGGATGGTGCTCGACCAGCAGATCTCGCTGGAACGGGCCTTCCTCTCGCCGTACGACCTGGTTCAGCGGCTGGGCCACGACCTCGACGCCGCCGAGTTGGCCGACTTCGACCCGGACGCCCTGGGCGCCATCTTCGCCACCCCGCCGGCCCTACACCGGTTCCCGAAGGCGATGGCCAAGCGGGTGCAGGAGGTCTGCCGGCTGGTCGTCGACCGGTACGACGGCGACACCGCCGCGATCTGGCGGACCGCCGACGACGGCGCCGAACTCCTCCGCCGGGTCGCGGCGCTGCCCGGCTTCGGCAAGCACAAGGCGCAGATCTTCGTCGCGCTGCTCGGCAAGCAGTACGGCGTACAGACGCCGGGCTGGGCCGAGGCCGCCGGACCGTTCGGTCAGCCCGGCAGCTACCTATCGGTCGCCGACATCGTGGACGGACCCTCGCTGCTGCGCGTCCGCGAGTACAAGCAGCAGATGAAGGCCGCCGCGAAGGCCAACGCCCCGGCCGCGACGCCGGCTCCGAGCCGCCGCGCCAGCAGGGCCCCTGCCAAGACCGCCACGACAGCGAGGGCCGCCAAGTCTGGGCCGGCCAAAGCCACGAAAGCGACGACCAGGAAACCGGCCAAGGCCGCCGCGGCGGGCACGCGCGCGGCGGGCAAGGCGACTACCGCGACGAAGGCGGCCAAAGCGGCTCCTAGGACGAGGGCGGCTGCCACGCGGATGCCGGCCAAGTCCGCGATGCCCGCCAAGTCGGGCGAGTCCGCCAAGCCGGGCAAGTCCGCGAAGCCGGCCAAGTCCGCGAAGCCGGCTGCCGCGGCGAAGGCGGCGGCTCCGGCGAAGGCGGCCAGTGTCGGGAAGAGGGCTGCGGCAGGGAAGGCTGCCGCTCCGGCGAAGCCGCCTACCGCGGGTACGGCGGCCACCGCGAGGAAGGCGCCCGTCCCGGCAAGCCGGACCAAGGCCGGGAGGTAGCCAGATCGGCAAAGCCGGCTACGGGGCGAGCCGGCCACGGACCGGTGGCGGCCTCGGCTGGTGGCGGCTCGGCTGGTAGCGGCCCGCGGCTGGTCGCCGGCCACGGCTGGTAACGGCCACAGATAGCGGCCACAGACGGGTGGAAGGCCACAGACCGGTAGCCGGCCACAGACCGGTGGCGGGCCGCGGCTGGTAGCCGGCCGCGGCCGGTGGGCGGCCTCGGGCCGGTGGCGGGCCGCGGCTGGTAGCCGGCCGCGGCCGGTGGGCGGCCTCGGGCCGGTGGCGGGCCACGGACCGGTGGCCGCTGCGGACAAGTCTCGCGACGGCGGGACGCGGCTATTCCGGCGAACGTGGCGATCGCGGGGCGGCGACCGGCGCGCGGACCCGGAGCGAGAGCGGCTGCCGTGTCGAGCTCCGATACGGACACCGAGCGGCAACCGTCTGTGCCGCGGCCGTTGTGAGCGTGGCGGGGGGCGATCCTTGGCGCTCGCTTGCGCGCGGCCGTCCCGGCGGCTTCGGCGGGCGGCGCGGTAGTCGTGGGGTGCGGCGGTGCCGTGGGCTGGGCCGCGCCGATGGCGACCGGGGCCAAGCGCCGCGGCGGAGCGGTCGGTGTGAGTGCGGCCAGGTAATGGCGAGGTCGCTGGTGGGCCTGGACGGCGGCCACTGGACCGCTCAACACCAGTGGCCGTGGGCGAGGCCCACGGCGGTCGGGCTGGACATGGCCGCGCCGGTGGCTACGACGGGCACTGCGGTCCTTGAAGGCGCGGGCTGTGGAGTGGGGTAGATGGGTGGCTCCGGCGGGGCTGTGCGGGCGTAGCGGCTGTTGCACGGCGTGGGGGATGTCGACGTCGGCGCCGGATGCCGGGCAGAGTGGGTGCCGACGGATCTTGGTATGTGCCGGAGCCGGTGCGGTGTTGGTGGCCGGGGGTGGGGCACAAGCCGCTGGCAAGGCTGCGGCGCGCCGTCCGTGGACGAGGAAGACCGGTGCGGACCCGCCACATGCGGCAGACCACATCGAGACGGCGTGCCGCCGGACACCGGGTCGGCGCCCGCGGCGCTCCCGGCCAGGCCGGCTCGCCTCGCCCGGGTCAACTACAGCCGGTGACGAGTCGTGCCGGCCGCTCGCGATGGTGCGGGACGGCGGCGGGGAGGAACGGGCGTGGCGAGGGGACACTCGGTGGGGGAGGTGCGACCTGTCCGGGCGAGTGGGACGATGAGCCGGTTCGGTGGATGCCAACCAGCAGGGAGGCGTCGTGAGGTCCACCCGAGGCGATCGCGAGCAGCCTGTACTGATCACCGAGGCTCAGCTCAGCCTGGAGGACCAGCACAACGCGAGGCGCCGGAAGTATGCGGTGATGATGGCGACCCGGGTTGTCTGCCTGATATCGGCCGCCGTGTTCTACAAGATCCCCTGGCTGATGGCGATCTTCGTGATCGGCGCGGTGGCGCTGCCGTGGATGGCGGTGTTGATCGCCAATGACCGGCCGCCGAAGAAGGCGCTCAAGGTCAACCGGTATGCCGGCGACCCGGCGCCTGACCGCGCGCTCCCGCCCACCGAGGCGTCCGCGGACCCGGCTCGGGTGATCGAGAACTGACCCGGTCCGCGCCACCTGTCAACAAGATCGTGACCTGGACTTCTTAGACCTCGGGAACCGATATCGGCTTGACCGGGTAGGGACGGTGATCATCAGGTCGGACACCGTCCGATCTGGACAGTGCTCGGACGACATGCATGATTACTGGGCGCGACGAATAGGTGGTCGACCCCTATTTGATAGGCATTTATGTCAGGGTTGTGGCATGGCCATGGTGAGAGTCGCAAGGCTGATACAGACCCGGTTGGGTCCCGTCACGAGACTCGGTCGGGTGCCAGCCTCTCCTATCCGGTCCGTCCAAACGCGACGTCTCGCTTTCGGACATGCCGTCCGCGTGCGGCGGAAGGCGCTCGGCTTGTCCCAGGAAAAGCTCGCTGAACGGGCGGGTTGCGACCGTCAGTCGATCAACCGGGTGGAGAACGCCGCGTACTCGCCGTCGCTCGACCGGGTGTTCCTGCTCGCCGATGCGCTGGGTGTCCGCCTAGCCGAACTCCTCGCCGATGTCGACGAGGCCTACGCCCAGTCCGAGGAGTCACGCCGCGGTCAGACCGCGACGAGTCGCTGACGACAGGCGCGCTGAAGGCCGCGGCGACCCCAGTCGCCGCGGTCCTACCGCTACGCTCCGCTGCCCCGGCGGCGGAGCGGTGGTGGTCAGCCGCCGCCGGCGTCGCGCTGCGCCGACAGCACTTCGGCCGCCCGCGCGGCCTCGTGCAGTGCGGTCGCCAACTCGCGCTCTTCGGCGCCCCGGGCCGACTCCAGCAACCGGCCGATGGTGCTCCAGTCGTCGAGCACGGCGGCCAGGTGCCGGGCATAGTGCGCCGGCATCCGGATCACGACCGCCGGCTCCGGTTGGCCGCGGTCGGGGTTCCAGATGCGGCTGCCGTCGACCGAGACGGAGACCTCTTCCTCGACCAACCACTGAGGCTGGTCACCGACCCGCGGCCGAATTGTCAACTCGTGGTGACCGGAAGCGGCGGCATCGCCGGGCCGGGGCATCTCAGGACGCTCCCTTAGCCGGCCAAACCAGATCGAAAACGCTGCAAACCCGTAGGCAAAAACCAATCACGCTCAGCGAGCATGCCCGGGCATCCCCGGGCTGTCCAGCCCTGTTTTCGGGGCGCGTCCAGTCGGCCTATAAGCCGGCCGCCGGCGACTCACCCGGACGCCCGGCCGACCCCACCGGCCCACCCCTGCTGACCTGCGCCGGGCCGCCGCCCGGGCTCCCTCCGGAACCCGCCGGGCGGCCCGCCGGCCGGCCCCCGGATCCCCGTCCGGCACCTGACCGGATCGCCAGCCCGACCGCCGGCCGGCGGACTCGGCGGCCGGGCGGCCGGAACGCCCCCCGCCCGGCACCCGGCGGCACCGACGAGACACCTCTGTACGACACCCGATCCAGGCGCGACCGCTCCCCGACGGCTGCCGGCGGACGTTCCGACCCGATACCGGCCGCGAGTTGGCCGACGCCGGTATCCGGCGGTGCGGCCGGCCGGGTCTCGATCCGGCGCCCTGGCCCC
>JBBWZH010000230.1:0-3293 GCA_039648995.1 Mycobacteriales bacterium
ATCGCGCCCAGCGCGATGTCCTTGCCGAACTGGTCGGCGCCGTACGCCTCCCCCAGCACCGTCCGCTTGACCGCGATGCTGGTCACGGTCGACGCGGCGGCGGCGAGCGCCATCACGCCCGGGGCCAACGAGCCGCCGCTGGCGACCACGACGATGATGCCCGCGGCGATGCCGGCGATCATCGCGGCCATCTCCGCGGTGGAGTCGATCGCCCGGCGCTGGTCCTCGATCGCGGCGGTGACCCCGCCGACGCGGCGGGTCAGCGCCTCCTCCGCCAGCTTCGCCTGCTCCTTGTCCCCGCTGGTCTTGGTCGCGGTGACCTCGGCGGCGGCCCGCTCGGCGTCGGTCACCGTGATGTCGAGGGCCCGCTCCTCCGGCGTCATCATCGACTTGCGCAGGTCCGGCGAGACGCCCGCGACCGCACCCGCGTAGTCGAGGAAGCTGTTGCTGCGGGAGTTGTCCATCTCCCACTTCTGCCGCTCGCGCAGCCGGGCGACCGTCTCCTGCTCGTCGGCCGGCTCGCCGCGGGCGTCCAGGCCGATGTCGAACGCGGCCCGGCCGGAGAGCGCGCTGTCCAGGTCGGCGTCCATGCTGCGCCCGGTCTGCTGCTGGTACTCGGCCCGCAGCTTGGTCATCTCGGCCTTGGAGCGAAGCTTGCCCGGGTGGGCCGGGTCCTTCAACGCCTCCTTGATCGCGTCGTCGTCGTGGCGGCGGATCGCGAAGTCCATCTGCTCGGCCGAGCTCAGCTTGCCGGCCTTCGCGAACAGCGCGGCCGCCTGGTCCCGGTTCGGGTCCGGCAGCATCGGGGCGTACACCATCTCGCCGATCAGCGGCTCGTCCGTCTGCGGCTTCGTCGGCTGCAGCCGGGACATGTTGTCCTCGCCGATGACGTTGGCCATCGCGCCCATGACCGCCGCGGACCGCTGGTCGGTTGCCGCGTCGACCTCGCCGGCCATTGCCTTCCGGCGGCGCTCCACCTCCGCCTTGTCGGTGCCCCACTCCTCGGTGCGCTGCTCGACCTCGAACTTCGCCTCGGCGTCGCGGCTGGCGCCCTGCCCGACCAGGGTGCGCTCATGGCTGACCGCCGCGCCGACCTTCTTGTAGTTGATGTTGTACGAGTCGAGCTCGTCGCGCATCGCCCAGGCGTCCGCGCCCCAGTCGTTCCCGGCCAGCAACGCATCAGCCTGGCCGGCCTTGTCGTCAGACAGCTGGTCGCGGATCGCCTCGGACAGCGAGCTGCCGAGCAGCGTGCCGTACTTCGCCTGCACCTCGGCGTACCGGCGGCGCAGCTCGACGCGCCGATCGTTCGAGGTCATCCCGGTGCGCGCGGCCTCGGCGTCGACCTCGTCGCGGATCTGGTGGAGCACCGCCAGCGCGGCCTTGCCGTTGTCCTCGCTCCGTGTGCCGGCGTAGTTGTTGAACGGGCCGCCGCCGGCGCCGGCGGTAGGGAAGCTGAACTCGTTCCCGTCGAACCGGTCGCTGTCCTTGGTGCGGACGGCCTGGCCCAGGGCGATCGCGTCGGCCTGTGCGGTGTCGCCGGACAGCAGCGCCTTCAGCCGGGCCTGGTCGGCCGGCGTGAGCAGCACGTGGCTGATGTCGTGCTCGATCGTGGCGTCGTACTGCTTCTCGTAGCGGCCGCGGAACTCGCGGATCTGCTCGGGTGTCTTGCCGCGCAGGATGCGGGCCAGGTCGTCGACGCTGGCGATGTGGTCGCGGAACTCGGCGATCTCGGCGCCGGTCGCGTCCGAGTGCAGCAACGCGTCGGCGCGCTTGCCCTCGTCGTTGTCGACGTCCATGTCGCCGTGCACGTCGGCGAACAGGTCGTCGCCGTACAGCGCCGCGTACCGCAGCTTGATCGCCTGGATCTGGAGCGGGGTGCGGTTGCCCAGCGCGTGGTAGACCTTCTCTTCCTTGGTGCCCAGGCCGTCCACGCCCGCGTGCACCTCGATCGCGGCCGCGGTCGCGTTGAACTCGGAGTTCTGCGCGGCGCCCAGCGCCTCCAGATCCGCCCACTTCGGGAGCTCGAGCGCCTCGGCACGCAACCGCTCGGCCAGCTCCGGCACCCGCCGCTCGGCGATCCGGCTGAGCGTGCCGGCGGCCAGCGCGTCGACCACGTTCCCGCCGTTCAGGCAGATTTGCGCGACCGTCCGCTGCGCACCGTCCAAACCGGACAGTAGCTTGTAGAGCTCGGCCTGGTTCTGCTCGCCCACCGCGGTACGGATCTTGCTGATCAGGTCGGCGTCACGCAGCGCGTGGGCCGCGGTGTCCCGGTCGCGGACCTGCTCCCAGATCTTGTTGTCGGCGGCGGCCTGGTCGCTCCACGTGTGGACCAGCTCGTCCTGCCGCTCCCACCAGCCGCGCTCCTCACCGAGCCGCTGGTCGCGCCAGTCCTGCACGGCGGTCGCGGCCTTGCCGGCGAGCTGGGTGACCTGGTCCTCCTGCTCGTGGCGCAGCCGCTCGGCCGTGCGCTTGAGCTCGGCGCCGGCGTCGGTGGCCGCCACCTGGTTGCGGTGCGCCCAGGTGATCGTCGGCGTGGCCGCCGCCACCCCGGCGTCGCGGCGCTGCTTGGTCGCGGCGGCCGCGTCACCGCTCGGCTGGTAGCTGGAGTGCTCGAAGGCGTCGCGGATCCGCTTGGCCTGGGCGGTCGCGGTGTCGTTGGCGGCGCTGGCCTGCCCGCCGATCCACTTGTCCAGGTCGCGCTGGCGCTGCTCGAACGCCAGCCGGAGATTCGCCTTGACCGTCTCGGCCTCGGTGTGCACCTTCTGCAGCAGCTGCTTGGCCTGCCCGTCGACGAACGCGGGGTCGGCCTGCCCGCTGCCGGCCTGCACCGCCTGGTCGATCTGCTTCTGCGTCGCGTCACCGACGCCGGCGATCTGCGCCTGCTGCGCCTGTGCCTGCTGGCCGATCGCGGCGCGGTGCGCGGCGTCCTCGGCGGCCAACTGCTCCTGCGCCCCGCCTGCCTCGGTGGCGGCGCGGGCGCGCAGGTCGGCGACGCTCGCGTCCAGCGTGGTCGCGGCCACCCCGGCCTCGGTCGCGATGCCGGCCAGCTCGGCGGCCATCTCCTGCTCGATCGCCGGCTGGTCCTTCGAGCCCAGCTGCGGCGCGACCTGGAGCATCACATCGTGCGGAAACGCCTGGGCCAGCCCGGCGTGCACGATCCGGGTCGCCGACTGCGGCACCGCGACGGTGAGCTTGGCCAGCGCCGCGGTCAGGTCGGCCTGCACGCCGGGCGCCACCGACAGCGGCGCGGTCGGGCCCGCGTCGGTCAGCGCCAGCGGCGTCGCCGGCGCGGC
>JBBWZH010000547.1:0-6769 GCA_039648995.1 Mycobacteriales bacterium
GACGTGCACCGCGAGCCGGCCCGGATCGAGCCGGACGTGCGCGCCGCCGCCCGGGCGGCCGCGGCCGCGGAGATGATCGAGGCACTGCCGGCGGGGTACGACACGCTGCTGCACCGGATGTTCGCCGGCGGCGCGGAGCTGTCCGGCGGGCAGTGGCAGCGGCTGGCCGCAGCGCGCGGGCTGTTCCGGGACGCGCCGCTGCTGATCTGCGACGAGCCGTCCGCCGCGCTCGACGCCCGGGCCGAGCACGCGCTCTTCCAGCGGCTGCGCGCGCCCGGCCCCGGCCGCACCACGGTGCTGATCAGCCATCGCCTGGCCAACGTCCGGCACGTCGACCGGATCTACGTCCTGCACGCCGGCCGCCTCGTCGAGCAGGGCAGCCACGACGAGCTGATCGCCGCGGCCGGCCGCTACGCCGACCTGTTCACCCTGCAGGCGTCCGGCTACCGCGCCCGGGAGCCGGCGCTCTAGCTCTCCCCGGCCGGCGCCGGCTCAGCCGCGGGTCTCCGTGCGGGCCAACGACCACATGGGGACGACCCAGACACCGGTGACCGAGACCGAGGAGGTCGCGCCGGCCGGCACCCAGGCCCCGGTGAACTGCTGGCTGCCGGCGGCGGCGCCGGTGACCTGGTTGATCGCCCAGACCACGACCCGCTGTTCGCCGGTTCCGGTCGCGCAGAAGCTCGACGCGGAGTTCAGCGTCTGGCTGGTCGTGCAGGACTGCGGCGCGGCCTGCGCCGCGGTGGCGCCGGCCACCGCGGCCGCGGTCAGCAGCAGCCCGGCGGCCGTACGGGCGAAGATCCGGGGAAGCGACACAGCGCACCTACCTTCGACGTGGCGCCGATGGCACCAGGGACGAGCGGACGGGTTCGCGGCAGCGCGGGCACATCTTTGCATCGCGGTGGCGGGGTGGGCCAGAGATCCGGGCAGATCTGTAGTCGAAGTCCGATACCGGCGGGCGTCGCTAGTTGGCGATACCGATGACCTGGCCGACGGTCTCGGGCCGGTCGAGCGCCTGGAGCATGAGGTGGGCGACGTCGGCGCGGGAGATCCGGAACCCGCCGCGGATGTTCTGCCCGTACTCGGTGCGGTAGCTGGCCGTCAGTGGGCCGTCGGTCAGCCGCGGCGGCCGGACGACGGTCCAGTCCAGCCCGCCGCGCCGCAGTGCGTCCTCCATCAGCGCCAGGTCGGCGTAGGTGGCGCGCAGGATCGTCTTGATCATCGGGGTGAGCACCGTGCGCATGACGATGCCGTCACCCGGGTCGCGCCTCGGCGCCGGGTGCCCGGGCACCGGCACCGTGCCGACCGGCGCCGCGCTGACCACGACGATCCGCCGTACCCCCGCCGCGGCCATCGCGGTGATCACTGCCTCGGTGCCCGGCGCGGCGACCGGCCGGCTCGCCCGGGCGGTCGGGCCCAGCCCGGACAGCACCGCGTCGGCCCCGGCCAGCGCCGGCTCCAGGGCGGCCGGGTCAGGCGACGCGAGGTCGACGGTCACCGCCGGCACTTCGGCGGCCAGCTTCGCCGGGTTCCGGACCACCGCGGTCACGTCGTGCCCAGCCGCGAGTGCCTGCTGCAGCAGCTGCCGGCCGATGCCACCGGTCGCCGCCACGATCGTCAACTTCATCTGGACTCCCCGGGTTGCCCGTATCGTCTCTTCCGAACTCCATCTATTACGAGGACCGTATCATATGAGTTCAGTAGAACCCGAGGGGCGGGACACCACCCGCCGCCGGCGGCAGACCACGGTGGTGATCAAGGACTCGATGCGTGACCTGCGCATCCAGTTGGCCCGGCTGCAACACAGCGTCGGCACCCGGCTCGAACTGCGTGACACCGATCTCGACTGCCTCGACCTGATCGGCCGGCACGGCCCGCTCGGGCCGAGCGCGCTGGCGCGGCTGGCCGGCGTGCACCCGGCCACGCTCACCGGCATCCTGGACCGGCTGGAGCGCGGTGGCTGGATCGCCCGCGACCGCCACCCGGCCGACCGCCGTGCCGTCACCATCCGCGTCAACCGCGACCGCGCCGCCGAGGTCTTCAACCAGTACGCCGGCATGAACGCCGCCCTGGACCGCATCTGCGCCGGCTACGACACCGCCCAACTCGACGTCCTCGCCGACTTCCTGCGCCGCGCCACCGAAGCCGGCCGCACCGCCACCGACTCCCCCACCTGACCCCGCCCGGACAGCTGTCAAGCGCGGTCTGCGCAATTGACACATCGATGTTCAGTATCGACAATCCGCTATAGTGCGGGACGTGGACGGTGCGGCGGAGTTGCTTCGGCAGGCGCGGCATCGGGCTGGCCTGTCGCAGGTCGAGATGGCCGCGCGCGCGGGCGTGGCGCAGAGCGTGATCAGCACCTACGAGTCGGGCCGACGGCGCCCGGCGCTGGCAACGCTCGCCGCGCTGGTGGACGCCGCCGGTTACGAACTGGTGGTGAGCTTGCGCCGGCAGCCGGCGCGGTTGGCGAGGCTGTCCGGGCCCCTGGGCCGGCGGGTGCGTCGCCACCGGCGCGACCTGGTGGCCGCCGCGTCGGCGTATGGGGTCGCCAACCTGCGGGTGTTCGGCAGCGTCTCGCGCGGTCAGGACAATCCCAGCAGCGACGTAGACCTGCTCGCGGACCTGCCGCCGGGGTTCGGCCTGTTCAAGCTGGGTCAACTGCGGGACGAGTTGGCGGCGATTCTCGGCGCCGACGTCGACCTGGTGCCGGCCAGCGGCCTCAGGCCCGACGTCCGCGCACGCGTCGAACCCGAACTGATCGCACTATGACGTATCGGAGCCCGCATGCGCGACCATCTGGCCCACCGCTACTTCGACACAACTCATGCGATCCTGCAGGTAACCGTCGAGCGCGACCTGCCTCAACTTGATCGCGCCGTCAGAGCCCTCGCCGATTCCCTCGACGAACGGCAATAGCGGACCGGGGCTTGAGGAGCGGACACGATGGGCGAGGAGCGGCCGCGGGGCGGGTATGTCGAGCTGGTCGACTGGCGGCGGCGGGTGGGCGGGCTGTACGCGGCGGTCCGGGCGGCGGACGATCCGGCGGATGGGCACGAGGTGTGGCGGCGGGGGCGCGACCGGCTGTTCCGCGAGCACCCGCAGAGCCCGCTGCTGGCCGGCGACCCGCTGCGTGGCACCGGCCTGCCGTACTGGCCCTACGACCCGCGGCTGCGTTTCGCGGTTCCATTATGGACCGTCGATAGTGGACCTGAGCTGGTCGTCCCGAGCGGTGGTGACGGCGACACCAGGCTGCTGCGGGTGGGTTACGTGGAGGTGCCGGCGCCGGTGAACGCGCGGCTGGATGTCTGGTGGCTGCACCAGTACGGGGGCGGGCTGTTCGTGCCGGTACGCGACGGCACCGCCGGTGACGGCAGCTACGGCGGCGGCCGCTACCTGCTCGACACGGCCAAGGGCGCCGATCTCGGCGGCCACCCCGACCTGGTGCTCGACTTCAACTTCCTCTATCACCCGTCCTGCCGCTACAACCCCGAGTGGGTCTGCCCGCTGGCCCCCGAGGGCAACCGGATCACCGTTCCGCTCCGCGCCGGCGAACAACTCTGACCGGCACCGGCCTGGCCGGCCGCGGGCCGGGGTCGCCCCGGCCCGCGCCCGGCCTCAGCTGGTGATCAGGTCGAACTCCTCCCAGCCGCCGATCGCCGTGCGGTTGGCGATCAGCGGTGCGGCGCCGGCGTTCTCGGCGGTGACGTACCGGCCGTTGGCCGCGGCACGCAGGCTCACGCTGCCGTCGGGGTTGGCGGTCAGCGCGAACGTCTCCCAGCCGCCGACCGCGGTGCGGTTGGCGATCAGCGGTGCGGCGCCGGCGTTCTCCGCGGTCACCAGCAGCCCGTTGACCCGCGCTCGCAGGGCGATGTTGCCGTTGCCCAGGTCGATGCGGTCGAACTGCTCCTGCGTGCCGATCGCGGTCCGGTTCGCGATCAGCGCGGCGGCGCCGCCGTTTTCGGCGGTGACGTACCGGCCGTTGGCGTGCGCGCGCAGGCTCACCGCGGCCGGCGTGCCGGTGCCGGGGGTGAACTGGTTGACCCAGAACCGGGTGCGGTCCAGATAGGACGTCTCCGACGCGGCGCCGCTGGTGCCGTACGCGCCGGCGTAGGTCAGGTAGCCCTGGCCGGCCGGCGGGTTCGCGCTGGCCGGCTCGATCTGCGAGCCCTCGTGCCACTCGTTGAACGAGGTGATCGAGACCCAGGTGGGTGGGCCGCCGGTGCCGGCGCCCAGCGCGTTGGACCACTCCCGGTCGTACGCGGCCCCGTTGTCGCGGTTCAGCGTCGGCGTCGTGTTGCCGGGCACGGCGCGGTCGTCGATGTAGCCGGGCGCGATCGAGGGCGACCAGACCAGTCCGTTCGCCTTGCAGAACGCGCTGGCATTGGCCCAGCCGGGCGCGGTAGCGCCGGCGATGCCGTCGTAGGTGTACATCCCGCCGAAGTGGCCCACTTTGGACGTGTCGGTGGTCTGCGCCAGTACGATCGCCGTCGCCCGCACCTGGTCGAGCACTGTCCAATCGGGAATGCTGAGGCTCTCGAAGACGTAGAAAGCCGACCGGTTGCCGTGCGCGGCGTCCCGGTAGAAGGCGGGGCTGCCGCCGTACCGGGAGTTGATGTAGTTGATGTCGGCCACTGTGGACACTGCCGTGCGCCCGCCGTACGGCTCGATGTGCCAGGCCACCTTGATGCCGTGCCGATCGGCGGCGGCGAGGATCGCCGGCACCAGGTTGTCCTCATAGGACCCCTGGCCCCACCAGCTGACGACGGCCACGCCGACGCCGGCCTGGTTCAGCCAGGCCATGTGCTGGTCGAGTACGGCGGTGTCACCGGAGTCGTACGCGCCACGCACCGGGAAGTAGTTCGAGCCGATGTCGTTCGGCGGGGTGTGCCCGCCCTGCGGCCAGTGCCGGTAGCTGCCGGCGACCGCGGGGCTGCCGTACCAGGGGTAGTAGAAGATGTGCACGTTGTTGGACACGGCCGCGGCCGCCACCGGTGGCGCCACCGCCGCGGCGCTCGGGGTGGCTGCCAGCACGACCCAGCCGGCCGCGAGCGGCAGCAGCGCCGCCACCGCGCCACGGACCCAGCGATGAATCGGATGCATCGGTCTCCTTCGGTTGGGAGCCGGCCGGTGGGGCGCGCCGCCGCGCGCCCACCGACCGGTTGCTCGGTCAGCCGCCGATCAGGTCGAACTCCTCCCACGCCCCGATCGCCGCCCGGTTGGCGATCAGCGGGGAAGCGCCGGCGGCCTCCGCGGTGACGTACATGTTGTTGGCCGCGGCCCGCAGGCTGACCGAGCCGTCCGCGTTGCGGATCAGGGCAAACGTTTCCCACTGCCCGACTGCGGCGCGGTTGGCGATCAGCGCGGCGGCACCGGCGTTCTCCGCGGTCACGAACATGTTGTTCGCGTGCGACCGCAGCGCGATGTTCCCGCCGCCCAGGTCCTGCCGGTCGAACTGCTCCCAGGGCCCGATCGTGGCCCGGTTCGCGATCAGCGGGGAGGCGCCGGCGTTGTCGGCCGTCACGTACATGTTGTTCGCGTGCGCCCGCAGGCTGATCACCCCCGCCGGTGGAGGTGTCGTGCCGCCGCTGGTGGTGAACGTGAACGAGTCCACGTCGAACAGCGAGCCGGCGCCGCCGGCGAACACCAGGTAGAGCGCGCCTGCCGAGTTCGGCCCGGCGGTCACCGGCGCGGTGACGTTCGTGTACGTGTCCCAACTGCCGGTGTTCGGCACCGCGACCGAGCCGAGCAGCGTGCCGGTCGGCGACCCGAGGCGTACCGAGATCGTGCCGCCCGGCCCGGCGGACGCCACCCGCGCGGTGAACTGGGTCGCGTTGTTCAGTCGGTACGGCGTGAACGAGATCCAGTCGCCGTTGTCGATGAACCCCACCGTGGTGGCGCCCTCGGCGCCGGCGTGCGCCGCCAGCTGCACGCCGGACATCGACGCGAAGTGCTCGGCCTGCCGGTGCCGCGGCTGCAACGTCGCGACGCTGTGCGAGGTCAGCCCGCCGTTGTCGGTGTACGAGGCGTCGAAGATGCCGAAGATGTTGGCGGCCGCGTCGTGCTCCCCGTCCACCGGCACCGCGATCGAACCGGAACAGCCGGTCTGGGTGGTGATCTGGTGCGAGTGGCTGTCGTGGCCGAGGAAGTACGTCACGTTGACCCGGGAGCAGACCAGCGCGCCGTCCTCCGGGTCGCCGCCGGTGACCTGGAACGGCACCGTGTCGCCGAAGCTGAACAGCTGCCCGTTCGCCGGCAGCGTCAGGGTTATCGTCGGCGCGGTATTGCCGACCGTTATCACCAGGCTCGCGGTGCCGGTCAGCCCCGTCGGGTCGGTCACGGTCAGCGTCGGCGTGAACGTGCCGTTGGTCGTGTACGTGTGGCTCGGGTTGGCCGCTGTGGATGTGGCCCCGTCGCCGAACGTCCAGCGGTAGGTGAGCGCGCCGCCCTCCGGGTCCGAGCTGCCGGCCGAGGAGAACGTCACCGCCAGCGGGTTCGGCCCGGAGGTGCGGTTGGCCGCGGCGACCGCGACCGGGCTCCGGTTCCCGCCGCCGATGAACTCGATCCGGTACAGGGCCTGGTTGTTCGCCCCGGTGCCGTAGTCCAGCACGTACAGCGCGCCGTCCGGGCCGAACGCCATGTCCATGACCTGGGTGCCGGTCCACGGGAACGCGGAGATCTCGCCGGGCGTGCCGTCCGCGTTCACCGCGATCGCCTTGATGAACTGGCGGCCGTACTCGCCGGCGAAGAACCGACCGTCCAAACTGGA
>JBBWZH010000560.1:0-5248 GCA_039648995.1 Mycobacteriales bacterium
CCCGTCGGGCCTGGCCGGTTCCGGGCTGGCCCGTTCCTCGGGCCCGGCTGGCGGGTGGGGGCTGGCCGGCCCGGTCGGCCGCGGCCTGGCCGACGTGGCCGGGCCGACGGACCCGGCCGCCTCCCGGGCCGGGCCGGCCCTCCCCCCCGACCTGGCCGACCTGGCCGAGCGGGCCGGGTTGGCCGAGCTGGTCGCGCGGGCCGGCGGCCGGGCTCTGCTGCCCGCGCATCCCTGGCAGGCGTCCCGGCTGGTCGCCCGGCCCGAGGTGCGCGCGCTGCTGGCGCGGGGGCGGCTGGTCGATCTCGGGCCGGCCGGCGCGCCCTGGCACCCGACCTCGTCCGTCCGCACGCTGTACCGGCCCGACGCCGGGTTGCAGCTGAAGTTCACGCTGGAGGCCCGGATCACCAACTCCGTCCGCCGCAACCTGCGCAAGGAGCTGGCCCGCGGGCTGGA
The DNA here is from genome assembly GCA_039648995.1 of Mycobacteriales bacterium. Classification (GTDB taxonomy): domain Bacteria; phylum Actinomycetota; class Actinomycetes; order Mycobacteriales; family CADCTP01; genus JBBWZH01. The sequence goes on from JBBWZH010000560.1 coordinate 454, forward strand.
GGTGCACCGGCTGCTGGCGGCCGGGCTCGGTGCCGACATCGCCGCGCACCACCCGGATTTCGGCATCGTCCGCGATCCGGCCTGGGTCACGCTGGAGACGGGCGGCCCCGCGGAGTCCGGCTTCGAGGTCGTGCTGCGGGAGAACCCCTACCCCGCCGACCACGACGCCGACGTCAGCGTGGTCGCGGCGCTCTGCGCGGACGCCGCCGACGGCGGGCCGCCCCGGGTGGCGCGGCTGATCCGCCGGCTGGCCCGGGCGGCCGGCCACGGCCCGGAGCCGGTGGCCCGCGAGTGGTTCGCCCGGTACCTGCGGGTGTGCGCCGACCCGCTGCTGTGGCTGTACGCGGAGTGGGGCGTCGCGCTGGAGGCGCACCAGCAGAACACGCTGCTGGAGCTGGCCGGGGGCTGGCCGGCGGCGCTGCGCTACCGCGACAACCAGGGCTACTACTTCGCCGAGACCGGGGCCGACCGGCTGCGCGGGCTGCTGCCGAGCCTGAACGAGGCCAGCGACACGATCTGCCCGGACGCGATCGCCGAGGAGCGGCTGGGCTACTACCTGATCCAGAACAACCTGCTCGGGGTCATCGGCGCGCTCGGCCTCGGCGGCGTCGCGGACGAGCGGGTGCTGCTGGCCGACCTGAGCGCGCACCTGGCCGCGACCGCCGGCTGCCTGCCGCTGGTGCGCCGGCTGCTGACCGCGCCGACGCTGCGCGGCAAGGGCAACCTCCGCACCCGGCTGGCCGACCTGGACGAGCTGGTCGGCCCGCTGGCGACCCAGTCCGTCTACGTGACGACGCCGAACCCGCTGTCCGGCAACCCGCCCGCCGGCTGGCCGACCCCCGCCCCCGGGCGGCCGGCGTGACCGTACCGGCCCGCCGACCTCCTCCCCTCCGCACCTGCACCCCGCGGAAACGCGCCGTGCGCAGGGCGCACGCCACCTTTCCGCGGGGACTCCGCGGCTCGGGCCCTGGCGGCCCTGCGATGCTCACGCCGGAGGCCGGCTCATGAGCGTGCCGGGGCCGATCGAGCTGCCCGAACCCTGGCGGCGGGCCGAGTGGCGCCCGCTCGACCCGGCCACCGACCTGGACGTGCTGTACGGCTGGATGCACGCCCCGCACGTCGCGCCCTACTGGGAGCTCGATGTGCCCCGCGCCGAGTTGGCCGGCTACCTGCGCGCGGCCGCGGCCGACCCGGACCGGGACGCGCTGCTCGGCGTACTGGACGGCGAGCCGGCGTCGTACTGGGAGGCGTACTGGGCGCGGCGGGACCGGCTGGCCGCGTTCTGCCCGACCGAGCCGTACGACCAGGGGGTGCACCTGCTGATCGGCCCGGCCGGGCTGACCGGCCGCGGGCTGGGCCGGCACCTGCTGGCCGAGGTGGCCCGCTGGCAGTTCGGCCGGGAGCCGCGCACCCGCCGCCTGCTGGCCGAGCCGGACGCCGGCAACGAGCGGTCGATCCGCCTGTTCGAGCGGTGCGGCTTCCGCCGCGAGGCCGAGCTCGCGCTGCCGGAGAAGCGGGCGCTGCTGATGGTCGCGTACCGGCCGGGTGCGGCCCGGTGACCGACCTCGACCTGCTCGGCGTCGGCGTCGGCCCGTTCAACCTGTCGCTGGCCGCGCTGCTCGACCCGGTCGGCTCGGTGCGGGCCGAGTTCTGCGAGCAGGCCGGGACGTTCGGCTGGCACCCCGGGCTGCTGCTGGACGGCGCCACCACGCAGGTGCCGTTCCTGGCCGACCTGGTCACGCTCGTCGACCCGACCAGCCGGCACTCGTTCCTGGAGTACCTGCGCGCGCACGACCGGCTGTACCCGTTCTATTTCCGGGAGCGGTTCCAGGTGCCGCGCCGCGAGTACGACCACTACTGCCGCTGGGTGGCCGACCGGCTGCCGTCCTGCCGCTTCGGCGTCCGGGTCGACGCGCTGCGCTGGCTGGACGCCGACGGGGTGTTCGAGGCGGAGCTGACCGGCGTCCGGTCCGGGCGGGCCGAGCGGCGCCGGGCGCGCAACGTGGTGCTCGGCGTCGGCACCGTGCCGTACCTGCCGCCGGCGGTGGCCGGCGCCGTCGGCGACGACGTGTTCCACGCGGCCGAGTTCCTGCGCCGGCGCGACGTCACGGCGCGGGCGGGCGCGGTCACCGTGGCCGGTTCCGGGCAGAGTGGCGCCGAGGTGTTCCTGGAGCTGCTGCGCGGGCAACCCGAGCACGGCTACCGGTTGGACTGGCTGACCCGGTCGACCGGATTCCTGCCGATGGAGTACACGCCGCTGGGCCTGGAGCACTTCACGCCCGACTACACCGCGTACTTCCGGTCGCTGCCGGCCGCGACCCGGGACGAGCTGCTGCCCAGCCAGGGCCTGCTCTACAAGGGCATCGGCCCGGACACCAGCGCGGAGATCTACCAGCTGCTGTACGACCGGTCGGTGGCGGGGGCGCGGCCGGCGGTGGGGCTGCGCCCGCACCTGGACCTGCGGGGGATCACCGCGAACCCGGCCGGCCCGCGCCGGTGGCGGTTGTGCTGCCGGCACCGGCAGCTGGACCGGCCGGTGACCATCGACACCGACTGCCTGATCCTGGCGACCGGCTACCGGGCCGCCCGGCCGGCGCTGCTGGAGCCGGTCGCGGACCGCATCCGGTGGGACGAGCACGGCCGGTTCCGGGTCGACGCCGACTACCGGGTGGCGACCGACCCGGCCGTGCGCGGCGGGCTGTTCGTGCAGAACGCCGAACTGCACACGCACGGCGTCGGTACCCCCGACCTCGGCCTCGGCGCGCACCGCGCCGCCACCATCAGCAACGCGGTGGCCGGCCGGGCCGTCTACCGGCTGCCCCGCCGGGTCGCCTTCACGGACTTCGGAGCGTCACCACAGTGACCAGCAGCACGGACCGCGGGCTGACCGGGCCGCTCACCGCGCGGCGGTGGGCGGACGCCGGCGAGCGACTGGTCGCCAAGGCGCTGGCCGAGTTCAGCTACGAGCAGCTGATCGACCCGCGGCCGGACGGTGTCGGCGGGTGGACGCTGCCGCTCCCGCACGGCGTCACGTACCGGTTCCGCGGCCGGCGCCGGCCGTACGGCGACATCCGGGTGCTGCCCGGCTCGGTCCGCCGCGCCTCGGGCACCGGCGAGGTGGCCGCGGCCGACCCCACCCAGCTGCTGCTCGACCTGCGCGAGCCGATGGGGGTGTCGGCGATCACCGCCGGCCACCTGGTCCGCGAGCTGGCCGCCACCCAGCTGGCCGACGTGCACATCGCGGCCCGGCCCGGCCGCACCGCCGCGCGGCTGATCGACGGCGACTACACCGACGCCGAGGCCGAGCTGGACGGCCACCCGTGGCTGGTGCCGAACAAGGGCCGGCTGGGCTTCGGCCAGGCCGACTGCCTGCGGTACGCCCCGGAGCGGGCTGAGCCGTTCCGGCTGCCCTGGCTGGCGGTCCGGCCGGGTCGGGGGGCCTGGCGGTCCGTTCCCGGGCTGGAGCGTGGTGATCTGCTGGCCGCCGAGCTCTCCGCCGGCACCCGGACGCGGTTCGCCGCGCTCGCGCCGGACCACCTCTGGTTCCCGGTGCACCCGTGGCAGCTCGAGCACGTGGTGCTGCCCCTGTTCGCCGCCGACGTGGCCCGCGGCGACCTCGTGCTGCTCGGCGAGGCGCCCGACCGGTACCTGCCGCAGCAGTCGGTGCGCACGATGACCAACGTCGACGCGCACCGCCGGCACCACGTGAAGCTGCCCCTGTCGGTGCTGAACACGCTGGTCTGGCGCGGCCTGCCTACCGAGCGGACGCTGGCCGCGCCCGCGGTGACCGGGTTCCTTCTCGGCATCCGCGGCCGCGACCCGTTCCTGCGCGACGAGTGCCGGGTCGTGCTGCTCGGCGAGGTGGCCAGCGTCACCGTCGAGCACGACGGCTACGCGGCGCTGCCCGGCGCGCCGTACCAGTACCTGGAGCTGCTGGGCTGTATCTGGCGGGAAAGCATCTACCGGCACCTGGACCCGGGCGAGCAGCCCCTCACGATGGCCGCGCTGCTGCACGTCGACCCGTGGGGCACGCCGGTGGCGGCCGCGCTCATCGAGCGTTCCGGGCTGGCGCCCGCCGCCTGGCTGGCCCGCCTGTTCCAGGTCGTGCTGCCCCCGCTGCTGCGGATGCTCTACCAGCACGGCGTGGTGTTCTCGCCGCACGGACAGAACACGATCCTGCTGCACCGCGGCGGCGTCCCCACCCGGCTCGCGGTCAAGGACTTCGTGGACGATGTCAACATCGCCGACCTACCGCTGCCGGAACTGGCCGACCTGCCCGCGGACGTGGCCGACGTACTGCTGCGCGAACCGGCCGACTGGATCTGCCAGTTCCTGTGGGCCGCGCTGTTCCTCGGCCACTTCCGCTACCTCGCGGACCTGCTGGAGACCCGGCTCGACCTGCCCGAGCCGACCTTCTGGCACCTCTGCCGGGACGAGATCCGCGCGTTCCAGCGGCGCTTCCCCGACCTGGCCGACCGGTACGCCGCGTTCGACCTGCTCCGCCCCGAGTTCCCGCGGATCTGCCTGAACCGCAACCGCCTCCTGCTCGACGGCTACGCCGACCGCCCGGACCGCCCACACGCCGCCGTACACGGCCTCGTGCCCAACCCCCTGGCCGACCGCACCGGGCCGGCTCCGGTGGCCGGCGCCGCCGGGGTGCGGTCGTGACCGCCGCTCGGATGCCGCCGCCGGCACTGCCGGCCGCACAGCCGGGGCCGGCCCGGCCGGACGTCGGCCGGCTGCGCTGCGCCGCGGTGTCCCGGCTGGTCGGCGACGAACTGGCCGGCTCAGCGCC
>JBBWZH010000568.1:0-15394 GCA_039648995.1 Mycobacteriales bacterium
CCGGCCGCCGAGGTGCTGGTCGTCGATATCGACCAGCGGGTTCTGGGGTACATCGAGCAGGTCGCGGCCGAGCGCGGGCTGGCGATCACGACCGCGTTCGCCGACCTTCGGCTCGGACTGCCGGCGAGCTTCGCCGGGCAGGCGGACCTGGTCTTCACCGACCCGCCGTACACGCCGGACGGGGTCGGGCTGTTCCTCACCCGCGGTCTGCAGGGGTTGCGCCGCAGCGGGCACGAGCGGATCGCGCTGGCGTACGGGTTCGCCAACCGGCAGCTCGCCCGCGGCTTCCGGACGCAGGCGGTGCTGCACGAACTGCGGTTGGTGCTGGAGGCGCTGCTGCCCGGGTTCAACCGGTTCGGCGGCGCGGAGGCGATCGGCTCGGCCAGCGACCTCTACGTCTGCCGGCCGACCCGGTTCAGCTGGCCGGTGATCGAACGCGCGACCACCGGTGACCCGCGCATCTACACCCGCGGCGCGGCGGCCACCGAGTCGGCGCCCGCGACGCTGCCCGCGTCCATTGTGGACGAGGTCCGGGTGGCGCTCGGCGCGGAGCAGGCCGCATACGTCGGCGACGGCTGGCCGGCCGGCGGCAACCGGCGGCAGGTCGGCCTGGCCGAATACCTGGCGGCCAGCCCGCACCGGCGCCGGCCGGTCGCGGTGAATCTGTACCCGCACTTCGGCGCCGTGCTGCCGCAGGCGATGCTGGCGGCCGCGGTGGCGGAGCGGGCGGTGCTCGTCGCACCGGCGAAGGACGTCGAGGCGATTGTGGACAGTCCGGTGTGGACACTGCTAGCCGGCACGGACATCGAGGCCCGACCCGGCACGGAGAGCGGCCTGCTGGTGCTGCGCCGCGCCGGCCAGCCCAGCACGCCGGCCGGGCGGGTGTACGAGTTCCTCGTCCGGCATCCGGAGGCGAAGGTCGGCAACGCCTGGCGGGACGCGCTGGTCACCGCCGCAACCCGGGGCACCGAGGACGCCGAGGACGCGAGCGCCGGCGCGCCGCTGACCAAGAACCAGGCCCGCGCGCTCATCCAGGCCGCCGGGGTGCCGGAGCGGGCCCTGCACCTGCGACTCGGCGAGCTCCCGATGGACACGCTCGCCACGCTGGCCGCCGCGGTCGCCCGCGCGGTCCGTCCGGTGGCGCAGTAGCCGCGGCCGACGCCGGCCCGCTCCGGCCGGCGCCACCGAGCAGCGACGCTGCAGGACGGACCGACCCGGGGGCGGCATGTTCTCCGGCGCGGTCCGGCCCGATCCAGCATCATCGCTGTTACACATCGCGGTGACCGCAGGAGAGCAGGTGGCGCCCCCGTGCGCAGGAACCACCCAGCCGGCGAGCCGGCCGCTACCCCACCGGAAATCCCGGCCGGCGCGGTGCCGGCACCAGCCGCCGGCCCGGCCCAGAGCGCGGCCGGGCACCGGCGGCGCGGCCGGCTGGTGCGCCCGGCAGGCTCACCCGCCATGACATCGGCCTGGACGCGGACGAGAACTGGGGCGTGAACGTCGGGCCGAACGAGGCACTGCGGACGCTGGTGAACCTGGCGCTGTACCGGTCCTGGCACGACCCGGGCGACCGGCGCTGGGAGGACGCGTTCGAGCGCGACCTGCGTCCGTTGCAAGTGGACAGTCCCGACCAGGACGTGGCGATCGACCAGCAGCCGGAGGTGTCGAAGCCGGCAGTGCGTGAGTGGCCGTGGCAACGGTAGCCCCCCGGGACCGAGGGGCGGGCGCCGGCACCGGATCGGCAGTGGCTGCTCAGCCTGCTCCCGGCGTTCCCGATCGTCCTGCTGGTGCTGCGGTTGTGGTACCTGAGCCGGCAGGACCTGCCGACCATGCTGCTGCTGGTGCAGAACGTCAGCCCGCTCGGACTGGTCAGCGCGCTGCTGATCAACCTGATCTGGGTGTTCCCGGTGGCCATGCTGATCACCGGCGCGCTCGGCGGGCTGCTGCGGGTCAGCGCTATCGATCCGCAGCGGTCCCGGCTCGGCCGGGCCACGGCGCGGACGCCGGACTGGGTGCTCGCGCTCGCCGCGCTGATCGCCGCCGCCACCTGGCAGCTGCGGTTCCTGCCGGCGCTGCTGATGCTCAGCCTCATAATCGCCGGCCTGCGGGCGCGGGCGCGGCACCCCGGCGACCGGGTCTGGCGGACGTTCGCGCTCGCCGTCCCGGTGGCGGTCGCGGCCGTCGAGTACGTGTGGTTCGGCCCGGCGATCGCGTTCGCGGCGGGGCCGGCGACGTGGTCACCGTGCTCCTGCTGCTGCTCCCGCCGGTGGTGACGGTCGCGCTGACCGGGCCGATCCCGGCCGGCGCCGCGCACCCGGTGACGTCCCGGTGGACCCGCGCTGCCAGGGCCGCCCACTGTCCACTCCGGACGGGCCCGGGTGAACCGCGCGGCCGCCGGTTCAGAACGCCGCAGGCCAGGACTGCATGTCCAATTTGCCGTACTCGTGGTGAAAGTCCGCAACTTGCCCTATCCTGACTGAGCACGGCGGCGAGCGGCGGCTCGGCACCGGGACGACGCGAGGATGCGACATGAGCTTCTACGGTGATCCGGACGAGCTGGATCGCCTCGCCGGGCAGATCACGGCGGCTGCCACGCACGTCCGTGACCAGGCCGGGCAGGCGCGGAACAAGGCCGGCACGACGCAGTGGCAGTCCACCGCGGCCACCGCGTTCCGCGGCCAGGTTGACCGGGACGCCGCCGCCGTGGAGAAGTCCGCCGAGGCGCTCGATCAGGCGGCGGCCGCGCTGCGGGCGCACGCCGCGACCGTACGGGCCCGGATCGCCGAGATCAGGGCGATCGAGCACGCGGTCACCGACTGGTTCGTCCGCGAGGGGCGCGCGCTGGAGAACGCGGCCAGCGCCGCCTGGCACGCGGTGACGCATCCGGGCGAGACGATCCGCCGGCTGATCCCCGACCCACCCTGGCACAGCTGGCCGTACACGCCGCAGTCGCTGCCGGCGCCGGGCGACAAGGAGTGGCTTGAGGTGGGGCAGTTCATGCGTGGCCAGGGGGTGCTGCGATGACGGCGGCCGCGGTGGACGTGCAGCCGCGCCGGCTGGTGCTGGCGGCGGCCGAGTTGGAGTTGCTCCGCCGGGTCTGTGGCGACCTCGCGCTGCCCGCGGACTTCACCGTGGGGCAGCCCGACCGCGCCCCGGGCCTCGGCGTGGAGTCGGCGACGCTGGCCGCGGCCGGACGCTCGCTGGCCGGGCGCGGCGTCCTGCAGTCCGATTCGGACAGTCCACTCGGGGGTGAGCCGCACCCGTCGGTGCTGGCGGACCTGCGGGTGTTGGCCGCACCCGAGGTGCTGCTGGAGACCCGGGTCACAGCGGACGGTCACACCATCCGGGCGGCGCACGCGGTGGCCGGCGGGCTCGGCGCGTCGCTCGCCCGGCTGGGCGAGACCGCGACCGTGGAGCTGTCCATCTTCCCGGCCGAACGGCTCGGCCTGGAGCTGGTCCGGATGGTGCCGGCGACCGGGTCGGCATCGCGGGCGACGCAGCGCCCGGCCGGGCTGCTGCCGCTGGACGCGATCGCGCAGGTCGGGTTGGCCGACGAGATCGGCGGCGACGAGGTGGTGCGGCAACTGGCCGCCGACCTGGAGTTGACCGCCGCCGAGCAGCACCTGGCCCGGGCACTGTCCACACAGGCCGGTGGGGTGCTGCACTGCCTGGTGACGGCGCCGCCCCGGCCGGGCCGTCCGGCCCGGGTCGGCCAGGTGCTCTGGTACTCCACGCCGGGCGGCTGGGTCGGGCTCGACCCGGAACCCGGCCCGGACGACCGCCGCCTGGTCCGGCTCCGCCCCGCCGACCCCATCGACCTCGGCGCCTGGCTGGCACCGCTGGTGGCCGGAGCGCTGACGTGACCACACCTGGCGGCCCCGCGACCGCGCCCGGGGGCGGTGTCGGGCCGCTCACTGTCACTGGCGGGACGGGCGGGACGACCGCCAAGTACGACGACATGGAGACGACCGCGGGGTTGCTCGGCCGGGCCAGCGGCGACCTGCTCGGCGTCGCCGCGACCTGCCACCGGTACCTGGCCGACCCGAATGTGGCCGCCTCGGCGGTGCTCGACCCGGTCGGCGCGGCCAGGTTCGAGACCGCGATGGCCGGCGCGCTGGACGGCGGCGACGGGCTGACCTGGGCGGCCGGGCAGGTCGGCGTGCAGGCGGTGAAGCTCAAGGCCGCGGTGGTCACCTACCGGGTCACCGACGACCTGCAGGCCCGCCTGATCGACGGCCTACGGTTCGCCGGCGGGGCGGCCGCGGTGCTCGCCGCGCCGGCGCTGATCCCGGCCGCGCTGGCGGCCGCGCCGGCCTGGGTCGCGTCCGAACTGGCGCAGGGCCGGAACATCGGCGATGACCTGCAGAAGCTGATCACCGACCATCCCGGCATCGTGGACACGATCGTCGGTGCCAGCCCGGGCGCGATCACCACCGTGAACGCGCTGCTGCTCGGGCCGGCCGCACCGCTGGCCGGCCTGATCTTCAAGGGGACCACCGGGCAGACACTGTTCCCGACCTCGCCGGCCGAGGGCGCCGGGCTGCTCGGCCTGCTCTACCCGGACGGCAAGCCGGTGGTGACCGACCGCGGCGACGACCCGGCCATTGCCGGCACCCGGCCGCCGCAGGGCGTGGGCGACCTGATGACCGCGCTGAACTACCGCAACGCCCAGGCCGGCGGCGCCGACCAGGGCGAGATCGACGTCCGCACGATCGAGAAGACCATGCCGGACGGCAGCATCCGCAAGTCGTATGTGGTCGACGTCCCCGGCACCAAGGACTGGCAGTTCAACCCGTCCGGCGATCGGACCCACCTGAACGACTTCGGCACCAACCTGCACGCACTGTCGGGCGACACGACCGCCTACGAGCAGGGCATCGCGGACGCGCTACACCGGGCGGGCGTGCAGCCGGGCGACCCGGTGATGCTGGTCGGGCACAGCCAGGGCGGCATAGTCGCGGTGCACGCGGCGGACCAGTTCGTCCAATCTGGACAGTTCAACGTGACGCACGTGGTCACCGCCGGCGCGCCGGTGGCGCGGCTGTCGGTGCCGCCGTCGGTGCAGGTGCTGTCGCTGGAGAACCAGCACGACATCGTGCCGCACCTCGATGCCCGCGACAATCCCGACCTGCCCAACCGCACGACGGTCACGTTCGACCGGCAGTACGGCACGGTCGGCGAGAACCACGGCATCGACTCGTCGTACACGCCGGCGGCGGTCGCGGTCGACAGCAGCGGCGACCCGTCGATCCGGCACTACCTGGACAGCGCCAGCGACTTCCTCGACGGCGACACCGCGACCAGCCACGTCTACCAGGTGACCCGGGACCAGAATTGAGGCGGCCGCTGCCCATCCTGGGCATCCTGCTCGTGCTCGCGCTGGCCGGCTGCACCAGCAGTGGCTCGGGGGTCTCCGGCCGCGGTGACGACCGGGACGCCCAGAACCGGGCCGAGTTCGACACGATCGCCGGAACGCTCCGCAAGCTGCCCGGGGTGTCCCGTGTGGATGGCAACTACCGCAGGGACGCGAGCAACCCGGGCGGCGCCGCGGTGCTGTCGATCACCGTCGAGCCCGGCACCGAACTACCGCGCGTCGCTGACGAGGCGGCGCGGGCGCTCTGGCTGAGCCGGCTCGACCCGATCACCTCCGCGACCGTGACCGTCGGCCCGGCGGACCGCCCGAAGGACGCGATCGACCGGCACATCGACTTCAAGTTCGAGCGTGACCAGCTGACCGCCAGCTACGGGCCGCGTCCGCCGTCCAATTAGGACGGTTCGGGTACCAGCTCAAGGAGTGAAACGGACGGCATCGGCAGGTCGAACCCGATCTCGACGGTGCCGCCGCGCGGGACGACCCGCTGGGGGGCGGCCAGTTCGTCCAGCCGGTCAGCGGCCCGCAGCGCCGCCCAGCCGGCCTCGTCCGGCCAGTCGCCGCTGCCCAGCGACGCCCACCGTGCCGCCAGGTTCGAGTGGGTCGCGTCCACCCGGTAGTGCCTGAGCCGGTACGCCACCGCGGTCAGCCCGGTGAGCTGGACGGTGACGGCACGGTCCAGCAGTTCGGAACCGTCCACCTTGGACTGGTCCAGCGTGCCGTTCCACAACGCCAGCGCGACCCGCCCGCCGGCGCCGGCGCCGGCCCAGGCCTCGACCAGCGAGCCGGCGCCGTCGCCGGACAGCTCGACGGCGAGCTCCCGGTCGCCGAGCCGGTTCAGCATGGCCAGCGCCCAGAACTTGGGCTTGCGCAGGTTGCCCACCGACAGCAGCCCGAACCCGCCGTGTAGCAGCTGCGGCGGCCGGCCCAGTTCCTCGAAGTGGTCGGACGCCACCCAGGGGGCCAGCGCGTCCAGCCGGCCAGCCGCCGAGCGCATGCCGCGGGCGGTGAACGCGGCGGTGAAGACGCCGTCGTTGACCGGGTTGAAGTGCTGCGGGGTGACGCCCCACTCGGTCCACCAGATCGCCGCGTCGGGCCGGCCGTGCCGGGCCAGCGCCGGCCGCAGGTCCAGCGGCGGGCTGCCGTAGGTGTGGGTCGAGACAAAGTCCAGCGGTGCGCCGGTGTCGCCGGCGTGGCCGAGCAGTTCGTCCACCCAGCCGGCCGCCGCGGACGACGGGCCGCCCACCCGCAGGCCCGCGTGCACCGACTTCACCGCCCGCGCGGTGACCTCGTACAGGCGCAGGTAGTCGGTCAGCCCGCCGGTCCAGAACACCTCCAGGTTGGCCTCGTTCCAGACCTCGAAACTCCACCGGTCACGGACCTCGGCCAGGCCGTACCGGTCGACCAGGTGCGCGGTGAACGTGCGGATCAGGTCGACCCAGCGGCCCCAGTCCCTGGGTGGCGAGATGATCGCGCCGTAGCTGAACACGGTCGCGCTCGGGTCGGTGGCGAGGTCACGGGGCATGAACGAGAGCTCCACCACCGGCCGCAGTCCCAGCGCGAGGAGCTGGTCGTAGACCCGGTCGACGCCGGCGAAGTCGTACACCGGCTCGCCGTCCACCTCGCGGTAGACGCCGAGGTCGTCACAGAGGATGCCGTGCGCGCGGACGGTGCGGACACCGAGTTCGGTATGGACGATCCGCAGCGCCTCGGTCAGGTCGGCGCCGATCGGCCAGCCGCCGGTGCGGTCGGCGCTGAGCAGGTGGCTCAGGTGCTCGGCGCCGACCATCGGGCGCCACGGCCGGGCCAGCTCACCGCGGACCGCACCGGCGTTCACCCGAACCGACACCGCCGCGGCACCGACCGCGCCGGGCGTCGCACTGTCCGGAGTGGACAGTTCACCGCGGGAACCGGCCTCGGGCAGCGCGGCGACCGCGTACCAGGCCGGCACGCCCGGCTCGCCGGTGGTGTCGGCGTACGGCGGGTGCGGCACCGCGAGCACGTCCAGCCCGCGATGGTCCACCACCGCGAACGGACCGTCCGGTGTGGACGCCCGGTGCACCAGATAGCCGGCCACCCCCGGCACCGGCTCCCAGTCCAGCGTGACCTGCCCGCGGCCGGCCACCGCCCGTACCCCGGCCGGCGGCGGTGGCCGGTCGACCGACCCGCCGGCCCCGGCGGTGCGCCGGCCGATCCTGGCGACCCAGTCGGCCCGCGCCCGCCCGGCTTGCTGCCCTGTGCTCACCCGCTCCCCTCCCGGTCCACAGGTCACCCAGCCGCTGGGCCGGCCAGCCGGCCGGGCCGGCCCAGCGGCCGCCGCTCAGCGCCGCGGCGTGGCGTTGAACTCCTCGATGCCCAGCAGTGGCTTGATCGTCCGCTGCACCTCACCCCGGGCGAAGTCGCTGCGCACGTCCGCGTGCCCGAGCACGTTGCCGATCGCGCCCATGACCATTCCCTGGTCCAGCGCCAGGTACCGGTGCGCGACGGTCCCGGTCTTCACCGCGACCGAGTCGGCGAAGCCGCCACGGCCGTAGACGTCGAAGTGCTGGCGCATCTTGGCCAGGTTGTCCAGGGCCGCGCGCGGCGCGAACGGCAGGGCCAGGAACGAGGCGTGCGGGGTGACCACGCCGTCGCCCCAGGCCGGCTCGGGCTGCGCCGGCCGGCAGTCGCCGAAGCCCTTGTCCCACTGGGTTCCCTGCAGGTCGGACGGGTAGCCGTCGGCCGGCCCGGCCAACCCGAGCGGCGGCGCGCCGTACGCGTTGTAGCCGCCAGTCGGGTTGCTGGCCGGCGAGAAGCCCCAGTAGCCGTAGCCGGCCTCCCGCAGCCCGAACGCGATCTGGCCGTGCACGTACGCCGGGTGGTTGCGGCCCCAGCTCCGCGGCCCCCACTGCTCCTCCGGGACGAACAGCGCCGGCATCAGTGCCTCGAACATGTCGCCGCCCCAGGTCGGCACGAACTTCTCGCCGGCGTACTGGTAGGCGCCCTCGAACACGGTGACGCCCAGGTACGTGCGGTTCTCGCCGACCGGCTGCTGCTTCTGCCAGCCCCAGTCGCAGGTGTCGGGGAACGTGCGCCAGGTCGCGAAGTACTCCTGTGGCGGGATCTGGCCGCGGGCGATGCCGATGTACGCGGCGATCCGCGGCTCGGTGTTCGTGGTGTCGTAGTGATTGCAGGTGTACCAGACATCCGGCCCGCGGCCGCGGTAGTTGCCGACCACCGAGCAGCCCGGCGGCAACTCGTCCCAGAACCCACCGCGGATCAGCCCCGGCTGGCCGGCGCCCTTCGCGTCGGGGTTGTAGAAGAAGCCGAAGTCCATCGGGTCGAGCAGTGCCGCGGCCTGGCGCCGCAGCGACGGCTCGGCGGTACGCACCACCATCAGCGCCGCCGCCAGCCAGCCATTGTCCACACTGGACAGGAACGGGTGGACGGTGCTGCCGTCGACCGGCCAGACCCGCAGCTTGGACCCGTCCGCCGGGTCGTACCAGTTGTAGAACATGCCGGACGCCGGGTGCCGGTCGAGCCGGCCCAGCGTGGTGAGCGTGCCGGCCAGCCGGGCGTGCGCCTCGGCCCGGCCGATGACGCCGAGGTCCCGGGCCACCACCGTGCTCCACAGGTACGCGCCGATGTTGGTCGGCGAGGTGTACCGGCTGCGGCTGGCCGCGGTCAGGTCGTCGTTCATGTTGTCGGCGGGCAGCCCGGTGGCCGGGTTCACCAGCGCGACCATCGAGCGCCAGGTGTCGGCGGCATACCCGCGCAGCACCGCCTGATCCGCGCGGCTGAGCCCGGTCTGTCCACCAGGGACGGGCGGCGCGGCGGCCGCGGGCGCCCCGGTGCCGAGCAGCAGCGCCGCGCACCCGGCCACCACCGCGGTACGGAATGGTCTCATCGTGATTCCTTTCGCCGGCGTCACTTGAGCCCGGTCATCGCGATGCCCTGCACGAAATACCGCTGCAGGGCGATGAAGACGGCCAGCACCGGCAGCACCACGACCGCCGACCCGGCCAGCAGCAGGCCGTACTGGGTACGGTTCTGACCGACGCTGTAGAGCGCGAGCGCGACCGGCAGCGTGTACTTGTCCTCGGTCTGCGCGACGACCAGTGGCCAGAGGAAGTTGTTCCAGGAGCCGAGGAACGTGAGGATGCCGAGTGTCGCCAGGGCCGGCCCGGTCAGCGGCGCGATCACGCTGGCGAAGACGCGGAACTCGCCGGCACCGTCCACTCTGGCCGCGTCGATCAGGTCGTCCGGCAGCCCGGAAATGTACTGCCGCATCAGGAACACACCGAACGGCATCGCCACCGCGAGCGCCGGCAGGATCAGCCCCGCGTACGTGTTGACCAGGTGCAGGTTGCTGACCAGCACGAACTGCGGCACCAGCAGCACCACGTACGGCACCATCAGCATGCCCAGCACCAGCGCGAACAGCAGCCGCTTGCCGGCGAACTCCAGCTTGGCCAGCGCATAGCCGAGCATCGCGCAGACCGCCAGGTTCGCGACCGTGACCGCGACCGCGACCAGCGCCGAGTTGACGAAGTAGCGCGGGAAGTCCAACCGGGAGAACAGCTGTCGGTAGTTGTCCAGCGTGACGTGCGCCGGCAGCCACGTCGGTGGCAGCCGGCGCAGCTCGCCCTCGGTCTTGACCGATCCGAGCAGCATCCAGACGAACGGCCCGGCCACCACCACGAGCCCCAGCCCCAGCGCGAGGTAGATCCAACCCTGGCCGCGCGACCGGCGGCCGGGCCGGCGCGGCGCCTCCGTCGGCGCCTCCGCCGGCGGACCGGTGTCCACTGTGGTCATTTCGTCACCTCCGCCCGCTGGCCGGTTCGTCCACCCGCCGACCGAGCAGCCGGAACTGCAGCAGGGTCAGCAGGACGATCGCGGCGAACAGCACGTAGCTCATCGCCGCCGCGTAGCCGTAGTTGCCGAAGCCGAACTGGTTGTAGATGTCGTACGACACCGAGAGCGTCTTGTTCAGCGGCTTGCCCTGGGTCAGCACGAACGGTTCCTCGAAGAACTGCAGGTAGCCGATCCCGGTGATGACCGCGCCGAACAGCAGCGTGGGGCGCAGCATCGGCAGGGTGACGAAGCGGAACCGGGACCAGCCGCTGGCACCGTCCACATCGGCAGCCTCGTACAGCTGCGCCGGGATCGCCTGTAGGCCGGCCAGGAAGATGACCATCAGGAAACCCACGTTGCGCCAGGTCGCCATCGCGATGATCGACGGCATCGCCCAGACCTTGCTGCCCACCCAGTTCGGCCCGGTGACGCCGACCAGCCCGAGCAGTTGGTTGAGCAGGCCGGCGGTCGGCTCCAGGATGAACCGCCACAGCACCGCGATCGCGACGATGCTGGTGACCACCGGCAGGTAGTAGCCGACCCGGAAGAAGGTGCGCAGCCGGTTGACCCCGCTGTTCAGCGCGACCGCGATGGCCAGCGCCAGGCACATCGTCAGCGGCACGCCGACCCCGACGAAGTAGACCGTGTTCAGCGCCGCCTGCCGGAACACGTCGTCGGACAGCAGCCGGCTGTAGTTGCGCAGGCCGGTGAAGTTCACCGCGAACGGGTGCCGCAGGTCGGAGCTGCGCAGGTCGGTGAAGCTGAAGAAGAACGAGGAGAGCACCGGCAGCGCGACGAACGTGGCGAACAGCAGCACGAACGGCAGCGCGAACCCCCAGGCGGCCAGGCCCTGGTTCCGCCGCACCCGGCTCCGGCCCCGCGCCCGGCCCGCCGCCCGGCCGGCCACCCGGCGGCCGCCACCCGCGCGTCCGGCGGCCCCGGCGCCGGCCGCGGCCCGGCCGCCGGCGAGGCCGCCGTCCACCCCTGGCGGCGGACCGGCCGCCGTGCCACCCGCCACTACGGCGCGGCCGGCCGGTCCGCCATCCCCCAGCACCGGCGCGGTGGTGTCTCCCGGCTCTGCCAGGTCATCCACCCGCCGTCGACCGCCGGGCCGGTCGGCGGCGCTGCCGGCACGTACCACCTCAGGCCCCGGTGCCGATCTGGCTCGCCTTCTGCTGCATGGCCTTCGCCCCGCCGGCACCGGTCTCGCCGCCCTGAGCCGCCTTCTCCACCTCACCGTCGATCACGCTGGCCACCTGCTCCCAGGTGGACACCGTCGGCGGCGATTTCGCGTCGTTCAGCTGCTGGCCGAACTCGGAGAGCATCGGGTCAGCCTTGAGCGTCTGGTCGTTCCAGGAGGACTTCACCGCCGGCAGGTCGCTGACCGTCTGGTACCACTTCACCTGCGTCTCGGGCTTGCTCAGGTACTGCACGAACTTCCAGGCCGAGTCGCGGTTCTTGGTGTCCTTGAAGACCACCAGGTCGCCACCGCCGACGAACGAGGTGCCCGCCTTCTCCTTCGGCATCTGGGCCAGCCCCACCTTGTCCAGGAAGGACGCTCCCCCCTGGTCCTTGAGGATGCCGAGGTGCCAGGGGCCGGAGATGAACGAGCCGATCGTGCCGTTGATGAAGCCCTGTTCGAGCTGGCCCTGGGCCAGGTCCTTCGGGGCCACGCCGGAGGTGAAGAACGACCGGTAGTAGTCCAGCGCCTTGGCCATCTCCGGGCTGTCCAGGGTGAAGTTCTTGTTGGCGTCGTCGGTCAGCGCGGCGCCGTTCTGCCAGGCGAACGGCAGGAACGTCTGCCACGAGCCCTGCCCGCCGGGCTGCAGATACATCCCCCACCTCGCCTTCGCCTTCTGCTGCAGGCCGGCGGCGAACGCGGTCAGGTCGGCCCAGGAGGTCGGCGGGCGCACGCCCGCCTGCTGCGCCAGATCCTTGCGGTAGTAGATGAGCCGGGTCTCCACGTACCAGGGCACGCCGTACGAGGTGCCGTCGACGGCGGTGGTGTCCCAGGCGCCGGGGAAGAACTGGGCCTTGTCGATGACGTCGGGGGTGGGGTCGAGAGCGCCGGCCCTGGCGAACTCGCCCATCCAGGTGGTGCCGATCAGGCTCACGTCCGGCGTCTGGTGGCCAGCGATGGCGGTCGCGATCTTGTCGTGCGCCGCGTCCCACGGCACCGGTGTGATCTTCACGGTGACGCCCGGGTTGGTCGCCTCGAAGTCCTTGGCCAGTACCGAGAGCTTCTCGCCCTCGGTGCCCATGGCCCATACCGTGATCGTGCCGGTCGCCGCACCGCCGGCGACGCCCTTGGCCTGCTCGCCGCCGGACCCCCCGCTGCTGCGGCCGCAGCCGGAGAGCATCACGCCGGCCACGCATAACAGAGCAACCACGCGCGTCCGCTGGTTCATCGCTCCTCCTACTCGTGGCAGTCCACTGTGGTCAGTCGTGCTCCCCGCAGCTCGATCGGATAACTACCTCGGTGTGCAGCACGTCATGCCGCGCGGCGACCCGCTCGCCGGCGATGCGCTCGTCCAGCGCGCGGGCGGCCCGGCCACCGAGCTCCCGCATCGGCTGCCGCACGGTGGTCAGACCGGGCCGGGCGTACCGGGCGGCCATGATGTCGTCCCAACCGGTGATCGCGACGTCGCCGGGCACCGACAGGCTCAGCTCCTCGGCGGCCAGCAGCGCGCCGAGGGCGATCTCGTCGTCCGCGCAGACCAGCGCCTGCGGCCGGCCGCGCGCGGCGGACAGCAGCCGCCGCGCCACCGTCCGGCCGGATGCCTCGCTGAAACCGCACCGCACCGGCTGCCGCGGCCGGATGCCGCGCTCGGTCAGCACACCGGACAGACCGGCCCAGCGGGCGGCAGTGTCCGAAGAGGACTCCGGGTCGCCGAGGAACGCGAGCCGGCGGTGGCCGTGGTCGAGCAGGTGCGCGGCCAACTGGCGGGCGCTGGCCAGGTTCTCCGTGCTGATCGTGTCGACTCCGGCGACAGCGGTGCGGGCCAGCAGCACGACCGGCACGCCCATCGCCACGACCTCGTCCACCACGTCGTCCCGCACCGTCCGGCCGAAGATGACCAGACCGTCCACTCGGGACGCCAGGTCGAGCACGCGGCTGCGGACCGCCTCCCGGCCGTGAGTGGAGAGGATCAACACCGACCGGCCCAACTCGGCGGCGACCTCCTCGTAGCCGACGACGACTTCGGCGTAGTACGGGCCGGAGAGGTCGGGGAAGACGATGCCGTTGGCGGCGTGCCGGCGCTCGGCCAGCCCCCGACCGAGCCGGCTGGGCACGAACCGCAGCGTGTCGATCGCCTCCAGCACCCGGTCGCGCGTCTCACCGGCGACCGGGCCGCTCTCGCGCATGACCCGGGACACCGTCGTGATCGATACGCCGGCGTGCGCGGCGACCTGGTAGATCGTCACGCCCTGGGGCGGGACGGGAGGGCCGTTCGGACGAGCCGACGCGGCCCGTTCGGCGCTCGCCCCGGCGGCGCGGCGGCTAGGCACCGGTGTCAGGTCTTTCGCGGGGTGCAAGCGCTTTCACGCGCCGAAGTATCCCACGGGACATGACGTATGTGAACAGCCTGTTACATTCCGCCAACCACTCAATGCGCGTGGTGACCATATTGGCCCGGACGGCTCTCGGCAAGGGGGCCGGATGGTCCGGCAAGAATTAGCCCGGCGATTCGGCGTGGCTGCCGCACCCGACCGCTTGCGCGCACAACCGTGTATCACCCGGTCGGGTGCCTCTGTCTCTCTCGGGACCGCAGCAGCCGCCGGCGACCGCCGGCGGGATCCGAAACGGGGGAATCGGATGATCGGTTCGACACTCAAGGCGGCCGCGCTCGGCGCGGCCGGCCTGGCCGCGCTGGCCATCGCCACACCGGCCGCCATCGCCGCCGCACCGGCGACGCAGCCGGGCGCCGACCGCGGCCCCGCGCTCAGCGCCGCGGCCCAGGCCTACCGCACCGTCTACCCACAGTTGTCGGCGATGCAGGCGCGGGCCGCCGCGGCCGGGCAGGAGGCGCGCAAGTCGCTCTACACCGCTCTCGGCGAGACGGCCTTCGGCGGCGCCTGGTTCGACCCGCCGACCGGACAGTTGCACATCCTGGCCACCACGCCGGCCGCCCGCGACCGGGCCACCGTGCTCGGCCACCAGTTGGGGCTCGCGGTGCAGGTGCACCCGGCCCGGTACAGCTTCGCCGCGCTGCAGCGACAGGCGGACGCGCTGCGTGCCGGCGGTGACGAGTTGGGCCGCGCCGCCCGCGGCCACGTCGGCATCGACGTCGCCGGCAACCGGGTGCTGGTCGCGGTGCCGGCCGCCCGGCTCGGCTCGCTGAGCCGCGCCGCCACCGCCGCGGCCGCCCAGGCACAGCGCCCGGGCAGCGTCGCGCTGGTCGCCGATCCGGGCCGGCGCACCCAGCTCGACGCCGGCTGCACCGCCCGGACCGCCTGCGACTGGACCGTTCGGGCCGGCTCCGCGCTGTGGACCGGCTCGCCCGGCAACAACGTCTGCTCGGTCGGCTTCACCGCCCGCGACGCCAGCAACCAGCGGTACGTCTACACCGCCGGCCACTGCTCCGGCGGCAACGGCGTCACCTGGGGCACCGGCGCCCTCGCGATCGGTCCGATGTGGAGCTCGGTGCAGTCCGGCGCGCTCGACGCGAGCATCATCAAGGTCACCAACTCCTGGTTCCGCTACGACGCCGGCGGCCAGATCTACAACGAGTACACGGCCAACCGGTCGGTGCCGCTGGCCGCGGTGGCGCCCACCGTCGGCTTCATCTGGGCCGGCGACGCGGTCTGCCTGTCGGCCAACTTCCCCGCCCCGAACGGCCCGAACTACTGCGGCGTGGTCGGCACCAACAGCGACCCGGCGGTCGGCGGGATGGTCCGGGTGGACGGGCTCGACGGCTGTCCGGGCGACAGCGGCGGCGGCTGGTACTGGCTGCCGTCGTCCGGCAACCGGTACGGCTACGGTCTGCACAGCCGCAGCGACATCGGCTGCCACGGCTCGGACGGCGGCTCGCACTCCTGGTTCAGCGCGCTGCCGACGATCAAGGCCGGTTTCACCCCCGGCCTCACGGTGGAAACCGCCTGAACGGTGCGACAAGGGTGCGGCCGGCCGGCGATCCCGGCCGGCCGCACCGGTTTCCGCAGCCGGATCCCGGCCGGACCGGCCCGGCC
>JBBWZH010000244.1:0-6983 GCA_039648995.1 Mycobacteriales bacterium
ACGCCCTCCTGGATCCGGGCGCCGCCGGAGTCGTTGATGCCGATCACCGGGCAGCCGTTGCGCATCGCCAGGTCCATCACCTTGACGATCTTCTCGCCGAACACCTCGCCGAGGCTGCCGCCGAAGATCGTGAAGTCCTGCGCGAACACGCAGACCGGCCGGCCGTCCACGGTGCCGTAGCCGGTGACCACGCCGTCCCCGTACGGCCGTTCCTCGTCCAGGCCGAAGTCGCGGCTGCGGTGCCGGGCCAGCTCGTCGGTCTCGGTGAACGAACCCTCGTCCAGCAGCAGCGCGATCCGCTCCCGGGCGGTCAGCTTGCCCTTGGCGTGCTGCCGCTCCACGGCGCGTGCCGAGCCGGCGTGCACCGCCTCGTCGTTGCGCCGCACGAGGTCGGCGAGCTTGCCCGCGGTCGTATGGATATCCGGCTCGGCCGGCTCGGGGCTCTCGGCGATCCGCATGGCTCGGAGCGTACGGCCCGCCGCTCCCGCCAGCAGTCCGGCGCCTGACCGCCGGTCCGGCGGCCGGCGCGGGGTTGGCGGCCCCCGCGCCGGCCGGGCCGTGGTCGCCGCTCAGCCGGTGTACTGGGCGACGAGGCGGGTGAACTCCCAGGGCTGCTGGGTGACGCTGCTGCAGGTGCCCGAGGTGTTGCCGGGTTCGGCCGGGGTGCACTGCCGGTCCCGGTTGACCGACCAGAATGTGAACCGGGCCAGGTGGTGCGCCTGGGCGTAGCTGAGCATGGTCTGGAAGTCGGCCTGCCGGATGAACTCGCCCACGTCGGTGCGGCCGTTCATGGACGAGATGCCGCTCATCCGGTAGATCTGGTCGTCCGTGCGGCCCGGGTAGAAGGTCTTGAGCTGGGCGTGCAACTGCTCGGCGATGTTCACCGAGAGCTGGCCCATCCCGGTGCTGCCGCCGCCCAGGTCGAACGGCATGATCGTCCAGCCGTCCACCGGGGCGTTGTTGCGCACCGCGGCCTGCACGAGCTGGCTGCCGAAGAACGTGAGCCCTGACTGTCCGACCGGGACGGTGACGTAGACGCGGAGTGTCCGGCCGGCCGCCGCGGCCCGGTCCTTGATGATCTTGACGGCCTGGGTGATCCGGTCCTGCGCCGCGGTGTTCTCGAATTCAGTGGACTCGATGTCGAAGTCGATGGCATGCAGCGAGTACCGGTCGATCACCTGCTCGTACGCGTTCGCCAGCGAGGTGGCGTCGGTGCAGGCCTCGCCGAGCTTCTGTCCGGCGAAGCCGCCGACCGACGGCATCACGTCGCCGCCGGCCGCCCGGATCTGCGAGATCTTCGCGGCCATCTGGGTGTCCGAGGCGACCGGGCTGCCGCCGCTCCACATTGGACTGCAGCCACCGTTGGCCAGGATGAACGCGAGCGTGAACGTCTTGACCCCGGTTGCCGACATCACGGTGTTGATGTCGGGAGGGTCGTTCTCCAGCGGCATCAGGTACGGCGCCGACGCGAGCGAGCCGCCCGGTGGCGGCGGCGGTGGGCCGGCCTGCGTGCTGCCGGTGACCACGCCGCTCGGGCTCGACTCGTTGCCAGCCGCGTCGAACCCGACGACCGTGTAGGTGTGCGAAGTGGACGGTGCCAGACCGTCCACAGTGGCCGACGCGCCGGTCGAGGTGGCGACGACCGAGGAGCCCTCACGTACCCGGTAGCCGGCGACGCCGACGTTGTCGGTGGACGCGGTCCAGGCCAGCGAGATGCTGCTGGACGTGGTCGCGGTGACGCGCAGCCCGCTCGGCGTCGACGGCCGGGTGGTGTCCACCGGCCCGCCGTCACACGACGCGCCGTTCAGCCGGCAGTTCGACGGCGCGGCAAAGGCTCCTGAGTACGCGCCCACGAAGCCGAACGAGGCGGTGCCACCCGGGGCCACGTTCCCGTTCCAGGAGTTGGCGACCGAGTAGTGGTTGCCCGTACGGGTGAGCGTGCCGTCCCAGAGCGAGCTGATCGTCACGTTCGCCGGGAGGTCGAACTCGACCGTCCAGGTGGCCAGCGTGCTGGTGCCGGCGTTGGTGATCGTGTACTTGCCTTCAAAGCCGGTGCCCCAGTCACTCGTCTTGGTGAACGCGGCAGTGGGGGCGGCGGCGCTGGCCGGGCTGGCTGGCGCCAGCAGCGCCAGCACCGGGGCGCAGGCAAGCACGGCAATTGCTGCCAGGCGGTTGCGGGACACGGTCACTCCTTCTCGGTCCGCTCGGTATCCCGATGCACGACGGCGGTTCGGGTGGGTGGCAGCGACCCCAGCCGGCCGAGGATGCACCCCGAGGGTGGGCTAGAGGACTAGACCTGTCAAGACCAGCTGCTCGGTCGGTGGCCGGCGGCGGTGCCGCCCGGTCCGGCGCCGGACCCCGCCGGGCCGTCCGGTGGCCGGCCGCTTAGCCTCAGACACGTGGCGAACCCGTGGTCAAACCTTGAGCGTCCGCCGCTGTCCCCGCGGGCGCTGAGCGCGGCGTTGGTCCGCGAGGGCGGTCTCTGGCGCGAGGTCCGGGTGGTGACCGAGACCGGGTCCACCAACGAGGACCTGGCCGCGGCCGCCCGCGACGGCGCCGTTGACGGGTCGGTGCTGGTGGCCGAGGCGCAGACGGCCGGCCGCGGCCGGCTGGACCGGGGCGGGGTGTCGCCGCCCCGGGCCGGTCTGACGTTCTCCGTGCTGCTGCGCCCGGGCGCCGGCGTGCCGACGATGCGGTGGAGCTGGCTGCCGCTGCTGGCCGGGCTGTCCGTGCAGCGCGCGGTGAGCCGGCTGGCCGAGGTCGAGAGCTGGCTGAAATGGCCGAACGACGTGCTGGTCGGGCCGCGTCGGCGCAAGGTGGGCGGGCTGCTCGTGCAGGTCGTCGGGGATGCCGCCGTCATCGGGGTGGGCCTGAACGTGACCACCAGCAATGCCGAGCTGCCCCGGCCGGACGCGACCTCGCTGGCGATCGAGGAGGCCGCCTGCGCCGACCGGGACCCGTTGCTGCGGGCCATCCTGCGCGGGCTGGCCACCGACTACCAGGCCTGGCGGTCCGCCGGCGGTGACCCGGTCGCGTCCGGCCTCGCCGCCGGTTACGCCGCCGCCTGCGACACGATCGGCCGGCCGGTCCGGGCCCAGCTGCCCGCCGGCGGCGCGGTGGAGGGCGTGGCTACGGGGGTGGACGAGACCGGTCGGCTCGTGTTGCGCACCGCCGCCGGCGAGCAGGTGCTGTCCGCGGCCGACCTCATCCACCTGCGTCCGGCCGACTGAGCCCGGCCGACTGAGCCCGGCCGATGGAGCCCGGCGGCTGGGTCCGGCCGGCTGGGCCGGGGTCCGGCGGGTCGGTCCCGCGGCGGGCGGCCCCGGGCGCGTCCGGGGGGTCCGGGTCGGGAACCGGGGGCGACTGCGGGAAGCTGCAACGGCGCAGCGGGCCGGATGCGCGTGACGATCAGCACGAAGTCCGCCATTCTGTCAGGTGACAGTGCGCCGCCGAGGAGGTCGACACCCGTGCCGTACCCGGACCAGTTGCTCGCCGATGACGAGCAGGTCGTCAAGCACCTCCACCCGCACTGGATCACGCTCTTCGTGCCTACGGTGGCGTTCCTGGTGGTCGCCGCGGCCGGGGGGTTCGTCGCCGCGATCGTCCCGGCGGGCAGCCTGCAGACCCCGTTGCGGATCGCCATCGCGGTGGTCGGCGTGCTCATCCTGATCTGGACGTCGTTCATCCCGTTCCTGCGCTGGCGCACCACCCACTACGTGCTGACCACGCACCGGGTGCTGATCCGCGTCGGCATCCTGCACCACCGCGGCCGCGACATCGCGGTGAACCGGATCAACGATGTCTCGTTCGAGCAGACGATCTGGGAGCGGATCATCGGGGCCGGCACGCTGATGGTGGAGTCCGCCGGTGAGGCCGGCCAGCAGGTGCTGCGGGACATCCCGCACGCCCCGGCGGTACAGCAGCTGATCAACCGGCTGATCGAGGGCGATCACGACCGCCGCACCCGGGACGCCGCCCACTATGAAGCGCAGTACGAGGCCGAGTACGAGGCGCGCGCCGCCGAGCAGCAGCGCACCGAACGCTTCGACGACCGGTAACCCCGCCGGCCACAGCCCGTCGCGCTCGGAGCCGGTCGGGCCGCACCCCGCTCGGGAGGTTGAAATCCGCTCGGCGGGGCAAGATGGGCGCATGCGGTCCTGGCTGGGTTGGCCGGCACTCCGGCAGCTGTCCGGATCGGACCGGCTCGGCCGGGGTGCGGCCGCCCGCTCCGCCCGTACCGACGCGCTGACGCCGCGGACCAGCACGGCCGACGCCGTGGTCCGCTCGATCTGCCCGTACTGCGCGGTGGGCTGCGGCCAGCGCGTGTTCGTCAAGGACGGGCGGGTCACGCAGATCGAGGGCGACCCCGACTCGCCGGTCAGCCGGGGCCGGCTGTGCCCGAAGGGCAGCGCGTCCAAGCAGCTGGTCACCTCGTCGCGGCGGGAGACGACGGTCCGGTACCGCCGGCCGTACGGCACCGAGTGGGAAGACCTGCCGCTGGACACGGCGATGGACATGATCGCCGACCGGGTGATAGCTGCCCGTGCGCACGGCTGGCAGTGGGAGGACGACGAGGGCCGGGCGGTGCGGCGCACGCTGGGCGTCGCGAGCCTCGGCGGGGCCACGCTGGACAACGAAGAGAACTACCTGATCAAGAAGCTGTTCACGGCGCTGGGCGCGGTGCAGATCGAGAACCAGGCCCGCATTTGACACTCCGCCACCGTCCCCGGTCTGGGGACCTCCTTCGGCCGTGGCGGCGCCACCACCTTCCAGCAGGACCTGCAGAACGCTGACTGCATCGTCATCCAGGGCTCGAACATGGCCGAGTGCCACCCGGTCGGCTTCCAATGGGTCATGGAGGCGAAGGCGCGCGGCGCGACGATCATCCACGTCGACCCGCGGTTCACCCGGACCAGCGCGATGGCCGACCTGCACGTGCCGATCCGGGCCGGCAGCGACATCGCGTTCCTCGGCGGGCTCGTCAACCACGTGCTCACCAACGGGCTGGACTTCCGCGAATACGTGGTCGCGTACACCAACGCGGCGGCGATCCTCGGTGCCGATTTCGTCGACACCGAGGACCTGGAGGGCCTGTTCTCCGGTTACGACCCGGAGACCCGTACGTACGACCCGACCAGCTGGCAGTACGACGTGCCGGGCCGGGAGCAGGTGGCCGACGAGGTCACCGACGGTGGCCGGGGCGAGGCCCACCGGGCCGAACACGCGGCCAAGCACGCCGACCGGTTCGGCAGCGGCGGCGCGCCGGTGCCGGCCAAGCCGCGCCGGGACGAGACCCTGCAGCACCCGCGCTGCGTCTACCAGGTGCTCAAGCGCCACTTCGCCCGCTACACCCCGGACGTGGTGGCCGACATCTGCGGCATCCCGCCCGACCTGTTCGCGAAGGTGGCCGACGCGTTGACCGCGAACAGCGGGCGGGAGCGCACCACCGCGTTCTGCTACGCGGTCGGCTGGACCCAGCACACTGTCGGCGTGCAGTTCATCCGCACCGCGTCGATCCTGCAGCTGCTGCTGGGCAACATCGGCCGGCCGGGTGGCGGCATCCTCGCGCTGCGCGGGCACGCGAGCATCCAGGGCTCGACCGACCTGCCCACGCTGTTCAACATCCTGCCCGGCTACCTGCCGATGCCGATCGCCGGCCGGCATACCGACCTGGACAGCTGGCTCGCCTCGGACGAGGGCAAGGCCGGCTTCTGGGGCAACGTCCGGTCGTACGCGGTCAGCCTGCTCAAGGCGTACTGGGGGGACGCCGCCACCGCCGAGAACGATTTCGCGTACGACTACCTGCCCCGGCTCACCGGCGACCACGGCACCTACCGGACGGTGCTCGGCCAGATCGAGGGCACGGTCAAGGGCTACTTCCTGGTCGGCGAGAACCCCGCGGTCGGCTCGGCGAACGGCCGGCTGCAGCGGTTCGGCCTGGCCGCGCTGGACTGGCTGGTCGTGCGCGACCTGACGATGATCGAGTCGGCGACATTCTGGAAGGACGGCCCCGAGATCGAGACCGGGGAGATGCGGACCGACCGGATCGCAACCGAGGTGTTCTTCCTGCCGGCCGCCGCGCACACCGAGAAGGAGGGCTCGTTCACCAACACGCAGCGGATGCTGCAATGGCACCACAAGGCGGTCGAGCCGGCCGGCGACTGCCGCAGCGACCTGTGGTTCTTCTACCACCTGGGCCTGCGGATCAGGGCCAAGCTGGCCGCCTCGCCCGACGACCGGGACCGGCCGCTGCTCGACCTGACCTGGAACTACCCGCTGCTTGACCTGCCCGGTTCGCCGGGCGCGGGCGAACCGGACGCCGAGGCGGTGCTGCGCGAGATCAACGGCACCGGGCCGGACGGCCGGGCCCTGTCGAGCTACCTGGAGCTCACCGCGGACGGCTCGACCAGCTGCGGCTGCTGGATCTACAGCGGCGTGTACGCGGACGAGACGAACCAGGCCGACCGCCGGCGTCCGGGGGCGACGCAGTCCTGGGTGGCGCCCGAGTGGGGCTGGGCCTGGCCGGCCAACCGGCGGATGCTCTACAACCGCGCGTCCGCCGACCCGGCCGGGCAGCCGTGGAGCGAGCGCAAACGGTACGTGTGGTGGGACGCCGGGTCCAGCAAGTGGACCGGGTCGGACGTGCCGGACTTCGTCCCCGACCGGCCGCCGGACTACGTGCCACCGGACGGGGCGAAGGGGCCGGCCGCGATCCGCGGCGACGACCCGTTCATCATGCAGACCGACGGCAAGGGCTGGCTGTTCGCGCCGAACGGGCTCGCCGACGGTCCACTCCCGACACACTACGAGCCGGCCGAGTCGCCGGTGCCGAACCTGCTCTACAAGCAGCGGTACAGCCCGGTCCGCGAGGAGTTGCGGTCGCCCGAGAACCCGCAGAACCCGGCCGAGTCGGACGTCTTCCCGTTCGTCTTCACCACCTACCGGCTGACCGAGCACCACACCGCCGGCGGGATGAGCCGCGG
>JBBWZH010000245.1:0-13995 GCA_039648995.1 Mycobacteriales bacterium
CACGTTGCTGACCCAGTCGCGCATGGCCTCGTTGATCGCGTCCTTGAGCGTCCGGGCGCCGATCGTCACCGGTACCACGGTGGCGCCGAGCATCCGCATCCGGGCGACGTTCAGCGCCTGCCGCTGGGTGTCCTCCTCGCCCATGTAGACCACGCACTCCAGGCCGAGGACCGCGCACGCGGTCGCGGTCGCCACGCCGTGCTGGCCGGCCCCGGTCTCGGCGATCACCCGGGTTTTGTGCATGCGGAGCGTGAGCAGCGCCTGCCCCAGTGCGTTGTTCAGCTTGTGCGAGCCGGTGTGGGCGAGGTCTTCCCGCTTGAGCAGGATGCGGCAGCCGCCGGCGTGCTGGGCCAGCCGGCGGGCGTCGGTCAGCGGGGTCGGCCGGCCGACGTAGCTGGCGAGCAGCCGGTCCAGTTCGTCGGTGAAGGTGGGGTCGCGGCGAGCCAGCTGGTACGCGGCGTCCAGTTCGTCCAGCGCCGGGATCAGCGCTTCGGGGACGAACCGGCCGCCGTACTCGCCGAAGCGGCCGCGCTCGTCCGGCCCGGCCAGCCCCGGGTCGGCGGTCGCGTCAGCGGTCATGTGCCGGCCTCGGCGTGGCTGGGTGGGCGGCCGCGGTGACCAGGTCGGCCACTGCCTGCCGGGGGCTGGACTTGGTGACCAGGCCCTCCCCGACCAGCACCGCGTCGGCGCCGGCCGCCGCGTACTCGATCAGGTCGTGGGTGTCCCGCACGCCCGACTCGGCGATCTTGACCACGCCGGTGGGCAGCCCGGGGGCGATCCGCTCGAACACGCTGCGGTCGACCGACAGCGTGTTCAGGTCGCGCGCGTTGACCCCGATCAGCCTCGCGCCGGCCTCCATCGCACGGTCGGCCTCGGCCTCGGTGTGCACCTCGACGAGTGCGGTCATGCCCAGCGACTCGACCCGCTCGCGGAGCCCGACCAGCGCGTTCTGCTCCAGCGCGGCGACGATCAGCAGCACCAGGTCGGCGCCGTGCGCGCGTGCCTCGTGCACCTGGTAGGACGAGACCACGAAGTCCTTCATCAGCACCGGGACGTCGACGGCGGCGCGGACCGCGTCCAGGTCGGCCAGCGAGCCGGCGAACCGGCGCTGCTCGGTGAGCACGCTGATCACCCGGGCGCCGCCGGACTCGTACTCGCCGGCCAGCCAGGCCGGGTCGGGGATGTCGGACAGCCGCCCGGCGGACGGGCTGGACCGCTTGACCTCGGCGATCACGCCCACGCCGGGGGCGCGCAGCGCGGCCACCGCGTCCAGCGCGGCCGACCGGCGCAGCGCCTGACGCTTGAGCTCAGCGAGCGGAACGGCGGCCTCGCGAGCTGCTACATCGGCGCGGACGCCGACGAGGATCTCGTCGAGAACGCTCACGTGGTGTCCCCTTCGTCACACGGCGCGGCGGTAAGGCTGGGCACGGCGCCTGTTTCACCGCACCCGTAGCCCTCCGGCCGGCCGACGCTTTGGCCGGGCGCTTCGGGGACCTGATGCTACCGGCCCGGCCGGACCGGCCCGGTGCCGCCCCCGGCCTGCAGCCGGAGCGGAACCGTGTGCATCCCCGACGGGCGTCCCGCGACCAGCGGTAACCGGACGGTGAAGCAGGCACCACCCTCCGGCGCGCGGCCGGCCTCGGTGCCGCCGCCGAGCCGGGTGGCCAGCCCGTGCACCAGCGCCAACCCCACGCCGGTGCCGACCCGGCGCACCCCGCGGTACCGCTCGTAGAGCACCGACCGCTCGAACGCCACCGCGCAGTCGTCCGGGGTCAGGCCCGGGCCGCCGTCGCGCACCTGCAGCGCCGCCCAGCCGTGCTGCGCGGCCAGCGCGATCACGATCGGGGCGCCGGCCGGGGTGACCCGCAACGCGTTCTCGGCCAGCCCGTCGAGGATCTGCCGGACCCGGGTCGGGTCGGTCAGCGTGACCACCTCGTACGGCGGTAGCTCCACGTCGAAGCTGACCCCGACCGCCTCGCAGCGGGCCCGCCAGACGTCACCGGCGGCGCGGACCAGCGCGGTCAGGTCGACCGGCTGCTCGTCGATGCGGAAATCCTGGGCGCCGAGGCGGGCCAGGTCGAGCAGGTCGGACACCAGCCGCTCCAGCCGGCGCGCCTCGCCCAGCATGGTCGCGCCGACCGGGCGGACCTCATCGCCGGCGGTCACCCCGTCGGCCAGCGACTCGGCGAACCCGGTGATCGCGGTCAGCGGGGTGCGCAGCTCGTGCGAGACCGACAGCAGGAACTCGCGCTGCCGGCCCTCGCTCCGGGCCAGCGCCGCGGCCAGCACGTTCAGCGCCTCGGCGACGTCGGCCACCTCGCTGGGCCCCTCGGGCGTCACGCGCACGTCCCGGGTGCCGGAGGCCAGCGCGTGCGCGCCGGCCGCGGCCCGTTTCAGCGGCCGGGCCAGCAGCCGGGCCAGCGCGACCGCCGCCACCACCGCGACACCCAGGCCGATCAGCAGCGCGAGGCCGATCCGGCGCACCGCCTCCCGCGCGAACGGGGTGGTCCGGCTGCGGCGTTGCACCAGCAGCACCGCGCCGACCGACGTGGGTCGGGCCTCGACGTACAGAGTGCTGCCGTCGACCGACCGGACGGCCGACAGGCTCTCGCCGGCCACGACGGCGCGCGCCTCGTCGGCGGACAGCGCGTCCCGGGTGAGCGGTTGGCTGACCAGCGTGCCGCCGTCCGAGCCGAGCACGGCGTACTGGATGTCGGTGCCGCGCAGGAACCGCTGCACCAGCGCGGCCTGCCCGCGGACCGGCCGGCGCGCGATCACCCCGGGCTGCTCGGCCAGCGCGCCGGACACGTTGTCGGCCAGCACCGACAGCACCCGCTGCGCGTCGGCCTCGCCGGCGGACCGCACCAGCCCCACCGACACCAGCCCGACCACCAGCATCGCGACCGCGGCGACCACGATCGTCACCAGCGTGGTCTGGGACGCCAGCGTCAGCCGCCGCCGCTGCCGCCCCGGCACTGCCCCCGCCGGCGGCCGGATCGTGGCCTCCACCGGCGGCAGCCGCGGCCCGCTCACCCCGCCGCTCACGGGGCCTCCGCGGAGTAGCCGACGCCGCGGACGGTGCGGATGGGGCTGGCGTCGCCGAGCTTGGCGCGCAGCTGGGCGACGTGGACGTCGACGGTGCGGGTGCCGGCCGCGGCGGCGTAGCCCCAGACCTCCGACAGCAGCTGTTCCCGCTCGTACACCCGGCCGGGCCGGCGCATCAGGAACGCGAGCAGGTCGAACTCGGTGGTGGTCAGGCCGACCTCGTCGGCGTCCACGTAGGCCTTCCGGGTGCCCTGGTCGACGGTCACCCGACCGACGGTCAGCGGTGGCGCGTCGTCCGGCCGCCCCTGCGCGCGGCGCAGCACGGTCTTCACCCGGGCGACCAGCTCACGCGGCGAGAAGGGTTTGGTCAGGTAGTCGTCGGCGCCCATCTCCAGGCCGAGGACGCGGTCGATCTCGTCGTCCCGGGCGGTCACGAACAGCACCGGGGTCCAGTCGCCGGCGGCGCGCAGCTGCCGGCACAGCTCGGTGCCGTCCAGCGTGGGCAGGCCGACGTCGAGCACGATCGCGACCGGGTGCAGCCGCCGCGCGGCGGCCAGCCCGGCCCGGCCGTCGGCCTCCACGTGCACCCCGTAGCCGTCGCGCGCCAGGTAGAGCCGGATCAGGTCGGCGATCGCCTTCTCGTCCTCGACGACCAGCACCAGCCCGCGGGCCGGCCCGCTCTCCGGCATGCCGCCCCCTCCGCGCCGACGCTGCCCCGACGCCGACGGTACGGCGTCGGGGCAGCGGATTGTTCGGGCAGTGTCAGGGCCCGATCCGAACGGGGTCAGCGCACCGCGTACGCCCGGACGATGGTCTCCTCGACGGCGTTCCCGGACGGGTCGGCCGCCGACGCCCGCAGCGACACGAACCGGGCACCGGCCGGCTGCGGCACCATCGCCACCCGCCGATCACCGGACCCGGCCAGGGTCACCGGCCGCCAGGTCGCCCCGTCGTCGAACGACGCGGCCACGCTCAGCCGCGCCAGCCGGCCGAACCCACCGCCGGCCTGCCGCTGCAGGTAGACCGGCACCGGCACCACCCGCCGGCCGCCGGGCACCGCACCCCGGTCATCGACGTTCGGCGCGAACCGCACCGCGGCCACCGGCAGCGCCACCAGGTCCGGGCCGGCCACGTGCGCGGACGGGAACGTCCAGGCGGCGCTGAGCCGGGTCGACAGCGGGCTCACCGCGCTGCGGGTCGCCGCTGTCTCCAGCCGGTAGGTTCCGGGCTCGACCGGCACGGCGGCGTCGATGAAGCCCGCGAACGGCGTCTCAGCGACCAGCTGGCCGTCCCGCGACAGCCGGGTGCTGCCGCTGTCGGTCACCGAGGCACCGGCGTGGTCGGGGGTCTGGTCGGAGAACAGCGGCAGGTCGGCCAGGAGTTCGTCGCCGACCCGGGCCACGGACTGGTTGCCGGCCGGGAAACCAGGCCCGAAGACCGGCAGGTTCCACCGTTCGGTGCGGGCCGGGCCCGCGCCGAACGTGCGGACGGCGCCGTCCTGGAAGGCCTCCAGGTCGTCGGCCGGCGAGTACTGCTCCATCCCCGAGCTCCACTGCAGGCCGCGGCTGAACAGCTCGGTCACCGATCCCGGCAGCGGCAGCCGGCCGGTCCCCATCCCGGCCAACCGGCCGGGATGGCCGGGGGTCGGCCCGGCGATCCGTGCCTGGACGACGGCCAGGTCCCGGTCGGGCAGGTGCCGGACCAGCTGGCTGGGCACCCGGTCGGGCTGGACCCAGCCGACGTGGTAGACGTACGGGCTGCCGGTGAAGCTGCCGGTGCCGTCCGGGCGGGCCATCAGCGCCTCCACGTCGAACGAGAAGCGGCCCGGTGCGGCCGTCCGCGACGGCACCACGAACAAGCCGTCGAAGTCGTCCGTGAAGATGGTCGCGCTGCGGGGGCCGACGGCGGTCTGGACGCGCCACTCCACCGCGCTCAGGGTGGGCGCGGCCGGCCGGTCGACGGCGATGCCGGTCGGCTTGCCGCGCCGGGCGTCCGCCAGCAGCGGAGTCGGGCCGCTCACCACCACCTCCGGCTCGAACGCCAGCGTTTCGTCCACGTCGAACTCACCGGGGCCGTTCGGCGTCCGCACGGATGCGGTGAAGAGGTAGTGGCCCTTGGGCAGTCGGGCCGGCACGACCCCGGACGGGTCGTACGGCTGGTACGACGTGCCCTGGTCAAGGTCGAGGAGGAAGACGTTGTAGTCGGCGGTCGGCTGGCCGGCGCGGTCCAGCACCCGGACCGGAACGTCGTAGCTCTCCACCTCCTTGACCAGCGACAGCGGGGTGCGGATCGTGATCGGCCCGCCGGCCGCGGTCAGCAGGCCGGTGTAGCGGGTGTCCGGCGCGGGCTCGGTGGTCGCCGCGGTCAGCTCCACCCCGGTGGTGCCGCCGGCCGGCACCGTCACCGTCGGCTGGCTCAGCGTGAACATCCCGGCGGGGGCGGGCTGGCCGCCCGCGCCGGCCATCGCCACGCTGAGATCGAGGGTGACGGGCGCGCTGCCGGCGTTGTGGTAGGTCACGGTCCGGCGGATCGGCGGGTCGTCGGTGTGCGGCCAGCGGGCGATGCCCAGGTTCAGGCCGGCCGGGGTGGCGTAGGCGGGCTGGCTGACCGCGCGGGCGACGTCCACCCGGCCGGCGCCCTGCGCGTCCACCGGCACCCCTGCCCGCGGGGTCGCCGAGCCGACCAGGGCGGCCTTGAGCTGCCCGGCGGTCCAGTCCGGGTGCTGCCCGGCCAGGATCGCCGCCGCCCCGGCGACGTGCGGCGCGGCCATCGACGTGCCCGACAGCCGCACGTAGGCGTCGCCGACCGCGTCGCCGATCTGTCCGTGCGCCGCCTTCGCCGCCACGATGTCCACCCCCGGCGCGGTGATCTCCGGCTTGATCGCGCCATCCGGGGTCGGGCCGCGGCTGGAGAAATCGGCGAGCTCGTCCTGCTTGCTCACCGCGCCGACGCTCAGCGCCGCCGCCGCGTCCGCCGGGCTGTTGACGGTCCCGCCGTCCGGGCCGGTGTTGCCGGCCGAGACCACGAACAGCGGGCCGCCGTTCTCGGTGAGCCGGGTCAGCGCCTGCACGAGCGGGTCGTCGGCCCCCGCGCCGAAAGACAGCCCGAGGCTCATGTTGACCACCCGGGCGTGTTGCGCGGCGGCCCACTCCATCCCGGCGATGATCCAGGAGGTGTCACCGAAGCCGTTGTCGTCGAGCACCTTGCCGATCAGCAGTTTGGTGTCCGGGGCCACCCCGGCGTACCGGCCGCCGGACGCCGCGCCGCTGCCGGTGATGATGGAGGCCACGTGGGTGCCGTGGCCGTAGCCGTCGTCGGTGCCGTCCACGCCGTCGTCGGTGAAGTCCTGCGCGCCGGTGACCGCGTCGGTCAGGTCCGGGTGGGTGGCGTCCAGGCCGGTGTCCAGCACGGCCACCGTCGTGCCCGCGCCGGTGAAGCCCGCCCGCCAGGCCGCGGGCGCCCCGATCTGCGGCACGCTCTGGTCGAGCGTGACCCGCGCCGGGGCGTCCAGCCAGATCCGCTCCACCCCGCCGGCCACCCGCGGGCCAGCCACCCGGCTGCCCAGGTCGCCCCGCACCGACGCCCAGAACCGGGTCGCGCTGGCCTTGTCCTCGCGCACCGCCGCCGCGCCGATGCTGGCCAGCTCCCGGCCGGACCTGGCTCCGCCGGCCGCGAGCCGGGCCCGGGCCGCCGGTGCCGCCGCCGCGCCACCGGCGTGCCCGACGATCAGCGGCAGGTCCGGGCGGGAGCGGTCGTCGTAGCCGGACCGCAGCAACAGCGTCACGTCGAACAGCCGGCGGTCCAGCCGCCCGGCCGCGACCAGCGCCGCGACGTCCGCCGGCACCATCAGGAGGTCACCCCGCTCGGTGTACCGGTGGAACCCCACCTGCTCCCGGCCGGCGGCCGGGCGCACCAGCACGTCGTCCGGCCTGGCCGTGGCGGCCGCGGCGCCCGGCCGGAGCGCCACCCGGTCACCGGTGAGCAGGGTGACCCAGCGCAGCGGCCCGGCCGGCTCCACGGCCGCCGCCGGCCCACCCGGTGCGCCGACCCGGGGTGCCGCGCCGACCCGGGTGCCGAACACCGCGGCCGACACCGCCAGCGCGGCGACGACAGCGAGCACAAGTACGCCGGCGCCATGGCGCCGGCCGATGCGTGACATCCGTTCTCCTCTGCTCGGAGCCGCGGCCGGCCACCATCTGCTGGTCCCGTCACCGCGGCCAGGACACCCGCACTGCCGGCGCACCGCATGCCGCCGCACTTGGGACCAAGCCCGATCAGCACCGGGCGGTTGCAGGGACAGCGGCGCCCGAACGGGCAGCACCGACGATTGACCCGCCGACGCGGCTGTCCCGTGGCAAGCGGGGGCCGCCCCGGCGCCGAGCTTCCGGCGCCGGGGCGGCAGTGTGTCTGAGCAGGTCCGGCGGCTACCGCAGGACGTACGCCCGGATGATCGTCTCCTCGAGGGTGTTGCCGGCACCGTCCGCCGCGGTCGCCCGCAGCGAGACGAACCCGGTGCCGGTCGGCTGGCGGATCATCGCCACCCGCCGGTCACCCGAACCGGCCAGCGTCACCGGTCGCCACGTCGCCCCGTCATCGAACGACGCCTGCACGGTCAGCGACCTCAGCCGGCCGAAGCCGCCATCGGCCTGCCGCTGCAGGTAGACGGGCACCGGCAGCACCCGCCGCCCGGCCGGCGGCCGGCCCCGGTCGTCGACGGTCGGCGCGAACCGGACCGCCGCCAGCGGCAGCGCCACCGGGTCTGCCCCGGCCACGTGCCCGGAGCGGAACGTCCAGGCGGCGCTGATCCGGGTGGACAGCGGGCTGACGCTGCGGGTCGACTCGGTCTCCAGCCGGTAGGCCGCCTCACCGGGCGGGACGAACGTGTCGACGAAGCCCGAGAACGGTTGCTCGGACACCAGCTGCCCGTCCCGGAACAGCCGGGTGTGGCCGGTGTCCTCCGCCGAGAAGCCGAAATGGGTGGCGATCTGGTCGGTGTACAGCGGCACATCGGCGCCGATCTCATCGGCGAGCCGCCTGACGAAGATCCCGGTGAGCGGCCCGGTCGGGAAGGCCGGCCCGAACACCGGCAGGTTCCACCGTTCGGTGCCCGCCGGCCCCGCCTTCGTGAACGTGACCCCGGTGGTGAGCTGGTCGGTCACGAAGTCGCCGGCCGTGTTGAGCTCCGCCAGGTCCTGGAACCAGGTGAACCCGGGGGTGGACAGCGCGGTCACCGTGCCGGGCAGCGGTCGGCTGACCGCGTTGGCGAACAGCCCGGTCAGGGCGGGCGCCGGGCCGCCGAGCCGGTGCGTCCGCACCGCCTGGTCGCGGTCGCGCAGGTGCCGGACCAGCTGGCTGGGCACCCGGTCCGGCTGCTGCCAGCCGACCTGGTAGAGGTACGGGCTGTTGGCGAAGCCGCCGTGGCCGTCCGGCCGGGCAGCCGTCTCCGACACCGTGAACGTGTACTTGCGTGGCGGCGCGATCGTCGTCGAGGGCGCCACGAATATGCCGTCGAAGCCGCCGCCGACCAGGCTGAACCCGGTGACGCCCCAGGTGGCCAGCAGGATGGAGTCGATCTCGGCCTGGCTGGTCCGGGCCGGCCGGTCGACGGTGATCCCGACCGCCTTGCCCCGGCGGGCGTCCAGCCGCGCCGGCGGTGTACTCCGGTTGACGACGAAGTTCGGCTCGGCCAGCTCGGTGTCGTCCAGGTCGAACTCGCCCGGCCCGATCTTGGTCTGCACGAAGCCCTCAAGGTAGTAACGCCCCTTGGGCAGCCGGGCCACTACCCGCCCGGACGGGTCGTACGGGAAGTACGCCTTGGGGTGGTCGACGTCGACGAACCGGAGCCCCCAGTTCGGGGTGAGCTTGCCGTGCCGGTCGAGCGCGGTGACCGGAACGTCGTAGCTCTCCACCTCCTTGGTCAGCGACACCGGGGTGCGGATCGAGGTGCCGCCGCCGGCCGCGGTGACGATGCCGGTGTACCGGCCGTCCGGGGCCGGGCCGGTGGTTGTCGCGGTCAGCCGCACGCCGGCACTGCCACCGGCGGGGACCGTCACCTGCTGCGCGCCGAGCGTGAACATCCCGGCCGGGGCGGCGTTGCCGGCGGTGTCGGCCATCGCGACCGCGACGTCCAGGGTGACCGGCGCGGTGCCGGCGTTGTGGTAGGTCACGGTCTGGTTCAGCACCGGGTCGTCGGCGTGCGGCCAGCGGGCGATGCCGAGGTTGATGTTCGACGGGGTCGCGAACGCCGGCTGGCTGACCGCGCGGGCGACGTCCACCCGGCCGGCGCCCTGCTGGTCGACGGTGATCACGGTGCCTGGGGTGGCCGAGCCGATCAGCGCCGCCTTGAGCTGCTCGGCGGTCCAGTCCGGGTGCTGCCCGGCCAGGATCGCGGCCGCACCCGCCACGTGCGGCGTGGCCATCGAGGTGCCCGACAGCCGCAGGTACGCGTCCCCGACCGGGTCACCGATCTGGCTGTGCGCCGCCTTGGCCGCGACGATGTCGACGCCGGGCGCGGTGATGTCGGGCTTGATCGCACCGTCCGGGCCGACCGGGCCGCGGCTGGAGAAGTCCGCCAGCCCGTCCTGCTTGTCTACCGCGCCGACGGTCAGCGCCGCCGGGACCTCAGCCGGGCTGCCGACCGACTCGTCGAACGGGCCGTCGTTGCCGGCCGCGACCACGAACAGCGGGCCGCCGTTCGCGGTGAGCCGGGTCAACGCCTGCTCCACCGGGTCGGTGCCGTCAGCCGCGAACGGGCTGCCGAAGCTCATGTTCACGACCTTCGAGTGTTGCGCGGCGGCCCACTCCATCCCGGCGATGATCCACGAGTCGGCGCCGCCGCCGAAGTCGTCCAGCACCTTGCCGATCAGCAACTTGGTGTCCGGCGCGACGCCGGTGTAGCGGCCGCCGGACGCGGCGCCGTTGCCGGTGATGGTCGAGGCCACGTGGGTGCCGTGGCCGACGCCGTCATCGGTGCCGTCGACGCCGTCATCGGTGAAGTCCTGGGCGGCGACGACCGCGTCGGCCAGGTCGGGGTGGGTCGCGTCCAGGCCGGTGTCGAGGACGGCCACGGTCGTGCCGGCGCCCTTGAAGCCGGCCGCCCACGCGGTGGGCGCGCCGATCTGGGGGACGCTCTGATCCAGGGTCGCCCGCACCGGCGCGTCCAGCCAGACATGCGCGACCGTGCTGCCGGCCGCCCGCGGGGCGGCCGTGCCGGCGCTGCCCAGGTCGGCCCGCACGGTCGACCAGAACGCGCCGGACTTCGCCGCGCGCACCGCGGAACCGCCGATGCTGGGCAGATCGCGGCCGACCCGGGCGCCGCTGCCGGCGATCCGGGCCCGGCTGGCCGGGGCCGCCGCCGCGCCACCGGAATACGTCACGATCAACGGAAGGTCCCGGCGCGACCGGTCGTCATAGCCGAACCGCACCAACTTCGTCACGTCGAACAACCGCCGGTCCAACCGCCCCGAGTTCACCAGCGCGACCGCGTCCGCCGGGATCACCACCGTGTCACCGCGATCGACGTACCGGACGAACCGGACCTTCTCCCGACCTGCCGCCGGGCGCACCAGCATGCTGCCGGGGCCGCTCGCGGTGCCGGGGCGCAGCGCCACCCGGTCACCGGTCAGCAGCGTCACCCAGCGCGGCGCACCAGATGCCGCCTGCGCCGCGGCCGGCGGCGGGGCGGCGCTGGCGCTGCCGTGCAGCAGCGTGGCCGGTACCGCCAGCGCGGCCGCGAGGGCAACCGCGAGAAGGCCGGCGCCCTGGCGCCGGCTAAGTCGTGACATGCGTTCTCCTCCACCCGAGGCGGGGCCAACCCCCGCCCCCCGGAGGTAGATGGCACAAAGATCTGTTTACGTTGCATCGGGCCGATTTTCTGCCCCTAAAGGCATGACCCGACTCCGTCTCCCCAGGTAGCACGCGGCCACCTGTCGGCCCGGACGGGCACATCGGGCCCCCACACAGTCCCGGTCCACCCGGCTGCCTCGCCGGGCCGTGCCGCGGGGGTCAGCTGGCAGTCGGGTCGTCGCCGCGGTCGAGGGCGTCCCAGACGGCGGCCGGCGAGGCGGTCTTCGCGGTCTTCGCCGGGGTAGGGGCGCTGGCCGGGGCGTCGTACCGGGTGGACATGCCGGGCCAGCGCCGGCTGCGCAGCAAGGCGCCGGCGCCGGCCAGCAGCAGGGCCAGACCGGCGAGGACGACCAGCACCGGCCAGACCGGCGAGGTGGACGCGGTGAGCGCGGTGCCCGGCGGGATGCCGCTGGTCTTGCCGGCGTCGGCGAGCAGGGCCCAGGCGGTGGCCTGGTCCGGCCCGGCGACCCGGCCGGCGGCGCGGACGGCCAGCAGCAGGCCGCTGGCGGCGAGGAGCCCGCCGACGATCCGCCGGCCGCGGCCCCGGGTGGCGAGCAGCGCGACCAGGCCGGCCAGCCCGACCACGCCCAGCGCCGGAACCAGCGGCTCCACCGTCCGCCCGGACAGCGCCACCGCCACGTCCGGCAGCGGCGTTCGCCGGGGCGCGTCCACCCGCAGCCACACCCGCCCACCGGCCAACAGCGCCAACCCCGCCCCGCCCAGCCCCAGCAGGAGGACGGCAACCATCTCCCGCCGCGCCACCCGGGCCGGGCGGCCGCGACCGTCCGCGGCGGCGGTGGCCGGGCGGACCGCCCCGATGTCCGTCATGTCGCCGGAGTCAGGGTCTCGGCGGTGGCGATGGCCTGCAGGACGGCGCGGGCCTTGTTGCGCGTCTCCAGTTCCTCCGAGGCCGGGTCGCTGTCGGCGACGATGCCGGCGGAGGCCTGCACGTACGCGGTGCCTTCGCGCATGATCGCGGTACGGATCGCGATCGCCATGTCGAGGTCACCGGACGCGTCCAGGTAGCCGACCGCGCCGCCGTAGATGCCGCGCCGCACCGGCTCCAGCTCGTCGATCAGCTCCATCGCCCGCACCTTGGGCGCGCCGGTCAGCGTGCCGGCGGGGAAGCAGGCGGTGAGCACGTCCAGCGCGTCCTTCCCGGCGGCGACCTCGCCGGTCACCGTCGAGACGATGTGCCAGACGTGGCTGTACCGCTCCACGCCGCCGAACTCGACCACCCGCACGGTCCCGGCCGCCGACACCCGGCCCAGGTCGTTGCGGGCCAGGTCGACCAGCATCACGTGCTCGGCCCGCTCCTTGACGTCCGAGACGAGCTCGGCGGCCAGCGCGGCGTCCCGCTCCGGGGTGGCGCCGCGCTTGCGGGTGCCGGCAATAGGGTGCAGCACCGCCTGCCCTGCCTGCACGGTGACCAGCGCCTCGGGGCTGCAGCCGACGATGTCGAAACCGTCCAGCCGGAGCAGGTACATGTACGGGGACGGGTTGAGCGTGCGCAGCACCCGGTAGACGTCCAGCGCGTCGGCGCGGGTGTCGACCTCGAACCGCTGGCCGATCTGCACCTGGAACACCTCGCCGGCGCGGACCGCCTCCAGCGCCGCCTTCACCGCCGGCTGGTACGCCCCGTCCGGGGTGCGGGACCGGGCGGCCGGCGCCGGCACCGGACGGGTGGTGGCGACGCTCGGCGCGGCGGCGGTGGCCAGGTCGGCGGTCATCCGGTCCAGCCGGGCCACCGCGTCGTCGTAGGCGGCGTCCACCTCGGCGGCGTCGGCGCCACGGCGGACCAGCGCGTTCGCGACCAGCAGCACGCTGCCCTCGAGGTCGTCCACCACGGCGAGGTCGGTGGCGACCAGCATGGTGAGCTCGGGCAGGCCGAGGTCGTCCGGGGCGTAGTCGGGCAGCCGCTCCAGCCGGCGCACCACGTCGTAGCCGAGGTAGCCGACCAGGCCGCCGGTCAGCGGCGGCAGCCCGGCCCGGGCGTCGTCCGGCAGCGGCGGGCCGACCAGCGCCCGCCAGGTGCCGGCGAGCACGGTCAGCGGGTCGCCCCCGGTCGGCGCGCCCGGCGGCGGCTCGCCGTGCCAGACCGCGCGGCCGTCCCGCTCGGTCAGCGTGGCCACCGACCGCACCCCCACGAACGAGTACCGCGACCAGGACCGGCCGTGCTCGGCGGACTCCAGCAGGAACGTGCCGGGCCCGCCGGCCAGCTTGCGGTACACCCCGACCGGGGTCTCGCCGTCGGCCAGCAGCCGGCGGGTGATCGGCACCATCCGGTGCGCGCCGGCCAGCTCGTGGAACCGGGCCCGGGACGGCGCCGGCTCGCCGGTAGTCATCCCGCCACCGCCGGCACGCCCCCCGGGGACCCCGCCGGGCCGCCGGAGCGCCCCGCCGGAGCCTCGGCCGCCGCCGGCGGATCGGCACGCCCCGCCGGCGGATCGCCGGGCTTGCCCAGCACCGCGGCGAGTACGTCCGCGTCGAAGCAGGTCCGGTCGCCGGTGTGGCAGGCGGCGCCCACCTGGTCGACCTTGACCAGCACGGTGTCCGCGTCACAGTCCAGCGCGACCGAGCGCACCCACTGCTGGTGGCCGGAGGTCTCGCCCTTCACCCAGTACTCCTGCCGGCTGCGGGACCAGTAGGTGCACCGGCCCGTGGTCAGCGTGCGATGCAGCGCCTCGTCGTCCATCCAGCCGACCATCAGCACCTCGCCGGTGTCCCACTGCTGGGCGACCGCGGGGAACAGGCCGTGCTCGTCCCGCTTGAGGCGGGCGGTGATCGACGGGTCGAGTTGGGACGGGCGGGCTGGTCCGGGCATGCGGCCCATTCTGCCGGGTGCCGCGCCGGGCCCCGGGCGCGGACCACGCGCGGCCGGGCGCAGAATGCAGCCATGCCATGGACCACAGCCGACATCCCGGACCAGGTCGGGCGTACCGCGATCGTTACCGGCGCCAACTCGGGCCTGGGCTACCACACCACGCTGGAGCTGGCCCGCCGCGGCGCACACGTCGTGCTCGCCTGCCGGGACGCCGGTCGCGGCGCCGAGGCGCTGCGCCGGCTGATCGAGGCCGTCCCGGACGCGTCAGCCGAGCTCGGCCT
>JBBWZH010000589.1:0-2566 GCA_039648995.1 Mycobacteriales bacterium
AGACGATCGACGGTGGCTGGAACGGCGACTTCGTCCAGGACGACCGGAAGGTCACGGTCGACAACAGCAGCTGGAACGGGGCGATACCGCCCGGTGGCTCGCTGGACGGTGTCGGCTTCAACGCGGCCGTCCCGGGCGGCACCAACGCCAGACCCGTGGCGCTGAACATCAACACCACCAACTGCTCCATCGTCAGCTGACCCTGGCCTGACGCACGTGTGGGGGCGGCCGGCGGCCGCCCCCACACCCATGCCGGCGTCAGCTCCAGAAGGCGCAGATCGGCACGCCCACGATGCCGTCCGGGTAACGCACCACCCTCGGCCCGGTGTGCAGCACGACGCCGGCGACGAACCGATCACCCACCGCCGCCCGCAGCCACCGCAGATGCCGGCCCGCATCGGGCCCCGGCGCCGCATCGGCCTTGACCTCGAACGCGATGACCCGTCCATCCGCGAGCTCGACGATCACGTCCACCTCGTGGCGCCCGTTGCCGTCACGGGCGTGGAACAGCCGGGGTGACGGCAGGGTGCTCACCACGCAGTCGGCTCGGAGTTGGGCGACGACGAAGGTGTCGAGCACCCGACCGAGCAGGTCGCCGTCCCGGAGCACGGCCCGAACGTCGGTGCCGAGCAGTGGCCCGAGCAGGGCAGGATCGACCAGGTACCGCTTCGGCTGCCGAATGAGCCGGTTGAGGCGATTCGCCGACCAGGCCGGCATCTGCTCCGTGATGAGCAGGTGCTCGAGGAGGTCGTCATATGCCTGCGCGGTCAGGTACCTGATGCCTACCGCGTCGGTCAGCGTCTTGAGGGTGGGCATGCCACCGGTACTCGCGGCGACGGCCCGCAGGTAGCGGCGCAACCGCACCGGATCCCGGACCTCTCCGGCGAGGCCGACGTCCCGGGTGACCACCTGATCGACGTAGCTGGCCAGCCAACGGCCGCGGGACCGGTCGGTGCCGGCGAGTGCCGCCTCGGGAAACCCACCGCGAAGCGCGCGGGTGACGTAGCCACGGATGTCCGGCGGATCAAGCGGGACCGACACACCGTCCGGGCCCGCGGCGACCAGCCGGTCCAGCAGCGGAGGCGCGTGCGCCGCACCGCCGAACTCGCGCTCGACCAGGCCATACATCGGCACCCGGATCACCCGGCCGGTGGCTGGCCAACCGGCCGCGGTCAGGTCGGCCTGGGCGGAGCCGGTGAGGACGAACCGCCCTGGCACCGGATCGTCGTCGACCGACCGCTTGACCGCCCCGAGTACCTCCGGTACGACCTGCCACTCGTCGATCAGCAGCGGAAACGGCCCGGCGGCCAGTACGGCGTCCGGATCGGCGCGAGCCGCGGCAGCCTCGGCAGGCCGGTCCAGGCGAAGCCGGCCGGTGGTGTGCCGGCGCGCCGTGGTCGTCTTGCCGCAGGCCCGCGGACCGACCAGGAGCACGGCGGGGTGGTCCACCACCACCTCGTCGAGCAGGGGGTCGACGACCCGGGCCAGGTAGGGCGACTTCTGCGCGATGGCGACCCCTCAAGCCGGCACAATGCAACTTCAGCACACTTCGCAATGAAACTTTAGCACAGCCAGCGGTGGAGGATTAGCACGGTTGCAGGGGGCCGAGCGCGGCCCCGGGCGTCGATGTGGTGGTGGCGGGGGGCAGCTCGAGCTCGCTGTAGAACAGCCAGTGGTCGGAGCAGTCGTGGGCGGGTAGCGCGTCGTCACACGTGCCCACGTTGCGGTTGACCGAGACCGCGTTGACCGGGACCACGAAGTGCCAGCGGCTGCCGAAGACGTAGTCGAGCTTGACGCCGCCGCCGGTGCGGTGCGTCGCGACGCCGCCCTGGCTGATCTCGCAAGGGATCGCCGTGATGCACTGCTGCTGCTGGTTGACCTCATCGAACTGGCCCGAGTGCGTCCAGTCCGCGGTGTTCACCGCGGGCGGGTAGAGGTAGGCCAGCGAGCCGTCGGCCGGCGGGGTCGGGATGTTCATGTCGCCGGCCAGGATGAACGGGTGGGTCTGCGCCTCCGGGCCGAACACCCGGGCGATCTCGCGGAGCTCGGCCTCGGCTGCGACCACCGGGTTCGGCAGTGTGTCGTCCCGTTGGGCCAGGTGCGTCGAGCACGCCTTGATGTCCTGCAGCACCTTGTCGATCCGGGCGGTGACGCAGGCGACGCTGCGGGTCTCGACGGGCGGCACCGTCTGGATTGATTGCCGCTCCACCAGCTGCCCGGCCGGAACAGTCGGGTCGGCGGCGTTGAACACCCAGCCCTGATGGCTGACCATCGTGCCGCGCATCAGGATCGCGTTACCGGCCGAGGTGCGGGTTTCCGGTGGGAACTCACCCGGTGGTTGATGGCTGGTGAAGCAGTTCGGCACCACCTGCTGGCTGGCGTGGTAGTAGCCCTGCACCGTGTAGCCGGCGTCCTTCAGCTCGTCCTGCACCCGGACGTACTGCCGCTCGCAGATCTCGTTCATCGAGATCACGTCCGGCTGCTTGGCCAGGATCTCCTGGACGAACCGGTCGACCACGTCGTAGTTGCCGGCGTTGTCCTTGGCGCCGTCCAGGTTCCAGTGCAG
>JBBWZH010000607.1:0-6765 GCA_039648995.1 Mycobacteriales bacterium
CCAGCGGCCCGCTGCCGCCCAACCCGAGCGAGCTGCTCGGCTCGACCCAGATGACCGACCTG
This sequence comes from Mycobacteriales bacterium, assembly GCA_039648995.1. Lineage (GTDB taxonomy): Bacteria > Actinomycetota > Actinomycetes > Mycobacteriales > CADCTP01 > JBBWZH01. The sequence continues at coordinate 63 of JBBWZH010000607.1, forward strand.
CTGGCCACGCTGCGCGCTCGGGCCGACATGGTGCTCATCGACACGCCACCGCTGCTACCGGTCACGGACGCGGCCGTGCTGGCCCGGGAGTGCGACGGCGCCCTGGTGATCATCCGGCAGAACCGGACCACCCGGGAGCAGCTCGGCCGGGCACTGGACGCCCTGCGCAGCGTCGACGCCCGCGTGCTGGGCACGGTCCTCAACATGGCGCCGGCCGGTGGCGCCGGCGGGTACGGGTACGGGTACTACGCCGGCGAGTACACCTCCCGGGCGGACGTCCCACACCTCATCCCGCCGGACGCCCCGCCGTCCGGCCGCAACACCCACTGGTCGGGTCACACCAGGGTCGGCTGAGCCCCGGGCCCGGCTGGGGCTTCCGCCCCGAGCTCGGCTGGAGCGTGCGCCCCGGGCCCGGCTGCGGCGTGCGCCCCGGGTTCGGCTGGAGCGTGCGCCCCGGGCCTAGCTGGGGCGTGCGCCCGGGGCCCGGCGGGGGCGGGCGCTGCACGGTCGCGCTGAGCGCTGTCCAGGCCAGCGCGGACAGGACACCGAACACGCCGAACGCGGTAGCCACCTCCGCCGCGCCGGCCCCGCGCACCGCGATCAGCACCGGTGCGGCGAGCAGCGCCGGCATCAGCGTGACGGCGAGCGCCGTTCCGGACTGCACGTGCCCGGATCCGCACAGAGCCGCCACCGGTGCGGCCAGGAGCAGCGAACCGACCACGAACAGCGCCATCCCGGGCAGCGCGGCCAGCCCGGCGGCCAGGTTGGCGCCGACCAGCGGGGTGAGCGCCGGCCTCGGGAGCATGGCCAGCGCCGCCAACCAGGCCGCACCGGCGACGACCGTGCCGGCCTGGCAGACCGCGACGAACCGCCGGTGCCGGGCCGGCCGGGCCCGCGCCGCCTCGGCCGCCGCGACGTGCGCCGCCGCCCGCAGGGCCGGCACCAGCGGCGCGAGCAGCAGCAGGGCGGTGCGGATGCCGGCCGCGACGAGTGTGCCGGCAGCCATGGCCGCCAGCAGCACCGCGGCCGGACCGGTGCCGCCCAGCGCCATGTCCGCGCAGCAGGACCGCAGCCAGTGCGGGCGGCCCTCGACCAGCCAGCGCCATGCCCCGGCCCGGCCCGGCAGCCGACGCCGGTCCGGTACCGGGACGCAGCCGATCGCGACGGCCGCGCCGGCCGCCCAGCACAGCAGCAGAGCCGGCCCGCTGACCCGGCCGGCGAGCCGCACCGCGATCCCGCCGGTGACCTGCCCGGCCAGCACGAGTGCACCGCTGGCGGCAGCGAGCCCGGGCCGGGCCGCGGCCAGCAGCACCGCCCGGCGTGCCTCCTGCCAGACCAGCAGCGGCAGCGCCACCGCGGCCGCGCCCAGCAGCTGCCGCCCCGATACCGACAACGCCGGTCCGGCCGCGGCCAGCAGACCGGTTGCCGCCGAGACCAGCAGCGCCAGCCGCAGGGACGTGATCTGGGCCCACCGGGCCGCGCCTACCGGCGGCCCCGGCCACCCGGCGAACCTCGCCAGGTACACCCCGGGCACCATCGCCCGCAGCGCGGTGAGCACGAAGTAATAACCAACCAGGACAGCCGACAGCCGGCCGAAGTCGGCCGGCTGTAGAGCTGCCGCGCCTTGCACCGTGACGGCCGCGCCGGTCACGCCGACCAGCGCCCGATCGACGACGACCGACCAGTCCCGGCGCGGCCGGCCGCCGGTCACTGCCGCCGCCAGCCGCCGGTGCCGGCCGCCGAGTCGGTCAGCTGGCGATCGCGCGGCGCCGCCGACGGCCGGCGAGGACCGCGCCGGCACCGCCGAGCAGCAGCGCGCCGCCGAGCACCAACGGGATGCGGATGCTGGCGCCGGTGTTGGGCAGCCCCGCGCCACCGGCCGCCACCGCGGTGGCCTCGACCACCGACGTGAGCACCCGCGACGCGCCGTTCGGGTCGAGGCCGGTCACCACGATCGTGGCCCGGCCGAAGCGGCTGAGCAGCACCCCGGTGCTGATCGCCCCGCTGGAGTCCGCGGTGACCGTGAAGCTGTCCACGGCGACGCCGCCCACCCACACCGTGACCGTGACCGTGGAGCCGCCCGCGAAGCCGGTGCCGCTGACGTGCAGGCTGTGGCCGGCGGTGACGGTCGTGGTCGGGACGGTGAGGCTGCCGACCGACGGCGGGTAGGCGGGTTCGGCGACGGCGATCGCGGCGGGTAGGCCGATGCTCGCGATCACGCTCAAGGTCGCGCCGACCAGCAGGCGACGAATGGCCATCCGAGATCTCCCCCGTAGCTCCGAGCGGGCACTGTCCGTATCTGATCTTGCACCCTGTGTAGCCAATAGGCAACCCCTCGCGGCTACTCGCAGGGCAGCAGCGACGTGCCCACCACCTGCGGCCGGACCAGTGGCTGCACCGGAACCACCGGCACGGCGGCCAAGCCGGGCTCGCGGATGTCCAGCACCACCGTGCGCCAGCGGCCGGGCGGCACGACCAGCGGGAAGCCCCAGACCGGGCGGGCGTCGACCGGCAGCGCGCTGATCTCCAGCCGCCGACCGTCCAGGGTGGCCCGTAGCACCCCGGCCTGGCGCGGCCCGTACACCGAGACGAGCGCGACCACCGAGCCCGGCGCGGCCGACTGCGCCAGGGTCACGCCGGTGTCCGCACGCCGGGTCACGTAGGCCGGCAGCGTGCCGGCTGCCGGGGCCGCGTTGCCGAACCGGATCGTGATCCGGCTGTCCCGCAGGCCGGCCCGGCAGCGCCCGCCGGCGTAGCTGACCGCGCGCCACAGGTAGTAGTCCATCTTGTTGCCGGCCAGGTTGTTCACCACCACGTAGGCGTACGAGCCGGCGGCGTCCGGCAGGGTGCCGCCGAGCCCGGCCGCGACCAGGTCGCGTTCCTCGTCCGGGCGGCTGCTGTAGATCACCAGCCGGCGCTCCCGGCCGGCCCGGGCCAGCGCGTCCAGCAGCGCCCGCGGCCGGGCCGGGCTGGCCAGCAGCGTGCTGACGGCGCTACGGGCGACCGTGCGCAGGAACCCGTTCTGCGGTTCGCCCGGCGCGAACCGCGCGTACACCTGGCTCATCGTGAGCGACGCCACGTTGTCGCCGGTGACCTGCTCGCCGGTCGGCAGCCGTACCGGCCCGGCCACGGCGAGCAGGTAGCCGACGGCGACCGGATCGGTGGCCAGCGCGCCGTCCAGCCGCTGGCCGGTCTGCCGCTGCCACAGGGCCAGCCAGATCCGGGCCGCATTCGGGAAGCTGGGGTCCAGGTTGCTGTTCGGCCAGATCGACGGGTCCTGGCCCCACTGCGTGGCGAACTCCGGGCCAAGGTCGACCGGCAGCCGGGCGGCGCCACGCAGGTCGGTGTTCGAGCCGAGCATCTGCACGGTGATCCGGCCGCGATCGGTGGCCAGCACCGCGTAGAGGCCGGGCAGGCCGCCGGTGCCCCGGGCCTCCGCGTTGTTCTGGAATACCAGCAGGTAGCGGCGCGGGCGGTCGCCGCCGAGCAGCGCCGGGACCAGCCGGGCCGCCCGATCCACGCTGTCCAAAGTGGACGCCGACCCGGCCAGCTCGGTGCCGGCCTCGGCCACCGCCGCGGCCACCGGGGCCGGCAGCCAGCCCGGGCCGAGCGCGTTCAGGCGGCCCCGGGCGTCGGCCACCGCGCTGGCCGCCTGCTCCACCGCCGGCCGGGCCCGGATGAACGCGGCCACGGCGACCCGATCGCCGGCGGGCCGCAGCCGGTCGGGCGCCAACGCAGCGCCGGCGTCGATGAGCGCGGGCAGCGCCCGGGCGGTCAGCTCGTCGACCACGCCGGCGACCGTGCGGACCGCGGCCGGAGTGCCGCCCAGGTACGGGGTGGCCGCCGCCAGCCGCCAGACCGGATCGCCGGTGAGCCGGCGCGCCTTCGCCGCCCGGCGGCGCGCGTCGGCCAGCGCCGGCCTCGCCCGCTCGGGCTCCCCGGCCAGCAGCGCCGACTGGATCGCGTGCAGATCGTCCCGGGCCGCGACCAGCTCCGTCCGCGCCTGTAGGCCGCGCAGCACCAGCCACCCGGCCGCCCCGGCCACCAGCAGGACGGCGCCGAGCAGCGCCAGCACCGCCGCCCGCGCCGGCCGGCGTGGCCGGGCCGGCGGGCGGGGTGCCGGCGGGCTCGGCGGGTCGGGCGGGTCGGTGCCGCAGATCGCCGCGAGCGGCCCGGCCAGCGCGGCCTGGATCGCCGCTGCCACCGTCCGGTACTCCTCGTCGAGGCCGCCGTGCGGGTCCGGTACGTCGTCGTCGGCCGGCTCGGCCGCCCGCACCTCGCCGCGCAGCGCCCGCGCCGCCGCTACCAGGCCCTGAGCCCGCCCGACCGCGTCCGCCTCGCCCGCACCCGCAACGGCGGCCAGGGCGGCAGGGTCCGGGGCTGCGGCGTCCGCGGCAGCGCCCGGGCCGGCAGCGTCCGGGCCGGCAGCGTCCGGGGCGGCCGCGTCCGGGGCGGCGGCGCCCGCGGCGGCGGCGCCCGCGGCGGCGTCCGCGGCGGCGTCCGCGGCGGCGGCCACCAGGCGGGCGAACTCGCGCAGGGTGAAGGCGTACCGGTGGGCCGGTGGGTGCAGCCGGACCGCCTCGGCCCGCTCGGCCCTGGTCGCGGTCAGCACCAGGTCGGCGGCGGCGACCAGCTCGGCCGTCACCGGCCGGGCCGTGAACCCCGCCGGGTCGGCGCCGAGGTCGACCGCGATCTCGGCCGCCCGCGGGTCCATCGGCATCCCGGCCAGCGCCTCGGTGCCCGCGCTCCCCACGGTGAACCGGGCCGCGCCGCCGTCCAGCCCCGCCGCCAGCCCGGCCCGCAACAACCGCTCCGCCAGCGGCGACCGGCACAGGTTCCCCACGCACACCACCAACACGCCGAACCGGCCGGGCGGCAGCACCGGCCCGCCCAGCGCCCGCCGCCCCGGCGGCCCAGCCAGCTCCCGCGGCACGGCCGCATCTCCGTCGACCGGCCCGGCCGGCTCGAACCGTCCGGCAGGACCCCCCGCCGCCGCGCGGTCCGGCCCGGCAACCTCCGGCCGTACGGGCACTCCCCCGTCGACCGGCCCGGCCGGCTCGAACCGTCCGGCCCGATGCCTCGCCCCGCCCCCGGCCAACTCCGGCCGCTCGGGCGCACCGTCGCCGGCCGGCCCGGCGGGGGCGGGGGGCGGGATCGGGTCGGGCATCAGCAGTCGACCGGCGCGCTGGCGAGCGCGCGGGCCGCGACGGCTTCCCGGTACCAGTCGTAGGTGGCCTGGATGCCGGCCGCCAGACCGATCACCGGGCGGAAGCCGAGCGCGGTCTGCCGGGTGACGTCCAGTACCTTGCGCGGGGTGCCGTCCGGCTTGTTCGGGTCGAAGACCAGCTCGCCGGTGTAGCCGACCGCGCTGGCGATGATCCGGGCCAGGTCGTGGATCGTGTGGTCGACGCCGGTGCCGAGGTTGACCGGAGCGGCGCCGTCGTAGCGCTCCAGCATCACCAGGCAGGCCCGGGCCAGGTCGTCGACGTGCAGGAACTCGCGCCGCGGCCGGCCGGTGCCCCAGATCGTGAACCGCTCAGCGCCGGCCTCGCGGGCCTCGTGCATGCGCCGCAGCAGTGCCGGCAGCACGTGCGCGGTAGCCGGGTCGAAGTTGTCGTACGGGCCGTACAGGTTGGTCGGCATCGCGCTGATCCACGGCAGCCCGTACTGCCGCCGCACCGCCTGCACGTGGATGATCCCGGCGATCTTGGCGATCGCGTACGCGTCGTTGGTCGGCTCCAGCGGGCCGGACAGCAGCGCGTCCTCCGTGATCGGCTGCCGCGCCTGCCGCGGGTAGACGCAGCTGGAGCCGAGGAACAGCAGCCGCGGCACCCGGACGGCCAGGGCCGCGTCCAGCACGTTCGTCTGGATCCGCAGGTTGTCGGACAGGAAGTCGACCGGTCGGGTGGCGTTCGCCATGATTCCGCCGACCCGGGCGGCGGCCAGCACCACGCACCGCGGCCGCACTGTCCGGAAGAACTGGAACGTCCCGTCCCGGTCCCGCAGATCCAGCTCGGCCGACGTCCGTCCGACGAGCCCGGTGAACCCGTCGGCCGCCAGCCGCCGCCAGACCGCCGACCCCACCAGCCCCCGGTGCCCCGCCACAAACGTGACCGTCCCGCGGTCCAACCCCACACCGCCTCCCCCATGCACGCAGAGAGACTACCCGACTACCCACCGTCCTGGGACCGAGGACTCTTGCGGCTGCCCGTGGTCAGGCCCATCGACGTCGCGAGCCCGCTGCCTACCGCGCTCCACAACGGACCCACGTCATCCCCGACACGTCGGCGTCGCCACCCGGGTTGACCGGCTGAGCTGGTTCTCGACGGGTTCGGCCGCCGTCCACAACAAGCGCGTTCATGCCGGATCCTGACTGCCGGGTCCGGTAGCATCCGACGTGTGACGATCCCACTGACCCGGGCCCGGGCAAGGCTTGGCGAGCTCGTGTCACGAACCCGTCACGACCACGAGCCAGTGCTGCTCACCCAGCGCGGCAAGGCGGTTGCTGCCATCGTCTCGCTCGAGGACCTGGAAGAGTTTCAGCGCGTTCAGGACGCGGCGGATCTGGCCGAGTGTGAGGCGATCACCGCACGGTCGTCCGCCCCGGGCATCCCGCACGACGACTTCATGGCGCTGCTCGACGCTGAGGACGCCGCTCAGGCGTGAGGTACACGGTCGTCTGGCTGCCGGAGGCGACAGCCGC
>JBBWZH010000636.1:0-3985 GCA_039648995.1 Mycobacteriales bacterium
CGACCGCGGCCAGGTCGTCGGCGTCCGCCGCCCTGGCCGCCTCGGCCGCGCCACGGGCCACCGACAGGATCGTGCCCTCGACCGGGTCGGCCACCGACTCGTACGCCATCGCGACCGCCCGCTCCAGCGCGCCGGCGAGCACCCGCCCGGCCGGCGGGTGCCCCTCGCCGGGCGGCTCGGCCGCGGGGCGGCTCGGGTCGGGGGTGAGGGCGGCGGCCAGGCCGCGCAGGAGCTGGCTGACGATCACGCCGGAGTTGCCGCGGGCGCCGAGCACGGCGCCGCGGGCCAGCGAGCGGAGCGCGGCGGGCAGGTCGGTGGGCTCGTCGGCGTGCAGCGCGGCGCCGGCCGCCGTCAGCGTGAGCACCAGGTTCGTGCCCGTGTCGCCGTCCGGCACCGGGAACACGTTCAGGTCGTCGATCTCCTGCTGGTGTGCGGTCAGCCCGTCGACCGCGGCGGAGCACCAGCGGCGGACGGCGGCCACATCCAGCACGTCCAGCACCGGCCGCCTCCTCTCCGTCCGGGCTGCCCGGGCTCCGAGCAGGGTACTCAGCCCGGCCGCCCGGTTTGGCCGGCCTCATGCCGGCTGGCTACACTGGCGCGGTTGCCTGGCAACTCGGGTTGTCATCCGTGCGGCCGGGCGCCCTTCCATCACCAGATCATCAGGAGTCTTCCGTGGCCAGCGTGTGCGACGTCTGCGGCAAGGGGCCCGGCTTCGGCATGTCGGTCTCGCACTCCCACCGCCGGACGCATCGCCGGTGGAACCCGAACATCCAGACCGTGCGCGCGATGGTGGCTCCGGGCACCCGCAAGCGGCTGTCGGTGTGCACGTCCTGCCTGAAGGCGGGCAAGGTCGTCCGCGGCTGACCCAGCCCGAAGCCAACGAGTTCGACGGCGCCGGCCACCTCGGGGTGGCCGGCGCCGTCGTCGTCAGCGCGGGCCGGCGGGCGGCCCCAGCTTGTGGGTCATCCAGCTGCCGGCGGCGAAGTTCAGCGCGCCGAGGCCGACGCCGGTGATGAGCGCCATCAGCGCGGTCGCGAACCGGTCGGCGCCGCTGCCGCTGTCGACCGTCAGGAACAGGATGAACGCCAGCAGGCCGGCGCCGGCGCAGACGTAGCCGCAGATCGTCACGATCATCGCCGCCAGCGCGGCCCGGTCGGCGGGCGTCCGCGGCGGGGCCGGGGTGGGCAGCGGCGTGCCCGGGTAGCCGGCGGCCGGGAAGCCACCGGACGGCGGCCCGGTCTGCGGCGGGTACTGGCCGCCGTACTGCGGCTGGCCGTACTGCTGGCCGGTCGGCGGCCCGGCGGGCGGCTGGCCGCCATAGCCCGGCGGCTGGCCGCCGTACCCCTGGCCGCCGGTCTCGTAGGACGAGCCGGAGCCGTACGTGGGGGGCTCACTCATCTAATTCCTCCAATGTGTCGTACGAACGCATCGGCGGGCGCTGCCCGCGCCCGGCCCGCCGCGATCTGTGCTGCCAGCGGTCAGGATGGCAGAACCCGGCCGGTCGGTGGGTGGCCGGGCGGATCGGCCCGCGGGGTTCCCCCGGCGCCGACCGCGGCGCCGAGCACCGGGATGACCAGCGACTTGCCGAACGAGCGGGACCGCGGCGCGCTCGCGTAGTAGCCGAATCCGGGCACCTCGCGGTAGCCGGAGGAGCGGTACAGCTCGATCGCCTCGGGCTGCACGATGCCGGTCTCCAGGACCATCTCGGTGGCTCCGGCGGCGGCCGCGGTGCGTTCCAGCTCGGCCAGGATCGCCCGGGCCAGACCCTGCCGCCGGGCCGGCGCGGTCACGTACATCCGCTTGATCTCGACCGCGCCGCCGCGGTCCAGCCGGCGCCAGCCGCCGCAGCCGACCGCGGTGCCGGCGCGCCAGGCCACCAGGAACAGCCCGTTCGGCGGGCTGAACTCGGCACTGTCCACAGGCGACACATCCGGGCCGCCGTAACGGACCACGTACTCCTGCTGCACTTCGGCGATCAGCTGCTGCGCGGCCGGGTCGAGGTACGTGGTCGCCCGCAGCTCCACCGGAGCGGCCGCGGGGCGCCAGCGCCAGCCGTGGTCGACCGGCCCGATGCCGGCGCCGAGCGGGAAGCCGGCGGCGACCGCGCCGGTGACGTACTCCTTGGCCGCCGCGACCGCGACCGGCAGCGGGTCGCCGCTGGCCAGCCGGGACGCGATCGCGCTGGCCAGCGTGCAGCCGGTGCCGTGGGTGTGCCGGTTGTCGTAGCGGGGCGAGCGGAACACGTGCTCGGTGTCGCCGTCCCAGAGCAGGTCGACCGCGTCGGTGCCGGCGCCGAGGTGGCCGCCCTTCACCAGCACCGCCTTCGGGCCGAGGGCGAGCAGCGCGTCCGCGGCCCGGCGCAGGTCAGCCTCGCTCCCGACGGTCACCCCGGACAGTTGCGCGGCCTCCGGCAGGTTCGGCGTCAGCAGGGTCGCGACCGGGAGCAACTCGGCGCGGACGGCGGACAGCGCCTCGGGCGCCAGCAGCGGGTCGCCGTGCTTGCTCACGCTCACCGGGTCGACCACCACCGGGACGGTCAGGCCGGCCAGCTCGGCGGCGACGGTGCTGACCAGCGCCGTGGAGGCGAGCATGCCGGTCTTCACCGCGTCCACCCCGATGTCGCCCAGGACGCTGGCCAGCTGGGCCCGGACCGCGGCCACCGGCAGTTCCCAGTAGCCCTGCACGCCGACCGAGTTCTGCGCGGTGACCGCGGTCAGCACGGACATCCCGTGCACGCCGAGCGCGAGCATCGTCTTCAGGTCGGCCTGGATGCCGGCGCCGCCGCCGGAGTCGGAACCGGCGATGGTCAGCACCCGGGGCGGGGCGTGGGCTGTGGCCATGCCGTCCACGCTACCCAGCGCGCCGGGCGGCGCGGCGCGGCCCGGCGGCCGCCCGGGTCAGCGGAAGTGGTCCCAGCCGGCCGGCGGGTCGTAGACGGCGCCGTCGACGAGCACGCCCCGGCCGCGGGCGACCCGGCCGATCAGCCGCCATGGCGCCGGCAACTCGACCCCGCCGGGGAAGGTGCCGGCCAGCGCGTGGTCGTCGCCGCCGGCGAGCACCCAGCCCAGCGGGTCGACGCCGAGCGCGGTGCCGACGTCGCGCAGCTTGGCCGGCACCTCCAGCCGGCCGGTGTCCAGCTCGATGCCGACCTCGCTGGCCAGCGCGATATGCCGGAGGTCGGCGACCAGGCCGTCGCTGACGTCGACCAGCGCGGTGGCGCCGAGCTCGCTGGCGTGCGGGCCCTCGGCGTACGGCGGCTCGGGGCGGCGGTGCGCGGTCACCACCGACACCGGCGAGCGGAAGCCGCGGCCCAGCACGGCCAGCCCCGCGGCGGCCCAGCCGAGCCGGCCGGTGTACGCGACCACGTCGCCCGGCTTCGCGCCGGCCCGGGTCAGCGGCGCGCGGCCGGCCAGGTCGCCGAACGCGCTCACCGCGAGCATCAGCACGTCGCTGCCGACCACATCGCCGCCGAGCACCACGGCGCCGACCGAGGCGGCCTCGTCCCGGAACCCGTCGGCGAGCTGCTCGACCCAGCTGACCGGCAGGTCGCCGGGGCAGGCGAGGCCGAGCAGCAGGCCGGTCGGCCGGGCACCCATCGCGGCGACGTCGGCCAGGTTCTGCGCGGCGGCCTTGCGCCCGACGTCGTAGCCGGTGGACCAGTCCCGGCGGAAGTGCCGCCCGTCCACGAGCAGGTCGGTGGTGGTGACCACGCGGCCGTCCGGCGCGACCAGCACGGCCGCGTCGTCGCCGGGCCCCAGCTCGACCAGATCAGGCCGGTCCGGCACGGACGCCGGCGGCTCGACGTCGGCCGGCGCGCCGGTGCCGGGCGGCAGCCCCAGGCGCGCGATCACCCGGTCGACCAGACCGAATTCACCGGCCTCGGCAACGGTAATGACGCGCATCCTCTCGGTGATCGACAGCGGCAGATGCCGCTGCTGTACGTTCTACCCCGCAACCCTGCCCCGACGACGAGAGGGCACGCCGT
>JBBWZH010000659.1:0-5579 GCA_039648995.1 Mycobacteriales bacterium
GTTCCTGACGGGCCGGCGTCAGGTGTGTGACCATGGTGGAGCGATGAGGACAGCCCGGTTGTCGGCGCGCCCCGCGGCGGGCGTGGGCTCCGGGGTGCGCGCGCCGTGGCCGTGGCTGCGGGCGGGCGTCGCGGCGCTGGTCGGCGTGGGGCTGGCGCTGGCCGCGCGCGGCAGTGCCGACGGGCGGCTGCCATCCCCGTTGCTGCTGGCCCTGGCAGTGGCCGGCGCCACGGTGCTGGCCCGTCCGTTCGCCGGGCACGAGCGACGGCTGCCCGGTCTGCTGGCCGGTCTGACAGCGGCCCAGTTGGGCCTGCACGCGGTCTTCCTGTTCGCAGCGACCGGTCAGCTGGCGCACCCGGGTGTGGCCGGCTGGCTGTGCTGCGGCGACGGCCGCCCGGTCCCGGCCGGCGGCGGCATGCGCCTGGCGCTGCCGGTGCTGGGCGGCGTGACGCTGACCCGGGCCGTGCTGGTGCAGTTGCTGGCGCATGCCGCGGCAGTCGCGGTGAACGCCTGGTGGATGCGCCGGGCCGAGCGTCGGATGTGGGCCGCCGCCGCGCGCGCGGCCGACGCGGTCGTCCGCGCGGCAGCCGCTCTCGTGCGCGGCCTGCTCGCCGCGCTGGGTCGCGTTCCGATCGTGGCGGGGCCGGCGCCGGTGTTCCGCCGGGCGCCGCGCGGCGCCCCGCCCGGGTACGCGGCCCTGCTGGCCCGCTGCCGCCCGCGCCGCGGCCCCCCACTCGCCGCCTGAGCAGTTCCGCCGGCCGGCCCGGCACCCGTGCTGGCCGGCCCGGCATCCGTGCTGGCCGGCTCGGCACCCGTGCTGATCGGCCCGGCACCCGTGCTGATCGGCGTGGTACCCGTGCTGGTCGGCGTGGCACCCGTGCTGATCGGCCTGGTACCCGTGCTGGCCGGCCTGGTACCCGTGCCGGTCAGGCCTGGCACTCCGCGGCCGACCCGGCACCCGGCCCGGCTGGCTGAGCGCCGGCTCCGGTCGGCCCCGCGCATGCCTGGTCGGCTGTGCGACCCCCGCCGGCGGGCTGCTGCCCGCCGTCCCACCTTCTCGTCTCGTCTGTTGGCCGCGCCGGTGGCCGTGCGTGCCGCGCACGCCCCCGGGCGGTCCCGACTTCCTGGAGCATCCATGTCACACACCGATTCCCGGGCCCGTACCGCGGCCCGCCAGCGTGAACGGTCCGCCGCGCTGCGGGCCCGGCAGCAGGCGGCGCGCCGGCGCCGGCTGGCCGCCGTCGCCGCTGCCACCACCATCGTCGTGATCACCGCGGCTCTGCTGGTCACCCGGATGATCACTGGCGGCCAGGGCACCGCCGCCACGACCGGCGCCGAGCCGGGCGTCATCGCCGAGGTCACGCACGTCCCCGCCACCGTGCTGGACGCGGTCGGTGCCGGTCAGGGCGCCAGCGGCCCCACGCCGATCACCGGCGCGCCGGCGCTGACCACGGCCGGCAAGCCGCGGATCGTCTACCTGGGCGCCGAGTACTGCCCCTACTGCGCGGCCGAGCGGTGGGCGGTCGTGCAGGCGCTGAGCCGCTTCGGCACGTTCAGCGGGCTCGGGCAGACCCGCAGCGCCGCCGCCGACGTCTACCCGAACACGGCGACGTTGTCGTTCCACGGCGCCACGTACTCGTCGGCCTACCTGGTGTTCGACGGCTACGAGCAGCAGAGCAACCAGCGGGCGGGGGGCAGCTACGCGCCGCTGGACCCGGTGCCGGCCGACGTGACACAACTCGCCGGCACGTACGGCCAGGGCGGCATCCCGTTCGTCGACCTCGGCGGCGCGGCGGTCATCAACGGCGCCGACTACAGCCCGAGCCTGCTGGCCGGCAAGAGCCAGGCGCAGATCGCGGCCGCCCTGTCGGACGCCTCGTCCCCGATCGCGAAGGCCGTGCTGGGCGAGGCCAACCGCATCAGCGCGACGCTGTGCACGCTCACCGGCGGGCAGCCCGGCGCGGTCTGCCGGTCGGCCGGAGTGCAGGCGGCCGCACATGCGCGCGGCTGACCCCGGCCTCGCCGGCCGGCGGGTCGTGCTGGCGCTGGCCCTGCTCGGGCTGGCGCTGTCGGCCTACCTCACCGCCGAGCACTACACCGGCAGCAGCACGCTGGCCTGCTCGGCCAGCGGCGTGGTCGACTGCCTGCGGGTCACCACCAGCCCCCAGTCGGTCCTGCTCGGCGTCCCGGTGGCGGTCTGGGGCCTGCTCTACTTCGCCGGGATGACCATGCTCGCCGTGCCGCCGGCCTGGCGGCGTGCCGGCCTGCACCGGCTGCGGATCGTCGCGGCGGTCACCGGCATGACCTTCGTCCTCTACCTGCTCTACACCGAACTGTTCACGCTCGACGCGGTCTGCCTGTGGTGCACCGCGGTGCACGTCGTCACCGCCGCTCTGCTGCTGGCCGTCCTGCTCGTCGATCCGCACTCCGGCGTCACCGCGACGCCCCGGCCAGCGGCCAGGCAGGCCAGGCCGGGGTAGCCGGGTGGGCCCGTGCCGGATGCCCGGTCCCGTCGCCGACGGACCGGGCATCCGGCTGCGCGGCCTCGCTGCGGCGGAGCACCGGCTGGTCCCGGGGCACCGCGGCGTGCCGGGGTGACGACCAGCCGACCCGCGGCGACCCGGTAGGCGTTGCCCGCCGCCTGATCTTTCCACTGTGGACACGCTGCGGCATGCTGCGGCGGGGGGTGGTGTTCAACCCCGTCACTACGGTTGAAGGTATGCCTGGCTGTGACTTCACGCGTCGGGACCTGCTGCGCTGGTCGGCGTACGCCGCCGCGGTGGCGCCGATGGGCCTGCTCGACCCCGCCCGCGCCGCGGCCGCGCCAGGCGCCGGCGCACCGGGGGCCGACGTGACGCCGGTCAACCTCGAGCTGGTCACGCTGGCCGAGGACCACGCGGTCATCACGTGGTACACCGGCCACGCGGGCACCGACGACGGCCTGGGGCGGATGATCCCGGCGCCCGCGGACGGCGAGGTCGTCTACGGCACCCACCCGTCCCGGCTGAACCGGTCGGCGCACGGCCGCTCCGGGCCCACGCCGTACCACCAGGTGGAGCTGACCGGTCTGGAACCGGGCCAGACGTACTACTACCGGGCGCGTTCGGCCGGCCGGCTCGCCACGCCCACGCCGTTCACGCTCATCAGCGGAAACGCGGTCGGCACATCGACCGCCGGGCTGGACGGGGACGGCCCGTACTCGTTCACCACCCCGCAGCCGCCGCCGGGCCGCTACCTGTTCTCGGTCGTGCTCTGCAACGACCTGCACCTGGGCGAGACGCAGGCCGGCCTGGTCGGCGGGCAGCCGCAGTTCATCGGGATCAGCCAGGTGCCCGGGCTGCCGCCGTACCCGGAGGTCATGCTCGAATCGCTGGTGCGGGACGTCGACCGGTTCGACCCGGCCTACCTGCTGGCGGCGGGCGACATCACCGCCGAGGCGGTGCCGGTGGACCTGAGCCGCGCGGGCGGGCTGCTGTCCGGCTTCGGCCGGTACCGCGAGGACTACTTCGTCACGCGGGGCAACCACGACCGGGCGCACAGCGGGGCGGCGTACAACGCCTGCCGGGTGGGTGAGTGGCAGGGCAACGACTGCTTCATCGACGCGTACTTCCCCGGCGGGGAGCCGACCTACTTCTCGGTCGACCTCTCCGGCCTGCACGTGATCGGTCTCGACACGTACGACAAGGCCGGCGGCGGCGGTGACGCGGGCGGGATGTCGCCGGCCCAGCTCGACTGGTTCCAGCGCGACCTCGCCGCGCACCGGCACCAGCCGACGCTGGTGTTCGGACACCACCCGCTCGTCGTGCGGGATTCCGCTTTCCCCATCACGGCGAGCAACTCCCTCGACGCGGCGCAGGCGGCGTCGGTCCTCGACCTGTACGCGCGGACCCCCGGGGTGTTCCTGCACCACGCCGGCCACACCCACCGCAACCACCGCACGGTCAGCCCGGCCGCGCCCCGCGTCACGCTGCAGGAGGTCGCGGCGGCGAAGGAGTACCCGGGTGGCTACACGATCCTGCGGCTGCACACCGGCGGCTACGCGATGAACTTCTACAAGTCACGCGGCGACCTGGCCCGCGCGTGGAGCGAACGCAGCCGCCAGGAGATCCTCGGGTTCTGGCCGCAGTTCGCGCTCGGCAACACGGTGGCCGACCGCAACACCGTCGCCCGGGTCGACCTCTCCGGCCTGCACCGCCCGCACCGCCGGCGCCACCCGCACCACGCCCGCACGGCCGCCGGCCGCTGACCCGCGATCCCCGGAAAGACGGAACTCCGGGTTGGACGGGCCGCCGGGGCGGGTAACCGGTCGGTATGGATGGCGATGCCGCTGTCATCGTGGTCGGGGCCGGGCCGACGGGTCTGCTGGTCGCGGGCGATCTGGCCGCGGCCGGGGTGCGGACACTGCTGCTGGAGCGACGCGCCGGGCAGTCGAACCTGACCCGGGCCTTCGCCGTGCACGCCCGCACGCTGGAGTCGCTGGACGCCCGGGGGCTGGCCGACGAGCTGATCGGCACCGGGCAGCCGCTGCGGGCGCTGCGGCTGCTGGGCCGGTTCGATCTCGACCTGTCCCGGCTGCCCACGCGGTACCCGTTCGTACTGGTCACCCCGCAGTACGAGACCGAGCGGCTGCTGTCCCGGCGGGCCCGCGCCGCCGGCGCCGAGATCGCCGACGGCGCGGAGGCCGTCGCCGTCCGCCAGGCCGGCGACGGCGTCGAGGTCGACGTGCGGGACGCGAGCGGCGACGTACGGACGCGGCGCGCCGCGTACCTGGTCGGCGCCGACGGGGTGCACAGCTCGGTGCGCCGCGCGCTCGGCGTGCCGTTCCCCGGCCGGTCGCTCGCGCAGTCGGTGATGCTGGCCGACGTGCGGTTGGCCGAGCCGCCGGCCGACGTGCTGTTGGCGAACTCCACCGGCGAGGGCTTCGCGTTCGTGGCCCCGTTCGGCGACGGCTGGTACCGGGTGATCGCGTTCCGGCACGGGGAGCGGCTGCCCGACACCGCGCCCGTCGAGCTGGACGAGATCCGCGAGATCACCCGCGCCGCGCTCGGCACCGACCTCGGCATCCACGACGCGCGGTGGATGTCCCGGTTCCACAACGACGAGCGGCAGACGCCGCGGTACCGGATCGGCCGGGTGTTCCTGGCTGGCGACGCGGCGCACGTGCACTCGCCGGCCGGCGGCCAGGGCATGAACACCGGCCTGCAGGACGCCGCCAACCTGAGCTGGAAACTGGCCGCGGCCATCCAGGGCTGGGCCCCGGACGGGCTGCTGGACACGTACGAGGGCGAGCGGCATCCGGTCGGCAAGCTCGTCCTGCGCAGCAGCGGTGCGATCATCCGGCTGGCGATGGTCAAGTCCCGGCTCGGACGGATGGCCCGCAACTTCATCGGCGGCAACGCGCTCCGCCTGCCCCCGATCGCGCACAAGGCGGCCGGCGTCATCTCCGGCATCGGCATCGACTACCCGGGCGCACCCCGCGCCGCAGACGTTCCGCTGAAGGACTCGGGTCGTCTCTACGAGGCGCTGCGCGACGGCAAATTCGTCCTCCTGACACCGGACCCATCGGTCGTCCCGCCGGA
>JBBWZH010000672.1:0-7840 GCA_039648995.1 Mycobacteriales bacterium
CGGCGCGCGGGGCGCGGCTGATGTCGGTGTTCGACGATCCAGGGCTGTTCGGCCGGCTGTGGGCGGCCGACTACGACGGGGTCGACAATCCCGACCCGGCGCAGGCGGTCGAGTTCCTGGCCGGGCTGGCGCGGGGCGGCCCGGTGCTGGAGCTGGCGGTCGGCACCGGCCGGGTCGCGCTGCCGCTCGCCGCGCGGGGTCTGGTGGTCTCCGGTGTCGAGGCGTCGCCGGAGATGGTGGCCGTGATGCGGGCCAAGCCCGGGGGCGCCGACATCCCGGTCACGATGGGCGACATGGCCGACGTGCCGGTGCCCGGCCCGTACCAGCTGGTGTATCTGGTCTTCAACACGCTGTTCAACCTCGTCGACGCCGGCCGCCAGGCCGACTGCTTCCGGAACGTGGCCCGGGTGCTGGCGCCCGGCGGCGCGTTCGTCATCGAGACCTACGTGCCCGACCCGGCCGACGTCGACCGCCTCGAGCAGGTCCAGGTCCGTGCCGTGACGGAGGACTCGGTCACCCTGCGGGTACACCGCTTCGACCGCGACGCCCAGCGGTTCATCCGCCAGACGATCATCCTGGACGGACAGGGCGTACGGCTCAAGCCGTTCGCCATGCGGTACTGCTGGCCCGACCAGATCGACGACATGGCCCAGCGCGCCGGGCTCCAGTTGACCGAGCGGTACGCCGACTGGCACCGACAACCGTTCGACAGCAGCAGCCCCAGTCACATCTCCGTCTACCGCCGCCCGTAGACCGCCGCGGCTGCGGTGGCTGGCCCTTCAGCCGGGAAGCGCTGGCTTCCGGGAGACGTGAACCCGGTCGCGGGTGCCAACCGGGCGGCGGGCACGATGTGACCGTGAGCGCACCAACCCAACCCGAATGGTCGGTCGACCGGCAGCCGGTGCTGCTGCGGTGGCAGCCCGAGCGTGGCGACTACGCCGAGGCGTTCGCACTGCGGGCCCGGCAACGGCACACCACCCGCAAGCTGGCCGTGGCCATCGGCCTGTTCGCTGTCGCGCTGGTCGTGGGGTGGGTCGCGCAGCTGGGCACGTTGGTCGGGGCCAGCGTCGGGGCGATCGTCGCCATCGTGCTGCTGATGCTCCTGCAACCGCTGATGGTGCGGCGCTTCTGGAGCGGGTCAACCGCGCTGCGGCAGCCGGTCGAGGCGCACCTGTCCCCGGCCGGCATCGACTCCCGGACCGTGCTGTCGGCGGGGCAGTGGCCGTGGACCAGCGTGCACAGCGTGCTGGAGGGCGAGCGGTGCTACGTCGTACAGATGCACGGCTACAAGGGCAAGGCGTTCCTGCCGTTGGCCAAGCGCGGCGCACCCGACCCGCCCGCGCAGGCGGCGCTGCGGGCCTGGCTCGCGCCCTACCTGAACGTCACGCGGGCTTGACGGTCAGCACGGCCGTCGAGCTGACCCGCGCCGGCCCGCCCGCCCGGGCTGGCCGAAGTCGGGGTCGAACGGGCGGCGGTCGGACGGGCAGCCGCGGCCACGGGGCGGGGTCGCCGGGCCGACGAGGGAGGTGTCGATCGCGGCGGTGACGCAGGCACGGCGCTGCCCGCGGCGGCGCGCGCCGTCCACGCGGACCAGCACCGGGTGGGTGCTCAGCGCGCGTCGCGGCGGGCGACCCGCAGTGCCAGGCGGATCAGCGGTACCTGCAGCGGCAGCCGGCCGTAGGCGATGGCGCGCAGCGGTGCGGGGCGGTGCCGCCAGTTCACCGCCATCTGGACGTTGGCCGGGAAGACCGCGGCGAACAGCGCGGCGGCGCCGAGCCCACCCCACCGCCGGGTCCGCCGGCTGGTGATCGCCGCGGCGAGGGCCAACTCGGCCGCGCCGCTGACGTACGTCCAGGTCCGCGCCGAGCCGGGCAGTTGCCGGGGCACGATCGCGTCGTACGGCTTGGGCACCGCGAAGTGGGTGACCCCGGCGCCGGCCAGCAGCGCCACCAGGACGACCGCGTCCCGATCCTTGACAGCCACATCAACTCCACGCGATCGGCACAGGTGGACGGCACGGCCGCGCCGTCGGGGTAACCAGGGGACTTGCCCGCGCGGCCAGCGGCCAGCCGATACGATACGTGCTGTTTGCCGGCCAGCCGACCCGGCACTTCCGGGTGACCCGGCACTCGCTCAACCCGTACGGCGGGGTTGCTGCCGATCAGCACGTTCACCCGCAGCGCCTACACGGTCGTCATGCCGGACGGCACCCGGTTCCTGGTCCGCGTCACCGAGGGCTTCCACACGGTCGAGCTGGCCAGCCCGACCGAGATGTTGCGCTACGGCGGCAGCATCCACAATGGACTGCTGCCGGACTTCCCGATCGCCTGGGTCATCCCGGTGCCGGTGCCCGGCATCCCCGGCTACAACATCCTGCTCATCCTGCGGGCGTACGTGACGATGGAGAGAGGCCTGCTGCTGCCCGGCTCTGACGACGTCTACCAGCAGCCGGGCCGGCGCGCGCACGCCCACCGACGGCTGACCGGTGCGCTAGCTGTCCGGGCCCGCGCCGCCGGGCAGGGCCGAAAGTGTACGGTCGCGCCGGCAGGTCGCCCGGCTATGGCGTGTAGCTCACGTTGAACGGCTGGGTCGTCACGGTGCCCTGGTCGGTGGTGACCTTCGCGGTGACCGAGAAGTTGCCCCGGTTGAGGATGGGCATGCTGCTGCCGGGGGCGCCGCAGGCGACGGCGGGCATGTCCAGGGCGTAGCCCAGCTTGTCGAAGCCGGTGTTGATGCTGGCGCTGTCGAAGCGGCTGGGATCGTTGCGGCTGGTGTGCCCGTCGCCGCAGACGTCGCTGAAGGTGTTGTCGATCTCGATGCTCCTGATCGGGAAGAAGCTGTCCACCACCGCGAAGAGGTCGATCTCGGTATTGGTGCCGCTGAGGGAGATGCTCACGCCGGCGCTGGGTGTCGCGGTGTGCCCGTTGCCGGCCAGCGTGATCGTCGGCAGCGTGTTGGCGAACGTCGCGGTGACCGTGGTGTTCGCGGTCAGCGTCACCGAGCAGGTCGGCGCGTTCGCCGGCGCGCAGCCCGACCAGGTGCTGAACGCCGAGTTGGCGCCGGGCGCCGCGGACAGGCTGACCGTGTCGCCGGACCGGTGGGTGCCGGTGCACGCCCCGCCGTCGCAGGTGACCGTGCCGGTGCCGGTGCCGGCCGTCTGGACGGTGAGCGTCAGCAGCGGCAGGAACGCCACCGTGACGCTGGTGTCGGTGGAAACCGTGATCGGGCAGGACGACGCGCTCGGCGCGCAGCCGGCGCTGGTCCAGTCGGAGAGGTAGTTGCCGGCGGCCGGGTTAGCCGTCAGGCCGATCGTCGTGCCGGCGACGACCAGCACCGAGCAGGTCGGCGCGCAGGCCGTCGCCGCCGCACCGGCCGGCGTCGCGGTCACCGAGCCGGAGCCGGTCACATTTACCGTCAGCGTCACCTTGACCGGCGGCTTCGGCACGAACGTGGCGGTCACGGTCGTCGCTGCGCTGACCAGGACGGCGCACAGCGTGTCGGTGCCGCTGACGGTCTTGCTGGTGCAGCCGGTGACCGACCCGAGCAGCAGGTCCGGGGTCGGCGCGCTCGGCACCCGCAGGACGGCGGTCGTGCCGAGCTTGTACTGGAAGGCGCACGTGGCGCCGCTGGCGCAGGGCGTGCCGGCCGGCACGTTCAGCGGCGCCGGCGGGTCGACGGTCACCGAGCCGCCGCCGGTGACCCGCACGGTCACGGTTCCGGTCGTCGGCCCGTCCGGCTTCTGCGGGGGTGGCGGGCCGGCGGGCGGGATGCTGGCCGGCGGCTCGCTGGCCGGCGGGATGCTGGCCGGAGGGATCCCGTTCGGCGGGTTCCCGTTGGGCGGGTTCCCGGCAGGCGGGTTGCCGGCCGGAGGAGTGGTCACCGGCGGAGCACCCGCCTGCTTCCCCGGCGCCGGCGGCGTCGGCTGCTTGGGGTGCGCCGCGCCGCTGCTGAGGATCTTCGCGCCGTCCCGGCCCGGTGCGTACTTCCGCAGCACCTTGCCCGCCCGCCACACCCCGCCCTCGAAGCGGATCACACCGGCTACGTCGCCGCCCAGGTCGTTGTAGAAGACCAGCCCGTCCTTGGCGACCAACTCCAGTCGCGAGCCGGCCTTGGTGATGGTGAGGTTGGCGACCACCTGCCGGCCGGCGAAGTCCACGACGGCGATGCGACCGGTGGTCCGGTCCGGGACGAACACGAAGCCACCGGACTGCGCCAGCGGGCCGAAGTCGTCGCCCGGGTTGCCCACCTCCACGGACGCGCCGCAGTCGTCGCCGCCATCGCCGGAGGCCACCAGCGTGCCGGTCGACGGGATCGCCGCGAGCACCCGGCCGACGGCGCTCGAGCCGAGCAGTTCGACCTTGTCCTCGGCCCGGAGGTCCAAACAGGACCAGCGCCGGACCGTCCCGTCGCCGGACAGCGTGCCGGCCCGCCCCTGGGCGGGGTCGACCAGCACCGGCTGGCCGGCTACCAGCACCAGCCGCATGCTGGCGCCATTGAGATTCGAGCGCTCGTGCTTCCCCGCGCCGTCGAACCAGGCCAGCCCGTTGCTGTCGACAACCCACAGCCGGCCGGCGTCGTCCACAATGGACTGCCCGGCGCCCGGTTGACCGGCCAACGCCAACCGTTGCCGCACCGCGAGCGTCCGCGGGTCCACCACGTACGCCGTCCGGCGCTGGCCGTCGACCACGTACGTCGCCGACCGGCCCGCGAAGACCTGCAGCGAGCCACCCTGGCCGCCGTCCCCGAACTTGACCGGCGTCGACGTGTCGTCGGTCGCACCGTCCAACCGGGACACCGTGCCGGCCGTCGAGCTGACCAGGTAGGCGGACGGCCCGGCCTGCACGACCGACAGGTCATCGCCGGAACGCACGCCCGGCGCCAGCACCGCGCTGACGACCTGCTCGGACGCCCCATCGATGAGCGTCACCGCACCCCGCGACGGCGACGCCAGCCAGGCCCCGCCGCCGGACAGGTCCTCCCGCGTGGCGCGCAGGCCGTCCGCCCGCGCCAGCACGAAAGCGAGCGGCACGATGACGACCGCGGCGACACCGCCGGAGATCGCGCGGTTCAGCCCGAACCGGGTCCACAGGCGATTCATCAGCGGTACTCCAGATCCGGGCTCGACGACCAGGGTCGGACGGCGCAGATTCAACGATGCGACGACCCGGGCGGCTGTGTTGCCGCGGCCACCGCGATGCGAGGCTCGCGGCACGACCCTGCTTCGCCGAAAGGCGATAGTGGCTGCACCCGAACTTATCGCACCCACGGCCTGTCGACTGTCCACATCTGACAGTCCGCCCCTTCGGGCGGTTCCGGTGGGTGCGGAACCCGTCACGTTGCGAACAGCGCTGTGCGGCGGCCCCGGCCGCCCGGCCGCCTCTTGGGGCAGTCATGTGCCGGCCGGGCGGGGTCCGGCTTGTCGGCGCGCGGCACCTCTGCGACGGTGATCGGCATGCGGTTGCAGTACCAGGCTGGCAACGAGCACAGCCCGTTCGACACCTTCGGCCGGTTTGTCCTGGAACTGGATCCGGGCGGCACGGTACGGGTGACCCACCACCGCCGGGTCGGCGCGCCCCGGCGGTGGACCGCGGACGCCGGCACCGGGGTGGTCGAGCGGGTGCTCGCCGCCCTGGACAAGGCCGGCTTCCCGGCGCAGCCGGACCTGCCGCGCCCGCTGCCGGACACCACGATCCGTTCGCTCACCGTCGCCGGCGGGCCGACCGGTGGCGTGATGCTGGCCTGGGACGCGGCAGCCGGCCTACCCGGCTACGCCGAGGCGTTCGAACTGCTGGACGGGTTGGTCGCGCAGCTGGCCGGTCTGGAGATTCCGACCGCCGCGCCGGCCGACCCAGCTGTCACCGGGATCCGCCAGGTGGAGTGAACCGGACCGTCGGGTGGGCCGCCGCCGGCTGCCCGGTCATCCCGGCGGCCGGCAAGCGCGGCAGGAGCAACGGCCTGCCGAGTGTGATTCAGCCCGTTGCCGAACGACGTTCACCGCCCGGTGTCGGTTGCGGGTGCCACGAGGGGAGGGGTGCCGCATGGGCAGCGAGCGGGAGCATGTGCCGAGCGAGCAGCACCAGCGGGCCAGCGGCCCCGCACCGACCGACGAACACGCCCCGCAGGCGATCGCCGAGTCGGCCGGCAACCGGGCGGTCACCCAACTGCTGCGGGACGCCGGCGCGGTGCCGCCGGCCACTCCGGGCGCCCCCGGCGGCGGCTCGTCGGGCGCGGGGTCGACGCCGAACGCGCCGCCGAGTCAGGGCGCCGGGCCGCTCGACCCGGATACCGGCGCCGCGATCGACAGCGCGCGCGGTGGCGGCTGGACCCTGCCCGACGGCCTGCGCGCGGAGATCGAGCACCACCTGGGCGTCGACCTGCGTCCGGTACGCCTGCACACCGGGCAGCAGGCGGCCGCACTGACCGACTCGGTGCAGGCCGAGGCATTCACCACGGGTAACGACATCTTCTTCGGCGCCGGCCGGTACGACCCGGTCGGCCGTGGCGGCCGCGAACTGCTCGCGCACGAGCTGACCCACGTCGCCCAGCAGGCCACCGGCGGCGTCAGCATCCAGCACCAGGACGCCGAGGTCAGCCACCCCGACGACGCCGCCGAGGTCGAGGCCCGCGGGGTGGCCAGCCGGATCGCCAGCGCCCTCGAAGCGCCGTCCGCGCCGCGCACCCAGAAGTTCGACCCGGACGCGCTGATGCGGCCGGACGACCCGGGGCCGGCCGCCGACCCGGACGCGCTGATGCGCCCCGACGCCGCCGCGCCGGACCCGGACGCGCTGATGCGGCCGGGCGCGGCCGCGCCGGACCCGGATGCGCTGATGCGGCCGGACGGGCCAGGGGCGGCGCCCGACCCGGACGGGCTGATGGATCCGGACGGCTCGGGGCCGGCGTCCGATCCGGATGCGCTGATGCGGCCGGACGATTCGGGGCCGGCGTCCGATCCGGACGGGCTGATGCGGCCGGATGACTCGGGATCGGATCCCGATCCGGACGGGCTGATGCGGCCGGACGGCACCGCGCCTGATGGTCCACAGGGGACGGTCGCGGTCCGGCCGGACCCGAATGACCCGATGCCGGCAGAGGAACCGGCCGCGGACGGCGCCGACGCCAGCGCTGGCAGGAGCCTGCGCGACAACGTCAACGACCTGATCGCAACCGCGGGCGCGATGCTGGCCGGGGTGTTCGCCGGCTTGGGTGGGCCGGCGGCCGCGCCGGCCGGCCCCGCTGCCGGCGTCGCCGCCGGGTCCACCGGCACCGCGCCGAGCCAGACCGGGCCGGGCGCCGCTCCGGACGCCATCTCCGGTGCGAGCCCTGCGGCTCCGGCTCCGGACGCGATCTCCGGTGCCGCCCCGGCGGCGCC
This sequence comes from Mycobacteriales bacterium, assembly GCA_039648995.1. Classification (GTDB taxonomy): domain Bacteria; phylum Actinomycetota; class Actinomycetes; order Mycobacteriales; family CADCTP01; genus JBBWZH01. Next base: position 7,370 of record JBBWZH010000672.1, read on the forward strand.
AGCGGCGCCCGTTCCGGACGCGATTTCGGGTGCGGCTCCCGCGGGACCGGGGCCGGATGCGATCAGCGGCGCTGGGCCGGCCCAGGCCGGCGCGGCGGTACAGAGCCGGGCCGACGTGGTGCGCGTGCTCACGCCCCGGCCGGTCTCGGTGCCGCCGCCGTCGCCACATGTGGCCGACCCGGGCGTCGCGGCCTGGAAACAGAGCACGCACCAGCGAATCGCCGGCATCCACCCGGCTGACACCCGGAAGATCACTTCGGCGCCGGCGCGGCTGCAGGACAAGGCCAAGGACGTGCAGGCGAAGAACGCCGCGGCGGCGTCGCCGGACCTGGCGGCGGACAACCAGAAGGTGGTGCCGAAGCAGCCGGTGCCGGAGCAGCCGCTGCCGCCACCCCCGCCGGACCCGGTACCGGCCGCGACCGAGTTGATGGAATCCGCCGCGAAGCTGCGGCTGCCCGACCAGCCGGTGCC
>JBBWZH010000681.1:0-5183 GCA_039648995.1 Mycobacteriales bacterium
GCCCGCCGCTCCTCGGCACCGAGCCCGCTCGCCGCCACCCGGGTGCCCGGGCGCAGCAGCCCGCGGACCCGGTCGACGTACTGGTCCAGCCCGACGATCACGCTGGCCCGGCGCAGTTCGGCGGTGGCCCGCGGCGTCACCAGGTCGGCCGCGCCCGGACCCAGGCCGACCAGCGCGAGCCGCCCGCGCGGGCGCACCCGGGCCACCGCCGCCGTCGCCCGCGCCGACTTCCGCTTCGGCACCACCAGCTCGCCGCCGCCGGCCAGCGCGGCCGCCTCGGCCACGCTCGGCGTGCCCACCGCCGCGCGGACCACCTCGCTCGGATGCGGGACGTCCACAGTGGCCAGCTCCGCAGCCGGATGGGTGACCAGCGGGACGCCCAGTTCACGAGCCGCCGCGACGATGCCCGGCTCGGCCGCCTTGATGTCCACTGTGGACAGCTCGCGGACCGATCCGGCGGCCAACCCGCCCGCGGCCAGCGCCGCCCGGATCAGCTCGATCACCTCGCCGGCCGGCACACCGCTGCTGGCGCCGACGCCGACGACCAGGCTCGGTGGCCGGAGCAGCACCACCGGCCCGGGCAGCTCGACCAGCCGGTCCGTGACCACAATGGACGGTGGGTCGGCGGCCGCCGCCAGCCGCACCGGTAGCGGCGGCAGCGGCCAGGTCGCGTCCGCGGTGAGCGTGACCTCGGCGCCGTCCAGCATGGCCCGGGTCACCGCGGCGACGTCGCCCGCCACCGGCCAGCCCAGCTCGTCCAGCGCGGCCAGGCCGGCGGCATCGGTGCCGGTGGTGAGCACCGCGGTGCCGCCGAGCGCGTCGGCCACGCGCTCGGCCAGCGCGTTCGCGCCGCCACCGTGACCGCCCAGCACCGCCACCGCGAACCGGCGCGCCTCGTCCACACAGACCACGCCCGGGTCGACGTCCTTGCCGGCCAGCAGCGGGGCGAGCAGCCGCACGGTGGCACCGACGGCGAGGAAGCAGACCAGCGCTGCGCACTCCCGCCAGGCCGCGCCGATATCCGCCACCGGGTACCCGCGGGTGTCCGGCCACCGGCCGGCCAGGTCGGCCGCCGCGGCCCGCCCGCCGGCTGTCGCGGTCACCAAGCCCACGGTCATCGGTGGCCGTCCAGCAGGAACACCGGGTTGATCGCGGTCAGCCGGCTGCCGCCGTCCGGGAGGTCGACCAGCCGGGACGCGTGCACCGCGGCACCGGCGACCTCGAAGCCGGCGGAGCGCAGCAGGTCGCGTACCGGGCCGACCCGGTCGACCGCGGCCAGCGCGACGACGAGCCGGCCGGGGCCGCGGGCCGCGCAGGCGGCGACCACCTCCGGGCCGCCGCCGCCGACGTAGACCGCGTCCGGGTCGGGCAGCGCGGCCAGGCAGCCGGGCGCGGTGCCGTCGACAACCTCGACCGCGACGCCGTGGACTGTCGCATTGCGACGGACGCGCGCGCACTGCCCGGTGTCCCGGTCAATCGCGATCGCCGCCGCGCCGAACCGGGCGCACTCGACCGCGACCGACCCGCTGCCGGCGCCCACGTCCCAGACCAGGTCCCCGACTCCGGGCGCCAGCCGGGCCAGCGCCACCGCCCGCACCTCGGCCTTGGTCACCATCCCGTCCCGGTGCTCGAACGCGCCGTCCGGCAGCGCCCAGGAGCCCGGCACCTGCCGGCGCGGCACCACCCACCCGGGCCGTTCCGGGCTTGCGGGGTCGGGGTCGAGGTCGGGGTCGGCGAGGACGAGGGTGACGTTGGGGTCGGACCAGGCCGCGGCGGCGGCCTCGGCCGGGGTGCAGGTGGTGACGCGCTCGTCCGTCATGCCGAGGCGTTCGGCGATCACCAGCCGGCGCGGCAGGCCGGCCAGCGCGGCGCCCAGTTCGGCGGGGCCGGCGCCGGGGCCGGTGAGCACGGCGACCTTGCGGTGCGCGCGGCAGGCGTTGACGGCGGGGCGCAGGGCGCGGCCGTGCGCGCTGACGACGAGCGCGTCGTCCCACGGCAGGCCGGCGCGGGCGAACGCGACCGCGACCGCCGACGTGCCCGGCAGCACCTGCGGCCGGTGCCCGCGCGCGCGCAGCAACCGGACGATGCCGAAGAACCCCGGGTCACCGGACGCGAGTACGACCACCGGGCCGCCGGCCGCGCCGATCGCGTCCAGCGCCGCGACGACATCACCGAGCGGAATCGTGCGCGCCGTGGCCGGCAGCGGCACAGCGGCCAGGTGCCGCTCGGCGCCCACCACGAGCGACGCCGACGCCAGCCGGGCGGCCGCCACCGGGTCGAGCGGCCGGCCGTCCACGCCGATCACGGTCAGCGGCGCCGCGGGGGTCACGGACCGACCTCGCCGGCGGTGGCGATCGCGTCCCGGCCGTCCGGGTCGACCAGCACCACGGCCGCGGTCAGCCGGCCCTCGCCGAACCGTTCAAAGACCTCCTTGACCCGGCCGCACAGCAGCGCGCCGGCCGGGGCGAGCAACCCGGCGCGCTCCCAGAGCTCGTACGCGTGCCGGGCGGTGTTCGCGGCGGCCACCTCGGCTATCAGCTCGGCCGGCCCGCCGGCCGTCCGGGTCACCCCGGCCAGCAGGTCGCGGTCCACTGTGGACTTCGTGTAGTGCGTCATCAGGACGCCGGCGGCGAGCTTGGTCAGCTTGCCGACCATGCCGACGAACAGCACGTCGGTCAGGCCCTCGGCGAGCGCCTGGCGCAGCGCGGCGCCGGTGAAGTCGCCCACCTCGACGAAACACACCGGCGGCAGGTCGGGGCGCAGCCGCATCGCCGCGCCCTCGGTCCGGCCGCCGGTGGAGAGCACCAGCGTCCGCTGCCCCTGCGCGGCCAGCACGCTGATCGCCTGCACCACCGAGGCCCGCCACGACTCCGTCGAGAATGGACGGACGATGCCGGTGGTGCCGAGGATCGAGATGCCGCCGATGATGCCGAGCCGGGCGTTGGTGGTCTTGCGCGCCATCCGTTCCCCCTCCGGCACGCTGATCACCACCCGGACGCCGCGCCGGCCGAGATCCACGACCTCGCCGACGGCCGCGGTGATCTGCGCCCGCGGGGTCCCGTTGATCGCCGGGCCGCCCACCGGCAGGCCGAGACCCGGCTTGGTCACGATGCCGACGCCGACCCCGCCGTCGATGTCGATGCCGGCCGGTTCGCGCCAGGTCACGGTCGCGGTGAGGTGCGCCCCGTGCGTCACGTCCGGGTCGTCGCCGGCGTCCTTCACCACCACCGCGGTCGCCTCGGCCGGCGTGACCGCGTACGAGTCGACCGGCAGCGTCACCCGGCTCCCGGCCGGCAGCGGGGTGTCCACTGTGGCTGGTGTCTGGCCGGTGGCCAGCGCGATGCTGGCGGCCTTGGCGGCCGCGGCGCTGCAGGTGCCGGTCGTCCAGCCGGTGCGCAACGCCCGGGTGCGCACCCGCGCGGTGCGGGGCAGCTCCGGCTCGCGGATCTCCGGCACCGGCTCGCCGCCGCCCGGGGGATGCGCCGCACCCGCGCTCATCGACGGTCCTGAGTGGACTTCAGTTCACGGCGGGCGGCCGGTTCGGCCCGGCGGAAGCCGTGGAAGTGACCGGGGTGGTAGAGGTGCGAGCGGGTGCCGCCGGCCGCCAGCGCGGGCCCGACCAGCACCAGGGTGTGCTTCCAGAGCCGGTGCGCCCGGATCGTGTCGGCCAGTTCGGACAGCTCGCAGCGCAGCACCTGCTCGTCCGGCCAGGTGACCTGGAATGCCACCACGCACGGGGTTTCCGGCGGGTAGCCGCCCGCGAGCAGCTCCGCCTGCAGGTGCCCCGACCGCGCCGCGGACAGGAACAGCGCCATCGTCGTGCCGTGCCGGGCGAACCCGCGCACGGTCTCCCCGGCCGGCATCGGCGTCTTGCCGCCCTCCAACCGGGTGAGTACGACCGACTGCGCCACCTCCGGGATCGTCAGCTCCCTGCCGGCGGCCGCCGCGACCGCGGTGAAGCTGGACACCCCGGGCACGATCTCCACGGCCAGGCCGAGCGCGGCGCACCCGTCCAACTGCTCCTGCACGGCGCCCCACAGCGCCGGGTCGCCGGAATGCAGCCGGACCACCCGCCAGCCGGCGGCGGCCGCGTCGCGGTACCAGCAGAGCACCTCCTCCAGCGGCAGCGCCGCCGAGTCGACCAGCCGCGCTTCCGGCCGCGCGTGCGCCAGCACGTCCGGATGCACCAGGCTGGACGCCCAGATCACGACGTCCGCGGCCGCGATCGCGGCCGCGCCGCGCAGCGTCAGCAGGTCCGCGGCGCCCGGGCCGGCACCGACGAAGGTGACCTTGCCGGTCACAGTTGACCACCCCGGCGGCCCCTCGGCGCGGTGACGATCAAGGTGGACAGGTACGGCGCCGGCTGTCCGTCCAGGTCGGACGCCGGGCGGATCCGCTCGTCCGGCAGGCCGAGCGCGGCGCCGTAAACCGCGTGCGGCAGCCGGCCCGCGGCGGCCACCGCGGCCAGCACCTCGGGCAGCACCCGCCCGCCCTTGTACGCGACGACGGTCTGGTGGGTCGCGAGCGCCTCCCGGAACCGCGGCACGCCGGCGGTGAGCGGCAGCAGCGCGAGCGTCTCGCGGCCCTCGACCAGCACCGTGCCGCTGGCCGCCGCCAGCGCCTGCATCGCGGTGATGCCCGGCACGGTGCGCACGACCAGCCCCGGCACCAACCGGCGGGCGGTCTCGGCCAGGTAGCTGAACGTGCTGTAGACGTTCGGGTCGCCGATCGTGGCGAACGCGACGGTGCCGGCGCCGTCCCGGTAGGCGGCCGCGACCGCGGCGCCGGCGGCGTCCCAGGCAGCCGCCCGGCCGTCCTCATTGGACATCGCGAAACCGAGCCGCAGCACCGGACGGTCCACATGCGAGCGGACCACCCGCTCGGCCCGCCCCTCGTCGCCCGCGGTGGTCACCGGCACCATCACCACGTCGGCCGACCGCAGGACCCGTACCGCCCGGACGGTGACCAGATCCGGGTCGCCCGGGCCGACCCCGACGCCGACCAGCACCGGCCCGGTCACGGGGCGGTCCGTGCGGTCGCCACCAGGTCGCGCGCCAGTTCCGGCTGCGCGGCCCAGTGCGGGTGCAGGTACGACGCGTGCACCGCTCCCTGCACGAAGCCCTCCCGGGACCCGTCGGCGAGCGTGTACGCCGGGCTTTGGCCGTGCGCCGGCCGGCAGCGGG
>JBBWZH010000692.1:0-7049 GCA_039648995.1 Mycobacteriales bacterium
GACCCGGCTGCCGGCGCGGGTGGCCGCCCGCGGCGAGCGCCGCGCGGTGGTCGGCATGCTCACCGGCTGCGTGCAGAGCGCGTTCTTCCCGGACGTGAACGCGGCCACCGCGCGGGTGCTCGCGGCCGAGGGGTGCGACGTGATCATCCCGGCCGGGCAGGGCTGCTGCGGCGCGCTGAGCGTGCACACCGGCCGCGACGAGGAGGCCCGGACGTTCGCCCGCGCGATGATCGACTCGTTCACCGGAAGCGGCATCGAGTACTTCGTGGTGAACGCGGCCGGCTGCGGGTCATCGCTCAAGGAGTACGCCACGCTGCTGGCCGACGACCCCGCGTACGCCGCGCGGGCGGCCGCCTTCGCCTCGACCGTGCGTGATCTCTCCGAGGTGCTGGTCGAGCTCGGCCCGGTCGCGCCGCGGCACCCGCTGCCGGTGACCGTCGCCTACCACGACGCCTGCCACCTCGCGCACGCGCAGGGGGTGCGGGCGCAGCCGCGGCGGCTGCTGGCCGGCATCCCGGAGCTGGAGCTGCGCGAGATCGCCGACCCGGAGATCTGCTGCGGCTCGGCCGGGATCTGGAACCTGCTGCACCCGCGGCCGGCCGCCGAACTCGGCGACCGGAAGGCCGCGGCGGTGCTGGCCACCGGCGCCCGGCTGCTGGTCACCGCCAACCCGGGTTGCCTCATGCAGATCGCCGCCGCGGCCCGCCGCGCCGGCGGCACGATCGGCCTCGCGCACACCGCGCAGGTGCTGGACGCGTCCATCCGTGGCCTCCCGGTCGACCGCCTGGGAGGCAGCGCTCCACCAACTTGAGGTATCCCCGAGCAGCGAGGTGACCCCATGCTGGATCGGCACCAGATCACCACCACCCCGGTAGGCGACTCCCTCGGTTTGTCGGTGATCTTCGCGGCGCTGCCGCTGGTCACGTTGTTCATCCTGCTCGGGGTGATGCGGATGAAAGCGTGGCTGGCCGGGGTGATCTCGCTGGCCGTCGCGCTGGTCGTGGCGGTCGCGGTCTACTCGATGCCGGTCGGGCAGGCCGCGCTCTCGGCCACCGAGGGGGCCGCGTTCGGCTTCTTCCCGATCCTGTGGATCGTGCTGAACGCGATCTGGGTCTACAACCTCACCGTGGCGACCGGGCACTTCGACGTGCTGCGCCGGTCGTTCGCGCGGGTCAGCCCGGACATGCGGGTGCAGGCGATCATCGTCGCGTTCTGCTTCGGCGCGCTGATGGAGGCGCTGGCCGGGTTCGGCACGCCGGTCGCGATCACCGTGGTGATGCTGATCGCGCTGGGTTTCCGGCCGATCCACGCGGCCTCGCTGTCGCTGATCGCGAACACCGCACCGGTCGCGTTCGGCGCGCTGGCCACGCCGATCGTCACGCTCGGCTCGGTCGCCGCCGGCGCCGGCACCGACCCGCGGCTGACCGTCGACACGCTCGGCGCGATGGTCGGCCGGCAGACGCCGGTGCTGGCCGTGGTGGTGCCGGTGGTGCTGGTGATGGTGGTGGACGGCAAGCGCGGGCTGCGCCAGGCCTGGCCGGCCGCGCTCGTCGCCGGGCTCGCCTTCGGCGTCGCCCAGTTCGTCGCGTCCAACTACGTCTCGGTGCAGCTCACCGACATCATCGCCGCGCTGGTCTCGGCCGCCGCGGTGGTCGGCATGCTGCGCGTCTGGCAGCCGGCCGAGTCCCCCGACCTCGCCACCGAACGGGTGTCCGCCATGGACGGACCGGCCACGGTGCCGGCCGACGGGCCCGCTGACGGGCCGGACGGCGGCACGGTGCGCGGCGCCGCCGCGTCGCGTTCCGGCGGGACGGCGGTCGCGACCGCCCCCACCTCCTCGCCCGGTACGGACCGGACGCGGGGTACGGCTCGTCCGGGCGGCGTGGCCGGCGGGACGGCCGGGAGCGGGCTCGGGCCGGACGGTGGCGAGGTTCTGGACCCGCCGGCCGAGGTGGCGCGGGCGTACGCGCCGTACCTGATCATCGTGGCGATCTTCTCGATCGCGAACATCGGCGCGATCAAGCACGCGCTGGCCAAGTCGCCGTGGACGACCTCCTTCAGGTGGCCGAAGCTGGACGTGGTCAGCGCGTCGGGCAAGCCGCTGTCCTCGCTCACGTTCGCGTTCGGCTGGCTCCCGGCGGCTGGCACGCTGATGGTGCTGGCGGGCATCCTGACCGCGATCGTGCTGCGTGTCCCGGCCGGCCAGGCGGTCCGCGTCTACGGCCGCACCTACTACGACCTGCGGTTCGCGATCGTCACGATCATGGCGGTGCTGGCCCTGGCGTACGTGCTGAACCAGTCCGGGCAGACCAACACGCTGGGCGAGTTCCTGGCCGGCGCGGGCAGCGCGTTCGCGTTCCTGTCCGCGATCCTGGGCTGGCTGGGCGTCGCGGTCACCGGCTCGGACACCTCGTCCAACGCGCTGTTCGGCGCGCTGCAGGTGCAGACCGCGGCCAAGGCAGGGTTGGACCCGGTGCTGCTGGCCGCGGCGAACTCGTCCGGCGGCGTGATGGGCAAGATGATCAGCCCGCAGAATCTGGCGATCGCCGCCTCCGCCGTCGGCATGGCCGGCCGGGAAGGCGAAATCTTCCGCAAGGTGCTCGGCTGGAGCCTGGTCCTGCTGCTGTTCATGTGCGTGCTGGTCACCCTGCAGTCCACCCCCGTACTCGACTGGATGGTCCCCGGCTGACCCGCCGGCTGCGGCGGCAACTCGGGTAGGGCACGATCGTCGGCGTGCCTGCAAGCCCGCGCGACCGGACCGTCCATGCTGGCTGACGACCCGGCCGGCCGGTTGGTGGACGCGCCCGCGCAGGCACCCGACGAGCCGGCACCGGCCGGCTCCGTTCCGGACCTCCCGGCCGGGGCGGAGCGGCCGGCCGGGGCGGAGCGGCCGGCGCGGTCAGCGCCCGGCTGGACCCGGCGCGGGCTACGCGGCGGCGGGTGGGTGCTGGCGCGGCTGCCGGCGGCGGTGGCGGTCTGCTGGCTCGCGTTCGTGGCCCTGAACACCTTGCTGGCCGGGCGGTTCTGGGGGTGGCTGGTGTTCGCGCCGGTGCCGCCGCTGGCGTTCCTGGTCGTCCCGGTGCTGCTGTACCTGCCGCTGACCGTCCCGCTCCCCCGCCGCGGCACCGGCGTCACCGCGTTGGTCGCCGCGCTGCTGCTGGGCCTGCCGGCGGCCGGGCTGAACGTGGCGGCGCTGACCAGGCAGCTGGCACCGGTGCCGGCCGGCGCGATCCGGGTGGTGGCCTGGAACACCGAATACTGGGACACCGGCGACGACCCGCGGAAGTTCACCGGCTACCTGGTCGGCATGCACGCGGACGTCTACCTGCTGCAGGAGTACCTCGGCCGGGCCGGCGCCGCGATCGACGACCGCGCCCGGCTGGCCCGCGACTTCCCCGGCTACACGGTCATCGTCAAGCACGAGCTGGTCGTGCTCAGCCGGCTGCCGGTGCTCGGCACCCCGCCGGTGGACGCGAACTCGGTGCTGCGGGTGGACGTCCGGGTCGGCGCGGACCGGCTCTCGCTGTACGACGTGCACGTGCCGATCCAGGCCGACTACTCGCGCAGCCCGCTGTCCTGGTCGTTCTACCGGGCCGTGCACGCGAAGGACGCCGACCGGCGCTTCCTCTACCACGCGCTGGAGGACAGCGTCCGGGCCAACCCGCTGCCGCTGCTGGTCGCCGGCGACTTCAACACCACCCCGTCGATGGGCGACCTCGACCCGCTGCGCGGGATGACCGAGGACGCGGCGCGGGCCAGCCGCCAGTTCTACCCGCGCAGCTGGCACGCCGGCCCGCTGCACCTGTGGCGGCTGGACTGGACGCTGACCGCGGGCGGCGTCCAGGTGCACCGGTACGACCTCCGCGACCCGGCCGGCATGTCCGACCACGACGCCCAGATCAGCGAGATCACGCTGCCCGCGCGCAGGTAAAGGCATAGTCGTATCGGACCGACCGGGGTTGCGGCACAATAGGGCGCTGTCACTCTGGGGGTGCCCACATGCCACTCGACGTGCCGTTACGGCCGTTTAGCGCGGCCTCGGCCCGGGGCCTGGGACGACCGGAGCACAGTCAATACGGCCAACTGGAGCAGCCGCGTGGCGGCGCGTTGGCCGGTCGATGAGCGCACCCATGCGACTACTCGCGGTCGGTTCCCATCCAGACGATATTGAAATCGGCGCGGGAGCGTTGATCAGCAAGTCCGTGGCACTCGGCCTGGATATTGATCTGCTCATTCTCACCGACGAGGGGCCGGCACCGGAAATCCGCCGGGCCGAGGCGGTGCGGGCCGCCGCGGAGCTCGGCGTACCGGCCGGGCGGGTGGCTTTCGGCGGCCTGCCTGACGGACATTTACGGGCCGACGGCGACACCGTGCGGATGATCCGGGAACTGGTCACGGCGCGTCGGATCGACCCGGATATTGTCGTCACGCACAGCCAGGCGGACAGCCACAACGACCACGTCGAAGCCAACCGGATCGCCCACGCGGTGTTCCGCAAGCGGGTCTTCCTGCACTATTCGATCCACCTCTCCAGCGAGCTGGACAGGTTCGCCCCGCGGGTTTTCGTGGAGGTTTCCGGGGCCCGGCTGGACGGCAAGAACCGGGCCCTGGCGATGCACCGGTCGCAGCAGCGCCGGATCGAGAAGGCGGACCTGGCAAAGCACGAGATGCGGCTGGGCAGCCTGGCCGGGCTAAGCCGGGCCGAAGGTTTCGAGGTCGGCTTCCAGAACGACGCGGTGGACGTGCTCCGTAAGACGGTCGGGCTGAGCGACTCGCTGTTCCACCGGCTCTGGACGCCGATCGTCGGGCCGGCCGACCTGACCCTCCTGTACGAGGCGTACTCGGCCCCGGGCGCGGCGATCGACTGGCCGACCGTGCACGAGAACGCCGGCCGGGACCGGCTCCGGCACGCGTTCGCCAGCCAGTGGGCGCCGTCCTCACCGCTGCGGGAGAAGTTCTCCAACAGCCCGGACGCGGCCGATGTCCTGCGCCGCGGGCAGGTGATCCTGGCTGGCGGCGCGGTCAGCAACCCGGTCGTCCGGGATCTCTACAACCGGCTGTCGCGCACCCGGTGGGCGATCGAGTACGACCTGCCCCGCACCGAGCCGGCCTATCTCGTCAACCGCGCCGACGGCCGCCGGTTCTATCCGGAATTCGACGCCGACCGCATCGTCCGGCAGGACGCCGGGCTGATTTCGGTGGTGTTGAATCCGTGGGCGCCGGAAACCCGCATCGTGTGCGCCGCCGGCGCGTCCGGGTTCGGCACCCGGCTCGGCCTGGAATTCCTCGCCGACCCGGCGGCCCGGCCCGATCTGGCCGAGCAGTTCCTGCACGATCAGAATACGCAGGTCGCGTTTACTGTCGACGCGGTCAGCGGTGCGGTCGACATCATCGACATACACCACGGAGGACGCGCGCAGTGAGCAGCCCGACCCGATTGATCCTCGTCACCGGCCACACTTTCGGGCTCCGCGCGTTCGAGGGGATCTTCGCCGCACCCGCGTATCTGGAGGGTCGGCTCTCGGTCGAGATGATGGTGGGTCTGGACACCGGCAAGGCCGGCGGGACGGTCGGTTTCCTGAGCAGCACGGGGCTGGCCGCCGAACAGGGCGTCCGGCACGTGTACACCGCCGACGGCCGGCTGACCGCATTGGCCGGGACGATCCGGGAATGCCGGCCGCATTACCTGCTGGTGATCGGCTGGTCGCGGCTGGTCGCACCCGAGGTGCTGGCGATACCGGCCGAATTCGCCGAGCCGGGTGAAAAGGCCGCCGGCGCCTTCGGCTGTATCGGCATGCACCCGACCAAGCTGCCGACCGGGCGCGGCCAGGCGCCCATTCCGTGGACAATCATCAAGGGCCTGCGGGAGACCGCGCTGAGCGTTTTCTTCCTGGAGGCGGCGGCCGACACCGGCTCCCTCATCGCCCAATACGACCTGCCGGTGCACCCCCGGGAAACCGCCGCGTCGCTGTTCTACCGGGTCGCCGGCACGCACTTCACCGCAGGCTTCGAGCTCGCCGGCCGACTCGCCGACCGGTCGGTCCGGGCGCTGCCGCAGGACGGCGGGATCGCCACGGTCTGGCCGAAACGCCGTCCGGCTGATGGAGAAATATCCAGTTCAATGGCATTTGACGAGATCGACGCGCTAGTCCGTGCCCTCCTCGGGCCGTACCCCCGCGCGTTCGTCTCGATCGGCGGCCAGCAGTACCCGGTGCGTTCGGCCGAGTACGTCGGCCCGCCGACCACCCGGGCCGCCCCGGTCGCGCCGGGCGACCCGGGCGACCCGGCCGGCGCGGCGATCAGCGCACAGGTCGAGGTCGACTGCGTGTACCTGCCCTGCCGCGACGGCGTCGTGCGACTGCTGCGCGCGGACGGCAAGTCCGCCCACTGATACCCGTACCCTGACCCGAATAGAGGCAGACGCGATGTCCGACGGCAAACTGGTGGAACTCGACCCGACGCTGAGCATGTACGCGACTTCCGGGGTGGAGGCACGGTTCCTCTACGAGGAGATATACCGAGCCGGCTGCTATGCCGATATCCCGCTGCCGGACAATCCCTTCGTGGTGGATGTCGGCGCGAATATCGGCATGTTCGTGGTCTACCTGAAGTCGCGTTACCCGGACGCCACCGTGCTCGCATTCGAACCGGCCGCGCCGTCGGTCGAGCTGCTCCGCCGGAATATCGAGCTGCACGGCCTGACCGGGGTGACCGTCGAACCGGTCGCGCTCGGCGCGGCGGCCGAGCGGGACGTACCGTTCACCTACTACCCGCTGATCCCGGGCAATTCCACCCGGTACCCGGAAATCAAGGAACTGCAGAAGGCGAACATGACCCGGACGCTCGGGCCGAAGGTGGTCGAGCGGATGCACCGCAGCCAGCTGCTCACCACCGCGGTCGAGCCGCTGTCCGCCTTCCTCGACCCGGGCCGGCCGGTCGACCTGCTGAAGATCGACGCCGAGGGCGCCGAGGTGGACGTGCTGCGCGGGCTCGACGCACGGCACTGGCCGCTGATCCGCCAGGCCGTGGTCGAGGTGCAGGACGTGGAC
>JBBWZH010000693.1:0-4002 GCA_039648995.1 Mycobacteriales bacterium
GCCACCACGGGCCAGCAGCTCCTCGTGCGGGCCGGACTCGACGATCCGCCCGCCGTCCACCACGAGGATCTTGTCCGCCTCCCGGACGGTGGACAGCCGGTGCGCGATCACCAGCGACGTCCGGCCGGCCAGCGCGGCCGACAGCGCCCGCTGCACGGCCACCTCCGACTCCGAGTCCAGGTGCGCGGTGGCCTCGTCCAGGATCACGATCGACGGCTCCTTCAGCAGCAGCCGTGCGATCGCCAGCCGCTGCTTCTCCCCGCCCGACAGCCGGTAGCCGCGGTCGCCGACCACCGTCTCCAGGCCGTCCGGTAGTGAGGCGACCAGGTCGGCGATCTGCGCGGCCTCCAGCGCGTGCCAGAACCGCGCGTCGCTGGCGTCCGGCGCCGCATAGCGGAGGTTCTCCCGGATCGTCTCGTGGAACAGGTGCGCGTCCTGGGTGACCACGCCGATCGCGGCCCGCAGCGACTCCTGGGTGACCGCCCGGACGTCCTGGCCGCCGATCCGCACCGCGCCCGACCGCACGTCGTATACCCGCGGCACCAGCTGGCTGATCGTCGTCTTGCCGGCGCCGGACGGGCCGACCAGCGCGACCAGCTCCCCCGGCGCCGCGGTGAACGACACCCCGTGCAGCACCTCGACGGCCGGCGCCGTGTCCAGCTTGGCCACGTCCTCCAGCGAGGCCAGCGACACCTCGGCCGCGGTCGGGTAGGAGAACCGCACGTCGTCGAACTCGACCGAGCGCGCGCCGGCGGCCAGCGGCACCGCGTCCGGCGCGTCGTCGATGAGCGGCGGCAGGTCCAGCACCTCGAAGACCCGCTCGAACGAGACCAGCGCGCTCATCACGTCCACCCGGACGTTGGACAGCGCGGTCAGCGGCCCGTACAGGCGGGACAGCAGCAGCGCGAGCGTGACGACGGTGCCGGCATCCAGCCGGCCGGTCAGCGCGTACCAGCCGCCCAGGCCGTAGACGAGCGCCTGCGCCAGCGACGCGACCAGCGACAGCGCGACGAAGAACGTGCGGCTGTACATGGCCGACGTGATGCCGATGTCGCGCACCCGGGCGGCCCGGCCGGCGAACGAACCCGCCTCCTCCACCGGCCGGCCGAACAGCTTCACCAGCAGCGCCCCGGCCACGTTGAACCGCTCAGTCATCGTCGCGTTCATCGACGCGTTCAGCTGGTACGACTCGCGGGTGATCGTCTGCAGCCGGGTCCCGACACGGCGCGCCGGCACCACGAACAGGGGCAGCAGCACCAGCGCCAGCGCGGTGATCTGCCAGGACAGCGAGAACATCACGGCGGCGGTGAGCACCAGCCCGATCACGTTCGACACCACGCCGGACAGCGTCGACGTGAACGCCTGCTGCGCCCCGATCACATCGTTGTTGAGCCGGCTGACCAGTGCCCCGGTCTGCGTGCGGGTGAAGAACGCGAGCGGCATCCGCTGCACGTGGTCGAACACGCGGGTGCGCATCGCGTAGATCAGGCCCTCGCCGATCCGGGACGAGTACCACCGCTGGGCCAGCGACAGGCCGGCGTCCAGCACCGCGAGCACCGCGATCACGACCGCCAGCCGGACCACCCCGCCGACCGTGCCGTGCCGCCCACCGGCGGACGTGATCTGGTTGATCACCCGACCCGCCAGCACCGGGGTGACGACGCCGATCAGCGCGCTGACCGTCACGGCGAGCAGGAACACGCCCAGATCCGCCCGGTACGGCCGGGCGAACCGGGCGATGCGGCGGACCGTGCCCGGCGCCAGCTTCGTCGCCGCCACCGACCGATCCCGCCGGTACGACCTGAGCGTGTGCCAGGGCGCCGGCGCTCCGGACATGGACATCAAGCAGACACCTCTCGCCGGGTTACCTGCGGACGCAACGCCACGGCCGGTGCCGTCGCTTCCGCCCGGCCGGCGGCACCGGCCGGATTACGCGCACGGCGGACAGCGACCGGCGCCGCGCCCGCCGGCCCGCCCGCACCCGCCGGCCCGCCCGCACCCGCCAGCGAGCCGGCGGCGGCTACCCGGTGGCCCCGGGCGCGAGCAGGCCGCGCAGCTGGCGAAGCTGCGCGGCGCGCTCGGCCGCCTCCTGCTCGGACCGGGTGCGCCGGCGTTCGGCCGCACCCAGCAGCAGTGCCTTGGTCTCCACGGCGGCGTCCCGGGGGGTGGCCAGCAGCGCGGCGACCAGATCGCCCACCGCGCCGGCCAGTTCCGCCACCGGGACCACCGCGGTCGCCAGCCCCAGCCGCAGCGCCTCCTCCGCGCCGACGCGGCGGCCGGTCAGGCAGATCTCCAACGCCCGGGAGTAGCCCACGGCGTCCACCAGCGGGGCCGTGCCACCGAGGTCCGGCACCAGGCCGAGGGTGGGCTCGGGCAGCGCGAGCTGCGCGTCGGCGGCGAGCACCCGCAGGTCGCAGGCCAACGCCAACTGGCAGCCGGCACCGATCGCGTGCCCCTGCACCGCGGCCACCGAGACGAGGTCCGGCCGCCGCAGCCAGCTGAACGCCTGCTGGTAGCCGGCGACGACGGCGTCCGCCTCGGCCGCCGGCAGCGCGACCAGTTCGGCCGGCCCGGGCGTGTCGGGGATGCCACCCGGTGTGAAGGCGGCCTTGTCCAGCCCGGCCGAGAAGGCCCGGCCGTTCCCCCGCACGACCACCACCCGGATGTCCCCGGGCAGCGACCGTCCCACCTCGCGCAGCGCGCTCCAGGTGTGCGGTGTCTGCGCGTTCAGCCGTTCGGGCCGATCGAGCGTGACCGTGGCGACCGGTCCGGCCCGGGCCAGCCGGACCGCGGCCGCCGGCCCACCGACCGGCTCGCCGTGCCCCCGAAGTGGGGCGGTCAGGACTTCTTCTTCCGCCGCGTCGCGCCGCCCCGGCCCCGCAGGTTCGTGCCGGACTCGGTCAGGATGCGGTGGACGAAGCCGTAGGACCGGCCGGACGACTCGGCCAGCGCGCGGATGCTCTGCCCCTGGTCGTACTTCTTGCGCAGATCGGCGGCGAGCTTGTCGCGTGCGGTCCCGGTGATGCGAGCGCCCTTCTTGAGGTCTGCCACCTTGCGACCCTCCGTTGTCGTGGGTGTGGAACGCTGCCCGGTCACCGGCGGGGTGCCGCCGGTAGACCCTCGCCGGACGGTCCGGCGCACCCATGATCACCCAGTGAGCCGCTCCGCACCACCCGACTTGGTGATCTCGTACACAGGTTCCCCGTAGGCTGCGCCGCATGCGGCGGTCGCGGGGGGCAGATTCCGGCCCCCGCGGCCCGTCCACCGGCATCACGGACAGTCCGCCGGCCGGCCCGTCCGGGCCGCCGCCGCGGCCCGCCGCGGCCGGTGCCGAGCTGTCAGCCGAGCGCCGCGCGGAATGGCTGGACCTCACCGGCTGGCTGCTACTGGCCGGGCTCGGGCTGGGCCTCACCCTGCTCGCGGTCAGCCTCGGCGCCGGGCTGGGCACGGCCGCCGCCCCGTTCGCCGGCCGGTACCAACTCGTGCTCGACCCGGCCAGCCTGCTCGCTCCGGCCGTGGCCGTGCTCGCGCTGCTCGCCGTCGGCAGCGGGCTGCCGGACCGGTTCGGCTGGCCGGCGCTGCTGCTCGCCGGCTACGGGGTCACCGTCGCCTGGGCGCTGGCGCTGGTCGCGGTGGACGGCACCGGCGGCCTGACGCACGGGCTCGCGGGCCCCGGCTACCTGGCCGAGGCGGCGCGGGTGGACGACACCCCGGGCACCTACCTGACCGGCTTCACCGCGCGCGCCGGCGACGCGCCGGCCACCCGCGACCACCCGCCGCTGCCGGTGCTGCTGCTGTGGGCCGCCGGCCGGCTCGGGGTGCACCGGCCCGAGCTACTCGGCATCGCGGTCACCCTGCTCGGCGCGCTGGTCACCCCGCTGGTGGCGATCTCGGTCCGGTCGCTGTGCGGGGAGCCGGCGGCACGCCGGCTGCTGCCGGCGCTGGCGCTCGCCCCGTACGCGCCGTGGCTCGCGGTCAACGTGGACGCGGTGACGGCGGCGC
>JBBWZH010000694.1:0-14460 GCA_039648995.1 Mycobacteriales bacterium
GGCCGGCTGGTGCCGCACAAGCGGGTCGAGTTGGCGCTGACCACGCTGGCCGAGCTGAGCCTGAGCCACCCCGAGGTGAGCCTGACCATCATCGGGCAGGGCTACTGGGAGCCGACGCTGCGCGAGCTGGCCGACCGGCTCGGCGTGTCCGACCGGGTCACCTTCGCCGGCTTCGTGGACGACGTGACCAAGCACCGGCTGCTCGCGCGGGCGTGGCTGCACGCGATGCCCTCGGTGAAGGAGGGCTGGGGCCTGGTGGTGATCGAGAGCGCGGCACACGGCACGCCGACGATCGCGTTCCGGTCCGCCGGCGGCACCCAGGAGTCGGTGCTGGACGGGGAGACCGGGCTGCTGGTGGACGACGAGGCCGGCTTCGTCGCGGCGACCCGCCGGCTGATCGAGGACGAGGCGCTGCGCGGCCGGCTCGGCCACCAGGCCCGGGCGCACGCGGCCAGGTTCAGCTGGCCGGCGGCCGTCGAGGTGTTCGAGGCGGAGCTGCGCGACATCACCGGCCTGCCCCCACGCGCGATCCCGGCCCCGCGCCCGGCGCTCGACGACGTGCTGGCCGACGACGTGCTGGCGGACGAGCCCAGCGCCGCGGCCGGTCAGTAGGACGCCGGCGGCCGGCTACCGCTGGCGGCCGGCTACCGCTGGTCGTAGGTGACGAGCGGCTTCTTGACCGGCGCGACGTCCTGGTCGGCCTGGGATTTGACCAGGGCGATCGAGGCGCCCACCGCGAGTGCCCCACCGACCAGCGAGGCGATGAGCATCGAGATGATCACAGCACCCCGATCCGAGTGCTGGGTGCCTCCGCGAAGAGCCATATCGTGCACGCTCCGTAGCCGTCAGCTTGACCGATCGGTCCCACTTGGTGCCGGGGAGCGTAGCAGCCGGCGCCGCCGGACGCCGCTCGGACTCATGCCGACGGCGCCGGCGATCGCCAGCCCGGCCAGCCCCAGGCCGAGCCCGAGCAGCGGCCGGGTCGGCGGCGCGGCGCCCAGCGGGCCCGGGACCTCGACCAGCAGCAGGTCGTCCGAGCTGAACCGCACCGGCAGCCCGGCCAGCGCCGCCTCGATCCGGCCCGCCCCGGGCTGACCCCGGTGCACCACGGCGTACCGGATGCCGGCCGCGCGCAGTAGCCGCACCGGGTCGTCGCCGCGGGCCAGGCCGGCGGTGATCGCCGCGGCCCGCTGGTTCTCGCCGCGGACCGTCACCGTCGACAGCGGCAGGTCGTCGTTCACCACGACCCGGCGCGGCAGCAGCCGGGGCAGCGGGTCGAGCAGCACCCGGTCGCCGTCCCAGCCGAACCGGCGGTACAGCGCCCACGGGAACACCGCCACGTCCCCGCGCGGGCTGCCCGCGACCGCGTCCCGCAGGCCGAGCCAGGACGCCGGGTAGTGGACGCCGCCCAGCCGGCCGCCCGCTCCGGCCGCCAGCGAGGGCAGCGTGAGCACCGGTACCAGGCCGAGCAGCGCCGCGTACGCCAGCGTGCGCCGGCTCGCCGCGAGCCGGGCCACCGCGTGCCCGGCGGCGAGCGCCACCAGCAGCGCGGCCGGGGCCAGGAACTTCTGCCCGTCCCGCAGCAGCCCGCCGCCCGGCACGTGCACCACGACCGCGGTGATCACCGACCGGGTCGCCGGCAGCGCCCCGGCCGCTGCCACCACAAACCCCACCACAGCGGCAATCACCAGCCCGTACCGGCCCGACCCGGCCATCCCGGCCGCGCCGGAGCCGGACGGGGTGTCCGTCGGCACGGGCGGCGGGGCCAGCAGCGGGCGGAGGCCGAGGGCGAGAGCGGCCACGACGGCGGCCAGGGCGGCCAGGGCGAGGGCGAGGTAGCCGCGCTCGGCCGGCCAGACCGCGGGGTTCCAGGTGCCGCCGAGGGTGGCCAGGCTGCCCAGGCTGCCGAGCGGGGAGTCGGCGCGGGCGGCGAACGCCGCGACCCCGGCCGGGTCGGCCGGGGTGCCACCGGGGCGGGCCAGCGCGGGCAGCAACCAGGGCGCGTTCACGGCGACCGCGAACGCCAGCACGACGGCCGCCCGCCGCCACGGCCGCACACCGAGGATGGCCAGCGCCAGCCCGGTGGCCAGCAGCGCCGACGTGCTGCCGGCCAGCGCGGCGGCGCCCAGCCAGAGCAGCAGCGGCGGCAGCCGGCCGCCGCGCCGCGCCGCCAGCGCCGCGCCCGCCACCCAGGGCAGCAGCGCGTAGCCGACCAGGAAGGCCCAGTGCCCGAGCACCAGCCGCTCGTCCACGTACGGGTTCCACAGGTACGCGAGCGCCCCGGCGGCGCCGGCCAGCGGGCCGGGCAGCAGCCGGGCCACCCCCCACCCGCCGAGCACGAACACCGCCAGCAGCACCGCCTGCTGCACGATCGAGCCCGGCAGCACCCGTGACAGCAGCGCCACCACCAGGTCGGTCGGCACCGCGCGGGGCACCGACCCGTCCGTGCCCAGCACCGCGGGGGTGATCGGCGGCCGCGGCACGAACACCATGTCGTAGCTCAGCGCGTACCCGCGGCCGAGCACCGGCGCCAGCACGACGCCGCCGACCACCACCCCCAGCAGCAGCCCGGCCGACCCGGCGGGACGGCCGGTCCGGACCTGCGTCACGGGATCCGGCTCACTGGGATCCGGCTCACCGGGATCCGGCTCACCGGGATTCGGCGGCGGTGAAGGCGGCCGCCATGCGGGCGGCCTGGGTGCGCTGGTCGTGCCGTTCCTCGACGTAGCGGCGGTTGGCGGCGCCGATCGCACGCCGGCAGGCCGGGTCCTCCAGCAGCCGCAGCAGCGCGGCGGCGAGGGCCTCCGGGTCGTCCACGACACGCTCGTTCGGCGGCCGGACGATCTCGGCGTTGGTGCCGCAGACCGTGGTCACCACCGGCAGCCCGCTGGCCATCGCCTCCAGGTAGGCCAGCCCGAACTGCTCGTTCCACTTCCAACTGGCCCGCGGCGCGGTCACGAACACCGCCGCCTCGCGCAGCACCGCCGCGACCCGGACGGCGTCGCCGGCGCCGAGGTACTCCACGCCGCGGTCGGGGTCGGCCGCGGCGGCGCGGACCAGCGGCTCGGCGGGGCCGCGGCCGAGCACCCGCAGCCGCGCCTCCGGCAGCCGCTGCCGGACCAGCGAGAACGCGCCGAGCACCCGGTCGATGCCCTTGTTCGCGGCAACCGGCGAGACGTAGGCCAGCACCGGGTCGGCCACCGGGGTCTCGGCCGGGCGGAAGAGGTCCAGGTCGGTGCCGGGGTGCACGACGCTGATCCGCGACTCGTCCACGCCGAGAACCCGCAGGTGGTCGGCGGCAGCGCCGATCAGGCAGACGAACAGGTCCGCCTCGGCCAGCGCGGCGCGGGTGGCGGACCGGTACGGCGGCAGCCCGTACAGCGGCTGACGCGGGTCGTTCTCCCAGGTCAGCACCGCCTGGCGGAGGCCGCGGCGGCGGGCGTAGCGGGTCACCTGGCCGGTCACCAGCGAGCACAGCTCCAGCGAGGCGCACCAGTCGTAGGCCGGCGGCAGCGCGTCCAGCTCGCGCACCCAGGCCAGTGCGCCGGCCTCGACGAACCGGCGAACCGGCCGCCGGTACGTGGCCGGCAGCCAGGTCAGCTCCCCCTGCGGCCGCTCCGCCGCCAGCGCGGTCAGCTGCGTGCCGGGCATCAGCGAGAGCCAGTACAGCTCGCGCCGCGGCCGCTGGTCGGCCAGCGACACCCACAGCAGCCGCCGGCTCACTCTGCCCCCCGGTGCGCGGGGGGCGGCCGCCGCGCCACCCCCGCCGCCCGGCGGGTGCGGCCCCGCCAGGCGCCGGCGCCGTACGCGGCGGCCTCCAGCGCGCGCAGCAGCAGCATGCCGGCGGCGAGGCCGGGGCGGTGGGCCAGCCGGCGGCGGTGCCGGAGCAGGGCGCGGGCGGTGCCGGCGCCCTGGCCGCCGACCGCGCCGGGGTGCGCCGCGGCGAACGCGGGCAGGCTGCGGCCGTAGTAGACGCGCTTGGCGAGCACCCCGCGCAGCGTCAGCCGGCCCTCGTCGTGCCGGATGAACGCCTCGCCGCAGTAGCCGGTCACGGCGTCGTCGGCGCGCAGCCGCAGCCGCAGGTCGGCGTCCTCCGGTCCGGACATCGCGGGGTCGAACCCGCCCAGCGAGCGGAGGTAGTCCCGGCGCAGCAGCCGCGGGTTGTGCAGGCTCGGGTCGTCCAGGTAGCAGGACCGCTCCAGCGCCCGGCAGGCCGTCCAGAAGCCGGGGCCGAACGACGTCTCCGGCACCGCGACCGCGACCGCGCCGGACCGCCCCGCCGTCGCCAGCGCCGCGGAGACCACGTTCGGGTCCAGCACCATGTCGGCGTCCACCCAGAACACCCAGTCGCCGCCGGCCAGCTCGACGCCGCGGTTGCGCTGCGCGCTGCGTTCCGGACCGCCGCGGACGGCCAGGTCGGCGAGCTCGGTGGCGATCTCGAACGTCCCGTCGGCGCTGCTGTTGTCGATCACGATCAGCTCGACGGCCGGGTGGTCCTGCGCCCGCACCGAGCGCAGGCAGGCCCGCAGCGTCCGCGCGGCGTCCCGGGTCGGCACCACGACACTGACCAGCGGCGGGCCGGTCATCGGGCCGGCTCCGCCCGGGCGGCGGCGCGTTCGGCGCGGGCGGCGCCGACGAGGACGAGCAGCAGGCCGATGGCGGCCAGCCGGTGCGGCCAGAGGTCGTCCTGGACGACGTGCGCGGTCAGCGGGCGGTTGAGGTCCGGCCGCAGCACCAGCCAGACGACCGGGACGGCGGCCAGCAGGCCGGTGCCGGCGACCAGCAGCACCCGGGGCCGGGGCGGGCGCAGCAGGTGCCACGCCGCCAGCGCGAGCGCGGCGGACGCCAGCACGACGCCGCCGAACAGCCAGCCGAGCCCGACGACCAGCGCCCAGCCGGCCGCCGCCGCGACGAGTCGGGCCCGCCGGCCGCGCGGGCCCCGGGCCGGCCGCCGCCGGACCACCGCCGGCGCGGGCAGCGGCGAGCGCAGCACCAGCGGCACCAGGCAGCCGAGCACGGTCAGGCCGGACGCGGCCAGCGCCAGGTCGCTGGTGCGCTGCGGGCCGTACCGCACGGCGATCGTGTGCGTGCCGGGCGCGTCGACCAGCCAGCCGGCCGAGTAGCCGTCGACCGTGATCGGCGGGCCGAGGTCGCGACCGTCCAGCGTGGCGTGCCAGCGCGGGTCGTACGCCTGCCCGGTGACCAGGTAGTACCGCTCGGTGGCCGACCGGACGGTGACGGTCATCCCGGGCCCGTGGGAGTGCGAGATCAGGAAGTCCGGCGGGGTCGGCAGCGGGCGGGTCGGGGTGTCGCCGCGGGAGTCCCGCAGCACCAGCTCGTCCGGCGTCCAGTTGCCCAGCGGCCGGACCGTGTGCACGCCCGCGGCGAGCGACTGCCGGCCGCACCCGGCCCACACCGACGGGCCGTCGCTGGTGATCGGCAGCACCGGCCGCATCAGCAGGTCCTGCCCGTCCAGGGTGCCCACCGGGACGCAGGCCCTGGCCGCCCGGCGCTTGTCGAACGAGATCCGGGCGCCGCCGAAGTTGACCTCGGAGATGCGCAGCGGCGCGATCTGCGAGCCGGTGTGGCTGGCCAGGATCGTGAGCTTCAGCTGGTGCGCGCTGATCGGCGCGAACCGCAGCCGGGTGGTGCCCGGTTTGAGGTCGGCGACCAGGCCGGGCTTCCCGTCCACCGAGATCGACACCCTGCTCACCCAGTCCGCCAGCGGCTTGTGGTCCGCGGCGATCTGGGTGATGTCCACGTGGTCGACCACCCGCGCCCCGGCCCCGATCGTCAGTGACTGCCCGATGACGGGCGCGCCGGGGATCCAGGCGGTGTCCGGGTCGCCGTCCACGGCCTGCGAGCCGCGCAGGGTGGGCAGGTCGAACGCCCGTGAGGTGGTGCTGGCGGTGACCCCGTCGGAGGCACCGGCCAGCACGTCCAGATCGCGCTCGTTCAGCGTGCTGGGCCGGATGATGCCGTACGGCCGGTAGCTGCGGTCCACCGGCAGGTCGAAGTCGCGGGCCAGCGAGGTCTCCTCGTCGTCGTCGGTGGCCCCGGTGCCGCGCACCCGGGTCAGCACCACGTCCACCGGGGTGCGGTCCAGCGCGGCCAGGCCGGGGCCGTCCAGGCCGGCGGCGAGGCGGGCCAGCGTGTCGGGCAGCCGCGCCACCCGGGCCAGCCGCACCCCCGGCAGCTCGACCTCGGCGATGCCGACCAGGTTGAAGCCGCTGCCCTGGACGCCGGTGACGGTGATCTTGACGGTGTCGGTGCTGACCGGCTGGTCCAGCGGGACGGTGGCGGTCCCGGTGGCGTCCACGTCGGCGTCCCGGACCACGTGGCCGACGGTGACGCGCAGCCGGCTGATCCGTGCCCCGCTGGTCCGCGCGACGTGCACGGTCACCGCGGGCACCGACTGCACGCTGTCGGTGCGGATCGTGAGCGTCTGGCCGACCGCGCGGCCGAAGTCGCCGAACCGCCAGGCCGTGTCCGGGTTGCCGTCCACCGCGTTCTCCGCGGACGCGTTGGCGACCGTGCCGAACGCCGAGCCGACCTCGGACGCGGTCGCCTGGCCGCCCTCGACCCGCAGCACGGTCTGCTCGTCCGGGCCGGCCAGTGCCCGGGTCGCCCCGGGGTCGGTGCCGGCGTCCAGCAGCGGGCCCTGGCTGTTGCCCAGCCGGCCGCCGACCGTGCTCCGGCGCCGGTTGGTGTCGGTGAGCACGACCCGGCCGGTGCGGGCGACCTGCCGGTCCAGCAGCAGGCCGAACTGCGCCGGGGTCAGGTCGGACAGGTACTGGAACGACGGCTGGCCGGCCAGCAGGCCGGCCGCGACCAGCGGGGCGACCGCGAAGCCGTCCCCGTCGATCAGCACGGTGCCGGCGGCGGGCTCGGTGCGGGTCACCGGCCGCGGCCCGGTCACGCCGTACCGCTGCAGCGGCGGCAGGCTGGCCTCCAGCGGCGTCGACGGCGGGTACTGCGCGGAGACCGTGTTCTGCCCGGGCGCGCCGTAGTTGCCCAGCGGCCGCAGCCCGGTGTCGAAGTTCACCTGGTCCTGCATCACCTGCGGCCGGCCGCCCTGGTAGACCTCCCAGTTCACGTCGTTGCGCAGCAGCACGTCGCCGACGCCCAGGTAGCGCGCGGTCGCCGAGAGCGCGCCCGGCGGCAGGCTGCCCTCGTTCAACTGCACGTCGGTCGCGGCCAGCAGGTTGGCCGCCGCCGGCGAGGTCACCGGGATCACCGTGCGGACCAGCGACGGCCGGGACAGCAGCGACGTGGACAGGTCGTCCGGCCGGTCCTGCGACCACCGGTACGCGGCCAGCACCTCGCCCGGGATGAACCAGACGCGCTCGTCCGGCGAGCCGGCGTTCAGGTCCGCGGCGGCCTGCGTCCAGTAGCCCGGGACGTCCACAGTGGACGAGTAGAGCCGGCCGGTCCACGCCGGCACGGTGCCGCCGGCGAGCAGCGCGACCAGGCCCAGCACGATCGCCGCCCGGTACCTCGGCGCGGTGCCGCGGGTGCGCCGGAACGCGGCCGCGGCCAGCGCGGCCAGCAGCAGCGCGACGCCGAGCACCAGCAGCGAGCCGATCTTGTTGGTGGTCCGGAACGCGCCGGCGCCCGGGACGTGGTCGAAGACCCACTGCAACGCCCGGCCGAACGGGCTCGGCGCGGCCGGCGGGAACAGCCCCACCATGATCGGCACCGCGACCGCGAGCAGCGCCAGCCCGATCCGGCGCACCGGCCCGCGGACCACCAGCGCGGCCAGCGCCGCGGCCACCGGCAGCCCGAAGCTGAGCAGCACCACCACCGGGTTGCGCAGGTAGGCGGCGTACTCGGGCAGCCACGGGCCGTTCGGGCCGCTGCCGTACAGGGGCCACTGGCCCAGCCCGCGCAGCACCTCCGCGTACGAGGTGGGGCCGAAGATGCCGTCCAGCGTCTCGGAGTTGTCCACCACCACGGTGCCGGCGCGCAGCGCGAACAGCGACGGCACCACCCAGTACGCCGAGACCGCGAGCACGAGCGCGGCGCACCGGGCGAGCACCGCGGCGACGTGCCGCCAGCGCAGCCCGCCGTCCCGGCGCAGCGCCAGCACGACCGCCGGCACCGCCAGCAGCTGGATCAGCGGGACCACGCCGGCGTTCATCCCGGACATCGCGAAGAACGTCAGCGCGACCGCGGCCGGCCAGCGCCAGTTGGCCAGCCGGGCCCGCCAGTCCCGCCAGCCGCCGGACGCCGCCGGCTGGCGCAGCGCGCGCACCAGGAACAGCAGCTGCCAGGGCAGCAGCGCCCACGGCAGCAGGATGGCCTGGTTCCCGCCGGCCACCACCAGGTACGGGTTGGCCACGAACGCGGCACCGGCCACCAGCGGGCCGACGTCGTCGCGCTCGGCGGCCGGCCGCACCGCGCGGTACAGCCGGGCCGCGCCCCAGGCGCCCAGCACGAGCAGCAGCAGCCGCAGCACCCGCACCGACAGCAGCGGGCTGACCCCGAACGCCTGGATCAGCCCGATCACCACCGCGACCGGCACCAACCCCACGTTGAAGCTCGGGAAGCCCAGCTGCGGGTTCTCCTGCCAGGCCGACAGGTAGGCGCCGGCGCTGCGCCAGGGCGCGAAGTACAGCTCGGGCTTCGCGTCCGCGGCGAACTCGCGGGCGCTGTTGCCGAACACGACCGCGGCCAGCAGCACCAGCAGCACCGAGATCAGCTGGGCCCGCGGGCTCAGCCGGGGCAGTGTCGGCCACCGGCCGCCCGGCCCGGCGCCATCGCCTGCCGGTTGCCCCGGCGGGCCGGGCCCGGGCTCCGGCGCCGCCGCCGGCCGGTCCAGATCGGCGGTCGCGCTCACCGCGATGCCGCCGGCCGGACGGGTGCACTCATGGCGAACCGCATCCGCTCAACTACCCGCTGCGTCCTCACTGCCGTACCAGCCTAGCCGGCCCCGTCCGGGCGGCCCGCTGTCCTCCCCGGTTCCTACTCGGCGGTAACCAGGACGATCGGTCCAGTAGGCTGCGGCGGGCGGGAGGTCCTGGAGTGGTCGGTCGGCCAGTCGTCGCGGTGCGGCGGGTGCCTGGTGGGCGGCTGGCCGGGCTGGGCGCCCGGATGAGCGGGTCCACCCGCGGCGGGCTGGTGCTCGGCGTGGCCAGCGCCCTCTCCAACGCCCTGGGCTACGCGTTCACGGTGGTGCTGGCGCACGCGTTCGGCCCGGCCGACTACGGGGCCCTGGTCGCGCTGCTCGGCGCCGGGCTGATCGGCACGATCCCGGCCAGCGGGCTGCAGTACGTGGTGGCCCGGCGGACGGTCGCGCTCGGCCTGCCGGCGGGGCGCAACGACGGCGCGTCGATGCTGCTCGCCGCCGGCACCGGGGTCGGCCTGCTCGCCGTCGCCGCGGCCGTGTCGCCGCTGGCCGGCAGCTTCCTGCACCTGTCCGGCATGGGTCCGGTGCTGGCGCTGGGCGCGACGCTGGTGCCGATGACGCTGGCCGGGGGTATCCAGGGCGGCCTGCTCGGCCATCACCGGTTCAGCGCGCTCGGCGGCCTGTACGTGGCGGCCGCGCTCGGCCGGTTCGTGGCCGGCGTGCTGGCCGGGGCCGCCGGCTGGAACGTCACCGGAGCGATGGCCGCGCTGGCGGTGGCGGCGGCGGTGTCCACGGCGTTCGGCTGGCTGCTGGCCGGCCCCGGGTCGTGGCGGCCGGCCGTGGGCTGGCGCGCGGCGGCCCGGCGGCTGCGGCTGGAGCGGGCGCTCGCCGGGGACGTCGCGCGGGCCTGCTCGGCGGTCGCCGGGATCATCGTGCTGTCCAATGTGGACCTCCTGCTGGCCCGGCACTACCTGGACCCGGCGACCTCCGGCGCGTACGGCGTCGCATCGCTGTTCGCGAAGGGGATGGTGTGGGGTGCCCAGTTCATCGCCCAGGCCGCGTACCCCGCGCTGGCCCGGCCGGAGGGGCGACGCCGGCTGCTCGGGCTGACGCTGGCCGGCACCGCGGCCCTCGGCGCCGTGGGCGTCGGGCTGACCTGGCTCGCCGCCGGGCCGGTGGTGCGGGTGGCCACCGGCCACGCCGCCGGGTACACCGAGGCGGTGCGGCTCGGGCCGTGGTTCGCGCTGCTCGGCGTGGGCTGGACCCTCGGGCAGGCGCTGCTGCTGGCCGCGGTGGCCGCCGGCGACCGCCGCCCCGGCCGCCTGCTCTGGGCGCTGATCCTGGTCGAGGCCGGCGCGATCGCGGCCGTCCTGCACCACTCGCCCAGCCAGATCCTGCTCGCCTGCCTGATCACCGTCACCGCCTACGTCACCGGCGCCGCCCTGCTGCACATCCGCACGCGGCCGGCTGAGTCGGGCGGATCCGAGCTGGCCGGGGTCGAGCCCGCGGCGGCCGATCCGGCGGGTCCCGAGCCGCGCCCGACCCGGGACGCCGTCCCGCCGGCCGTCGGGCTCCCGACCACCCCGGTCCCGGCTGGCGGGCTCCCAGCCGCCGGGCTCCCCAACGGTTGGATCCCGGACGCCGGACTCCCGGACGGCAGGCTCCCGGACGGCGGGCTCCCGGACGGCGGGCTCCCGGGCGGCGGGGGGCGGCCGGGCGAGCGCGGGCCCGGGTAGGGTCGCGGGCCGTGGATTGCGGTGCGTTCGCGGACCGGTTGCCGGCCTGCTTCCCGGGTGGCGACCTGCTCGCCGACGCCCCCGTCGATCGGCGGTTCCGCGCCGTGGTCGACCGGGTGGACGGGATGAGCACGGAGCACTCGCTGACCCTGCTCAATCTGGCGGCGTCGCTGCTCGGGCCGGACGAGACGTACCTGGAGGTGGGCTCGTACCGGGGCCGGTCACTGGTCGGCGCCGCGCTCGGCCAGGCGCACGACCGGTTCCTGGCGATCGAGAACTTCCGCGAGTTCGGGCTGGACCCCGCGCGGAGCGAGCGCCTGCTCCGCGCGGCGCTGCGCGACTGGGACGTCGCCGACCGGGTCACCTTCCGGCGGGGCGACGCGTTCCGGCTGATCCCGCGAGGCGTGGTGACGCGGCCGGTCGGCGTCTACTTCTACGACGGCGCGCACTCCCGGCTGGCGCAATACCTGGCGCTCGGGCTGGTCGAACCGCTGCTGGCCGACGAGGCGCTGGTGGTGATCGACGACGCGTCCTGGCCGCAGGTGACCCGGGCGACGGCGGCGTACCTGGCCCGGCACCCCGGCTACCGGCTGCTGTTCGACCTGCGCGCGGAGCGGGCCGAGGACCCGCGCTGGTGCAACGGGGTCGCGGTCTACCAGTGGCGCCGGCCGAACCGGCACCGCGCCCGCCCCCGCCTCGACCTGGCCTGGCGCCGGCCGGCCCACCTCTACCTGCACGAGCCGGCGATGACCCTGGCCTGGCGGGTGCTGCCGCGCCACCCGCGGCTGTCGGCCCTGCTGAAAAGGCTCTACCTGCACGGCGGCAGTGAGGTCCCCGCCGGTGCCCACACTCCGACCGGGCCGGCCACGCCGGCCGAGCCGCCCGCGACCGGCACCAACGCCTGACAGTGGCCTCGTCGGTCGACGCTAGCGGCGCGGGGCGGCCGGGCCGACCGTGCGCGACCGCTTCGGCACCAGCCGCACCGCCAGCGGCACCAACCAGGGGAACCAGTGCAGCACCCGCCAGACCACGGTGGTCGCCGGGCCGCGCCCGTAGACCTGCAGCAGCCGGCGCCAGCGGACGTCCCCGGTCAGCCGGCGCGGCCGGCCCGCCGGCCGGTGGTAGGCCAGGACCAGCAGGCCGTTGGCCCAGCGCGGGTCGTGGTCGGTTTCCGCGCGGATGTCGCGCAGCACCGTCCAGCCGGGGTGCCGGTCGAGGTAGCGCCGGGTGGCCGCCGCCACGATCGGGTACGACGAGTCGTCGATCAGTACCAGCGCCTCGTCCGCCAGCAGCGGCTCGATCACGCCGAGGGCCAGGTAGTGCGCCAACCCGGTGTGCGCGCCGTCGTAGAAGTAGACGCCGACCGGCTCCGGCACCGCCCGCGGCCGGGCCAGCAGCGCGAAGCAGTCGCCGTCGTGCAGCCGGACCCGGTGACCGGCCCCGTGCCGCGCCAGGTTGGCGGCCAGTTCGCGGCGCGACGCCGCCGCCAGCATGCCGAACTCGCGGAAGCTCTCCACCGCCAGGTAGCTGCGGTCCGGGGCGTCCAGCAGCGCGCCGGCCAGCGACCGGCCCTTCAGCGTGCCGACCTCGACATACGCCTCGCCCTCGGGGAGCAGCCGGGCGGCCAGGTTCAGCACCGCCAGCTCGGCCGGCGTGGAGTGACCGGCGACGTCCGCGACAATGGCGCCGAAGCGGTCGTCGAGCGGCACACCGTCGGCGATCGGCCCGGCGAACAGGCCGTCCAGGGCGGCGGCGAAGGCTGAAGTGTCCACGGCCAGGCGACCTTAGCCGACCGCCTATCCTCAGCGGTTGTGACCTCCCGCCGGCTGCGCTACCAACCCGGCCTGGACGGGGTCCGCGGCCTGGCGGTGGTGGCGGTGCTGCTCTACCACGCGCAGCTGTCCTGGGCCCGCGGCGGCTTTCTCGGCGTGGACGTGTTCTTCGTGCTGAGCGGATTCCTGATCACGCGGCTGCTGCTGGCCGAGTGGCACCGCTGGGGGTCGATCGACCTGCGCGCGTTCTGGCTGCGCCGGGCCCGGCGGCTGCTGCCGGCGCTGTTCCTGGTGCTGCTGGCGGTCGCGCTGTACGCGTCGGTGCTGGCCTCGGCCGGGCAGCTCGCGACGATCCGCGGCGACGCGCTGGCCACGCTCGGGTACGTGGCGAACTGGCGGTTCGTGTTCGCCCGGCAGTCGTACTTCGCCCAGTACGACGAGCCGTCGCCGCTGCGGCACATGTGGTCGCTCGGCATTGAGGAGCAGTTCTACCTGCTGTTCCCGCTGCTGCTGATCGGCCTGCTCACGCTGCGGCTGCGGCGTCCGGCGCTGGCGACGGTCTTCGGCGCCGGCGCGCTCGGCTCCGCCGCGCTGGCCGCCGTGCTCTACCACCCGGGCGCCGACCCGTCCCGCGTCTACTACGGCACCGACACCCGCCTGCAGGCCCTCCTGGTCGGCGCCCTCGCCGCCGCCCTCTTCCGACCCGCCCCGCAGGCCGCACCGGCTCGGTCCCACGCCGGACGCGCCAGGTCCACGGTGCCGGCGGGCCCCTCCCCGGCCGACGCCGCGCCGGCCCGATCCCAGGACGCGGCGGCGGGACGGGTGGACGGGCGATCCGGGTACCCGGCCAGGGCGGCGTACCTGTCCGTCGCCGGGTTGGCGGTGCCGCTGCCGGGCCGGCGGTCGTTCGGACTGCTGGGCCTGGCCGGCCTGCTGGCGTGCTTCGGCACCGCGCGGGACACCGCCGGTTGGCTGTACCGCGGCGGCTTCCTGCTGATCGCGCTGGTCGCGGCCGCGGTCATCGTGGCCGCCGCGACCGACGGGAGCCTCACCGCGCGGGTGCTGTCGGTCGAGCCGCTGCGCCGGCTCGGGCTGATCTCGTACGGGCTGTACCTCTGGCACTGGCCGGTGTACGTGGTGCTCACCCCGAGCCGGGTCGGCGTCGAGGGCGCCGGCCTGGTGCTGCTCCGGCTGGCGGTGTCGATGGCACTGGCGACCGCGTCGTACCTGCTGGTGGAGCGGCCGGTGCGGGCCGGGGCGCTGGGCCGGCGCTGGTCGGTGCGGCGGTTGCGGCCGGCCGCCGCGGGCAGCCTCGCGCTGGTGCTGGCCGCGGTGCTGGCCGGGACCGCGGGCGCCGGCAACGCCGCCGACCCCGGCTCGACCACGGCGTCCGGGCCGCCGGCGCAGCAGCGGCAGCCCAGCGACGTGGCTGCGTACCTGGTGGGCGACTCGGTGCCGTTCAACCTGCGGACCAACTTCCGGCCCGAGTACGCGCCGGGGCTGTTCGTGGCGGGCAGTACGCAGCTGGGTTGCGGGCTGATCCCGGTGCCGATCGCGCTGGACGGCCAGCCCAAGGCGCTGGACCCGCGCTGCCTCCCGTGGAGCCAGGCCTGGCCGGCGGACGCCGACGCGGTGCGGCCGGACATCGGCGTGGTCTTCGTCGGCATCGGCGAGCAGTTCGACCACGTGGTGGACGGCCGGGTGCTGACGTTCGGCACGCCGGCGTTCGAGCGGCACCTGGACACCGAACTGACCAAGGCGCTCGGCCTGCTCGGGCTCGGCCGGCGCCCGGTCGCGGTGGTGAACGTCGGCTGCCACAAGGTGCTCGACACGGGGCTGTCCGGGGACGCCAAGGTGATCAACGACGAGGCCCGCGTCCGCTGGCTGAACCAGGCGGTCGGCCGGTACGCCGGGCAGCAGCCCGGGGTCAGCCTGATCGACCTGTACGGCTTCCTCTGCGCGGACGGCTACACCGACGCCCGCGACGGCGTCCAGCTACGGGTGGACGGCCTGCACTTCACCCCGGACGGCGCCGCGATCGTCTGGCGCTGGCTCGGCCCGCAGCTGATCGACCTCGCCCACGGCGACCTGACCACCCCGACCG
>JBBWZH010000702.1:0-8486 GCA_039648995.1 Mycobacteriales bacterium
CCCCGCCGCCGGGGTCAACGGGCGGTCGGGGACGCGGGTGCGAGAGGATGAACGGTGTGATCGACCGGTACACGCTGCCCGAGATGGGCGAGGTCTGGAGTGAGGCGCACAAGTACGCGCTGTGGTGCCGGGTCGAGACGCTGGTGCTGGAAGCGCACGCGGCGGCCGGCACGGTGCCGGCCGACGCGGTCGAGCCGGTGCGGGCCGCGCCGCCGCCCACCCCGCAGGCCGTCGCCGAGGTCGAGGCGGTCACCCAGCACGACGTGATCGCGTTCCTCACCGCCTGGGCGGACAACACCACGCCCCGCTCCGCCGCCGCGTATGTCCACTTCGGACTGACTTCGTCCGACCTGCTGGACACCGCGCTGGCGGTGCAGCTGGTCGAGGCCACCGACGTGCTGCTGGCCAAGGCCGACGCGCTGGTGGCCGCGCTGCGCGACCTCGGCCTCGCGCACCGGGGCACGCTGCGGGTCGGCCGTACGCACGGCATCCACGCCGAGCCGGACTCGTTCGGGCACCGCATCGCCGACTTCGCGTTCGGGCTGGCCCGCTCCCGCGACCGGCTGCGCCGCGCCCGGGATGCCGTCGCGGTGGCGAAGATCTCCGGCGCGGTCGGCAGCTACTCCAATGTGGACCCCGCGATCGAGGCGCAGGTCGCCGCCGCGCTCGGGCTGCGGCCGGCGGACGTGGCCACCCAGGTGGTGCTGCGCGACGGCATCGCCGAGTGGGTGTCCACTGTGGCCATCATGGCGACCGTCTGCGAGGCGGTGGCACTGGAGGTGCGGCACGGGCAGCGGACCGAGGTCCGCGAGCTGTCCGAGGCGTTCGGCGCCGGCCAGAAGGGGTCGAGCGCGATGCCGCACAAGAAGAACCCGATCCTGTCCGAGCGGATCTGCGGGCTGGCCCGGATGGTGCGCGGCTACGTGACACCGGTGCTGGAGGGCATCCCGCTCTGGCACGAGCGGGACATCTCGCACTCTTCGGTGGAGCGGGTCGCGCTGCCGGACGCCGCGATCGTCACCGACTACCTGCTGCACCTGACCCGCCGGCTGGTCACCGGGCTGGTCGTGCATGCCGACCGGATGCGGGCGAATCTCGACTCCACCGGCGGGCTGGTCTACACCTCCGCGGTGCTGCTCGACCTGGTCGACTGTGGACTGTCCAGAGAGGACGCCTACGCGCTGGTGCAGGCGGCCGCGATGGAGACGTGGGACACCGGCACGCCGTTCCGGGCGGCGCTGCGCGCCCGGGCCAAGGAGGCCGGGCTGGAGCTGCCCGAGGCGCGGCTGGACGAGGCGATGCGGCCGGAGCGGTACGTGACCCGCCTCGGCCCGGTGTTCGACCGCCTCGCGGCGCTGACCTGAGGCCCGCTACAGCCGCAGCGGCTTGATCGGGGCGGCCATCAGCGCCGGGTCGCTGCGCCAGTCCACCCCGGGCACGTCCACGTACAGCTCGATCTCGTTGCCGTCCGGGTCGGCGATGTAGAGGCTGTGCGAGACCGTGTGGTCGCTCGCGCCGAGCACCGGGGTGCCGGTCTCGTTCAGCCGGTTCAGCGCCTCGCGCAGTTCGTCGTCGGTGTCGCCGACCTTGAGCCCGAAGTGGTACATGCCGAGCCGGCGGCCCGCGGGCAACGCGGCCGCGTCCGGCCCGACCTCGATCAGCAGTAGTTCGTGGTGGGTGCGCCCGGACGGGGCGGAGAACGCCGCGATCGGCACGTTCGGCCGGTCCGCCTCCGCCGGCACGATCTGCCGCCAGCCCAGCACGTCCCGGTAGAAGTCGGCGGACCGCTGCACGTCCCGCACGTAGAGGACGACATGCCCGAGCTCCTTGATTTCCATGTACCGACGGTATCGCGGGGAAGTTGAGAGTTCAAGTAACCGTTCGTATGATGGGCGGGTGACGGATGTCCGGTGGCTGGACGCCGAGGAGCAGCAGACCTGGCGTACCTTCCTGGCCGCCAACCAGCTGCTGCGCGAGACGCTGGAACGGCAGTTGCAGCGGGACGCCGGGATGCCGCACGCGTACTACCAGATCCTGGTGGTGCTCTCCGAGACGCCCGGCCGGTCGATGACGATGAGCGAGCTGGCGCAGCTGGTCCGCTCGTCGCCGAGCCGGCTCTCGCACGCGGTCGCCAAGCTGGAGGAGTTGGGCTGGGTACGCCGCGCCCGGCACACCCGAGACGGCCGCACCACGCTGGCGTCGCTCACCGACGAGGGCTTCGCCGCGCTCGCCGCCGCCGCGCCCGGCCACGTCGAGCAGGTGCGGCGCGCGCTGTTCGACCCGCTCAGCCGCGAGCAGGTGCGCCAGCTGCGCGAGATCTTCCAGGCGGTGCTGGACGAGCTCGGCCCGGCCGAACCCTGCTGACGGCGCCCGCTCCGGGCCTGGCCGGGCCGGTTTGGCAGACTCTGGGGCGTGGCTGCGCAGGAGCTCGTCCATCTTGGCTCGGGCAAGGTGCGGGAGATGTACGCGGTGGACGGCGAGCACCTGCTCATCGTCGCGACCGACCGCCTCTCCGCGTACGACGTGGTGCTGCCGACGCCGATCCCGGACAAGGGTCGGGTGCTGACCGCGCTGTCGGTCTGGTGGTTCGAGCAGCTCGGCGGCAGCGTGCCGCACCACTTCGTGAGCGTTGACGACCCGCGCATCCCGGCCGCGTGGCGCGGGCGGGCGATGCTCTGCCGGCGGCTGTCGATGCTGCCGGTGGAGTGCGTGGCCCGCGGCTATCTGGCCGGCTCCGGTGTCACTGACTACCAGCGAACCGGTGCCGTCTGCGGTGTGCCGTTGCCGCCCGGCCTGACCGACGGCGACCGGCTGCCCGAGCCGATCTTCACGCCGGCGACCAAGGCGACCGTCGGCGCGCATGACGAGAACGTCTCGTTCGACGCGGTCGCGCGGCTGGTCGGCGCCGAGGTCGCGGGCCACCTGCGTGAGCTGACGCTGGCGATCTACCGGCGCGGCGCCGAGCTGGCCCGGCGGCGCGGGCTGCTACTCGCCGACACCAAGCTGGAGTTCGGTACCGACCCGGCCGGCGTGCTGACCGTCGGGGACGAGGTGCTCACCCCGGACTCGTCCCGGTTCTGGCCGGCGGACGGCTGGCAGCCGGGCCGGCCGCAGCCGTCCTTCGACAAGCAGTACATCCGGGACTGGGTCAGCTCGCCGGCCGCCGGCTGGGACCGGTCGGCTGGCGCCCCGCCGCCGGAGCTGCCGCCCGATGTGGTGGACGGGACCCGGGCCAGGTACGTCGACGCCTACCAGCGGATCACCGGACTGTCCTTTTCGGACTGGTTGGGCGCCGGCGCGGCGGAGTGGGGCTCGGCGGAGCCGGGCTCGGCGGAGCCGGTCCAGGGAGGATGACGCGGATGCGCTCGTTCGGCAGTGACAACCACGCCCCGGTGCACCCGGACGTGCTGGCCGCGATCGTGGCCGCCAAC
This sequence comes from Mycobacteriales bacterium, assembly GCA_039648995.1. Taxonomy (GTDB): domain Bacteria; phylum Actinomycetota; class Actinomycetes; order Mycobacteriales; family CADCTP01; genus JBBWZH01. Next base: position 3,432 of record JBBWZH010000702.1, read on the forward strand.
GTCGGCGACCACGTGGCGTACGGCGACGACCCGTTCACCGCGGCGGCCGAGGAGCTGTTCCGGCAGCACTTCGGACCGCAGGCGCAGGCGTACCTCGTCTTCAACGGCACCGCCGCGAACGTGCTGAGCCTGCAGGCGGTGCTGCGGCCCTACCAGGCGGTGATCTGCTCGGCCGCCGCGCACATCAGCACCGACGAGTGCGGCGCGCCGGAGCGCTTCCTGGGCAGCAAGCTGATCGGTGTGCCCTCAGCGGACGCCAAGCTGACCGTCGACGCGATCGACGCGGTGGCGTCCGGCTGGGGCGACCAGCACCACGTCCAGCCCCGGGCGGTGTCGATCACGCAGTCGACCGAGCTCGGTACCCGCTACACGCTGGACGAGGTCGCCGCGATCGCCGAATGGGCGCACGCGCACGACATGGTGTTGCATGTGGACGGTGCCCGGCTGGCGAACGCGGCTGCCGGCCTCGGCGTCGACCTGGCCGCGGCCAGCACCGGTTGCGGGGTCGATGTGCTGTCCTTCGGCGGCACCAAGAACGGCGGGCTGGGCGCCGAGGCGGTGGTCGTGCTGCGGCCGGGGCTGGCCGATGACTTCCGGTTCCTGCGCAAGCAGGCGATGCAGCTGGCGTCCAAGATGCGGTTCGCGGCGGCCCAGTTCACCGCGCTGCTGACCGACGACCTGTGGAGGCGCAACGCGGAGCACGCCAACCGGCTGGCGCAGCGGCTGGCCGGCGCCGTCGCGGACGTGGCCGGCGTCCGGGTCACCCAGCCGGTGCAGGCGAACGCGGTGTTCGCGATCGTGCCGCCGGCCGCGGTGCCGGCGTTGCAGTCCGAGTACCCGTTCTACGTCTGGGACGAGCGCACATCCGAGGTCCGCTGGATGACCTCGTTCGAGACCAGCGAGGCCGACGTGGACGGGTTCGCCGCGGCGATCCGACGGGTGCTGGGTGAGCTCACGCCGGCCGACCGGGCCACCGCGGAGCTGTCCGGCGCCGTCCATTTCGGCCGCCGCTAACTGTTCGGCACCTGCTGGCCGCTTGCCGGCCGCCTGCCGGCTCTCTGCTGGCCAGAGGGTTGGCATGTGCCGCTTTCCTCCACATCACGGTCTGGTCGTCCGCCCCTGCCAGCATCGTGTCGTGCGCGTGGCGGTAGTCGCGGAGACCTTCCACCCCGTCGTCAACGGCGTGACCAACTCGGTGACCCGGGTGTTGGAGCACCTGCGGCGGGCCGGTCACCAGGTGCTGGTGGTCGCGCCGGAGCCGGGGCCGGCCACGTTCCGCGGCGTGCCGGTGGTGCGGGTGCCGTCGTTCCGTCCGCCCATGTACCGCTCTGTCCACATTGGACGGCCGTCAGTCTCGCTGACCTCGGTGCTGGCCGGCGCGGACCTGGTACACCTGGCGTCGCCGGCCCTGCTCGGGTATGCCGGCGCGCGGGCCGCGGCCGAGCTCGGCATCCCCGCGGTGGCGGTGTTCCAGACCGACCTGGCCAGCTACCTGTCCTGCTACCACCTGCGGCCGATCCGGTCGTTCGTCTGGCAGCACCTGCGCCGGGTACACGGGCTGTGCGCGCTGACGCTGGCGCCGTCCACCGCCACGGTGTGGCTGCTGCGCCGGCACGGCATCGCGCCGGTGGCCCGCTGGGGTCGCGGTGTGGATGTCGCCGCATTCAGCCCGGCGCACCGCAACGAGGCGCTGCGCCGGGTGCTCGCCCCGGGCGGTGAGGCGATTGTCGGCTACGTCGGCCGGCTCGCTCCGGAGAAGCGGGTGCACCTGCTCCGCCCGGTGAGCCGGCTGGCCGGCGTGAGGCTCGTGGTCGTCGGCGACGGCCCATCCCGGTCCACTGTGGAGCGTCGGCTGCCGGACGCCACCTTCCTGGGCTTCCGGCGCGGCCACGAGCTGTCCGAGCTGTACGCCTCGTTCGACGTGTTCGTGCACCCGGGCGCCGAGGAGACCTTCTGCCAGGCGGTGCAGGAGGCGCTCGCCTCCGGGGTGCCGGTGATCGCGCCGGCCACGGGTGGCCCGCTCGACCTCGTGCGGCACGGCGAGAACGGCTGGCTCTGGTCGGGCGCCGACCCGGACCTGCTCGCCGACCAGGTCAGCTCGCTGCTGGCCGACCCGGTGCTGCGGGAGACCATGCGGCTGCGCGCCCGCGCCTCGGTCCTCGGCCGCGGCTGGGACAGCATCGGCGACGAGCTCCTCGCCCACTATGCGGCCGTCCTCGCCGCCCGCCCCGCCCCGGCCCCCGCCTCAGGCGCCGCAGCAGGTCCGGTCGAGGGCTCAGCCCGGGGTCGTGTCTCGGGCCGGGCGCCGGGTCCGGTCGGGGGCGCTGCCCCGGTCGCGGGCTCCGCCCCGGGGCGCCCGCACGAGCCCGCGGCATGACGGGCGGTGGGCGGGTGCCCCTGGTGGTGAGCGTCCACGACGTCGCCCCGGCGACGTCGGCGGAGGCTCGGCAGTGGTGCGCCGCGCTGGACCGGCGGGGTGTGCCGGCGTCGCTGCTGGTCGTCCCGGGGCCGTGGCGGGCGCCGGTGCTGGCGCGGGACGCCGGCCTCGTGCGCTGGCTGGCCGACCGGGCCGCGGGCGGCGACGAGATCGTCCTGCACGGCTGGTCGCATCGGGCCGGGCCGGCCGGCTCGCCGGCACGGCGGCTGGCCGCGCGGGTGGTCGCCCGGGGTGCCGCCGAGTTCGCCGCGCTGGACGAGCACGCCGCCTACCACCGGCTGGCCGCCGGGCGGGATGTACTGACCGGCCTCGGCCTGCCCGCTGCCGGCTTCACCCCGCCGGGCTGGCTGCAGTCGGCCGGCACCGTTCGCGCGCTGCGGCGGCTCGGGTTCCGCTACACGACCAGCCATGCCGGCGTGTGGGACCTGCGGCGCGGCGGGTTCCGGCGCGCGTACGCGCTGTCGCACCGGCCCGGTGGGCGCGGCGAACGGCTCGGCTCCGCCATGCTGCCGGCGGCGGCGCGGCTATCGGCGACCTGCGGGCTGCCGGTCCGGATCGCGCTGCACCCCGCCGACCTCGACCGCCCCGGCCTGCGCCGGTCCACGCTGCGCGCCATCGACGCCGCGCTGGCTGGCGGCGTCCGCCCCTGTACGTATGCGGACCTGTTCGCCCAGCCGGCCGCACTGGCCTGCGACGCGCCGGACTCTCCACGCGGTGCCCGATGAGGATCGTCCAGCTGGCGAACTTCTACTCGGCGACCTCGGGTGGGCTGCGGACCGCGCTGGAGGAACTGGGGCGCCGGTACGGGCAGCTCGGGCACGATCGGGTGCTGGTCGTGCCCGGGGCGTCCGACCGGGACGAGGAGACGCCGGCCGGGCGCCGGGTCACCGTGCGCAGCCCCGCACTGCCCGGCGGCGTGTACCGGGTGCTGCTGCACCGGCGCCGCGTGCTCGACCTGCTCGACCGGCTCCGCCCGGATGTGCTGGAGGTCAGCGACAAGCTCTGCCTGAGCTGGCTGGCCCCGTGGTCGTGGGCGCGCGGTGTGCCGGCGGTGCTGTTCTCGCATGAGCGGCTGGACTCGATCCTGGCCGACCGGGTGCCCACCTGGTTCCCGCTGGCGCCGGCAGCGGACCGGATCAACCTCAGGCTGGCCCGCTCGGTGCACCAGGTGGTGGTCGCGTCCCGGTACGGCCGCGCCGAGTACGAACGGATCGGCGTGCCGAATGTCCGGCTGGTACCGCTCGGAGTCGACCTCGACCTCTTCCGCCCGGACGGGGTCCCCCGACCGGGCGCGGGCCGGTCCGTCCAGCTGGTCACGGTCGGCCGGCTGTCCCGGGAGAAGCGGCCCGAGCTGGCGATCGAGACGCTGCGCGCGCTGCGGGCGGACGGCGTGCCGGCCGGCCTGCTGGTGATCGGCGACGGTCCACTCCGGACGGATCTGGTCCGGCAGGCGGCCGGCCTCCCGGTGCGCTTCCTCGGGCACGTGGCCGACCGGCGCGGCGTCGCCCGGCTGGTGGCGGCCGCCGATATCGCCCTGGCGCCGTGCCCGGTGGAGACGTTCGGCCTCGCTGTGCTGGAATCGCTTGCCGCCGGGACCCCCGTGGTGGTGCCGGCAGGTGGCGCCGCCTCGGATCTGCTCGGCGCGCCGGAGTCCGGCGCGGTCACCGACGGGACGGCGGCCGGCCTCGCCGCGGGCGTGCACGCGCTGCTGGACGTTCCGGCGGCTGACCGCCGGGCAGCCGCCCGCGCCCGCGCCACCGACTTCCCCTGGTCGGCCACCGTCACCGGCCTGCTCGCCGTACATGCCGCCGCGGGCGCGACGGCCGGGCCCCGGTCAGTCGGGCCGGATGACGAAGTCCTCGATCACCGGGTTGGCGAGCAGCCGCTCGGCCAGCTCGGCGACCCGCGCGTCGTCGAGCGTCCCGTCGATCTCCAGCTCGAAGTGCTTGCCCTGGCGGATGCCGCGCACCCCGCTGTACCCCATCCGACCCAGTGCCCCGAGGATCGCCTGCCCCTGCGGGTCGAGGATCTCCGGCTTGAGCATGACGTCGACGACCACGCGTGGCACTCGGGCTCCCAGGACTCCGCGGCTGGCTTCCGCGCGAGAGCCTAGCCCGACCGCCCGCTGGCCGCGGGTGGACGGCTGTGGCGGCGCCCATCAGTTGCCTCCCACCAGCACCGGCCGGGCCTGCCGGACCGGTAGCGCCAGCGGCGGGCTCGTTGTCGTGGTCGTCCCGGCGATCGGCTGAAACGCCTGCCCGCCGACGGAGAATTCGGCGGTCCAGGTCAGCGTTACCGAAACCGCCGCAGTCGCCCGATGCCGGTAGATGTGCCCCACCCGGCCGCCTGCGGCGGTCACCGTTTGCGCGCTGCCGTCCCCGAACCGCCAGCGGTACGCGATGATCCGTGGCCGCACCTGGACCTGTTGACCCAGTAGCACCACCGTCCGTTGCCCTTGGCCGAGCAGCGCGCACGACCGCCCGCCCGCGCCACCGCACCAGAAAAACGTCTCCAGGTTGACCAGCGTCCAATTCCGCGGATCAGTCCGGATCCCGCCCCGGTACAGCGGCAACTCCCGGAACGCCCGCAACACCTGATCCGCCGTCACCCCCGGCGCC
>JBBWZH010000712.1:0-4319 GCA_039648995.1 Mycobacteriales bacterium
GACTTCACGGCGCGCATCGTGGCAATCTCCACCGGCGAGCGGGACAGGCCCAGCCAGCGCGACTTGGCCCGGCCCACACCGTGTTCGGCGCTGATGCTGCCGCCCCGCTCGGTGACCACCTGCAACACCGCGTCGGTGACCTGCTCGGCGACCGGCAGCGCGTCCAGGATGTTGACGTGCAGGTTGGCCTCGGCGAGGTGACCGAAGAGGATGGTGCGGCTGGCCGGTGCCACGGCGAGCGCCGCCGCCCGGATCGCGTCCTCGGCCGCCGGCAGCGCGGCCGGCGGCACCGCGACATCCAGCTTCAGCGGGGTCCCGGCCGCGTTGATCGCCTCTGTGTGTGCCGCGCGATATCGCCACAGTGCGGCGCGCCCGGCCGGGTCGGCGGCCACGGCGACGTCACGGATCTCCGGCAACCCCTCCAGTGCGTTGGCCAGCGTGTCGGTCGGGTCGTCCCAGCCGGCGCACTCGAGCAGCAGGTAGGAGGCCGGCTCGGTGCCGAACGGCGCTGGCAGCGAGGCGTGTTCGCGCACCAGCGCGATGCCGTCGGCGTGCATGAGCTCGGCCGAAGTGAGTGTCATCAGCCGGGACCGGGCGGCGCCGAGCACCCGCTGCGCCGCGGTTGTGCCGTCGACGCCGAGCAGCGCGACCACCCGGGCCGGCAGCAGCGGTACCAGCCGCAGCCGTACCGCGGTGATGATGCCGAGCGTCCCCTCGCTGCCGGCGAACAGGCCGGGTAGGTCGTAGCCGGCGCTGTCCTTCATCAGCCCGCGGTTCCCTACCGCCCGCGCGCTGCCGGCGTCGCGCCCCGCGCGGGACATGATCCGCCCGTCCGCGAGCACCGCCTCCACCTCGGTCAGCTGCCCGCGTGCGGTGCCGTACCGCAGCACCTGCTCGCCGCCGGCGTTGGTGGCGACCGCTCCGCCGATCGTGGCCGAGTCGCGCGCGGCGAAGTCGAGGCCGAGGTCCCAGCCGGCGCCGCGGACATGCCGCTGGATGGCGGCCAGCGTCGCGCCGGCGCCGACCACGACCTGGCCGGCGATAGCGTCCACCGGGCCGAGCCAGGACAGCCGGCGCAGCGACAGCACGACCGCGCCGGAGACGCCGACCGGGACGCCGCCGCCGACCAGCCCGGTGTTGCCGCCCTGCGGCACGATCGGCGCGCCGATCGCGGCACACGCGACCACGACCCGGGACACCTCGTCGGCCGACCCGGGCCGCACCACCAACCGTGCCTCGCCCTGCCACCGCCTGGTCCAGTCCACTTCGTACGGTGCGGTGAGGTCCGGGTCGAGCAGCACATGCGATTCGCCGACGATGCTTGCCAGCCGGGTGGCCAACTGATCCATGCTCATCCCCGTTCGTTGGCGGCTCGCGCCGTCCGCTCCCGCTGGTACGGGTGGCGGACGGCAGTCAGGTCCGCGCGGTCAGCGCCACGACCGGCACGGGCACCAGGGTGGCAGCCGCCCAGATGCCGTGCGGCGATACCGCGCCGTACGGGAGCCCGCGGGCTGCCGGGCTGCCGTAGATCGCCGGCCGCGCGACCCGGGCGGCGCCCAGTATCGCAACGGTGCGGCGGGCTGGCACCGGGAGCCGCGACGAAGCTTCCTCTGTGGACAGTACGAACCGGACCGCGGCCGGCAGGTCGACGGTGGCCGGCATGATGTGCCCGTACAGCAGGCGTCCGGGCATCAGCCGGAACATTCCGCGCATGCGACCGGGCGTCCAGCGGCGGAGCAGGTAGGTGCTCCATGTGGCGGCTAGTACCCACGTCGCCAGCGCGGCACAACCACGGGCAGGTCTCCTGACGGGAGCCGGACGACTCGCGCGAACGCCGGAATTGTGCGCACAACGATGCCGTACGAGGTAGTCCGTTCGCTCATTTCGCCTCGGCTAGCGCCGAGCTGTCGATGTGGACGGCGCGCCCGCCGGGTCGCGTCCCCGCAGGGCCGGCGACGCCGCCCGATAGGCTGGAGCCGTGCCCTTTCGTGTCGGTGTTGTGACATTCCCTGGCAGCCTTGACGACCGCGACGCCGCCCGTGCCGTCCGGGTCGCCGGCGCGGAGCCGGTCCGGCTCTGGCACGCCGACGGCGACCTTCGCGGCGTCGACGCCGTCGTCCTGCCCGGCGGCTTCTCCTACGGCGACTACCTGCGGTGCGGCGCCATCGCACGGTTCGCCCCGGTGCTGGACGCGGTCATCGACGGTGCCCGCGGTGGGTTGCCGGTGCTCGGCATCTGCAACGGGTTCCAGGTGCTGTGCGAGGCGCACCTGCTGCCCGGCGCGCTGATCCGCAACGACGTGCGCCGCTTCGTCTGCCGCGACCAGCCGCTGCGGCTGGAGAACGCGAGCACCGCGTGGACGTCCGGGTTCCCGGCGGGCAGCGAGCTGGTGATCCCGGTGAAGAACGCCGAGGGCGGTTACGTCGCCGACCCGCGCACCCTGGACGAACTGGAAGCGGAGAACCGGGTGGTGGTGCGCTACCGCGACGGCAATCCCAGCGGGTCCTACCGGGACATCGCCGGGGTCTGCAATGCCGCCGGCAACGTGGTGGGCCTGATGCCGCACCCGGAACACGCGATCGACCCGCTCACCGGGCCCGGCACCGACGGTCTCGGTTTCTTCACCTCGCTCGTCGGCCGGCTCACCCGCAGCCAGCCGGCGATGGTGGCCGGGGGCCAGCGGTGACCGCGGACACCGTGGAGAACGCCGCCAAGACCCCGGACGAGCCGCAGCCGTACGCGGACCTCGGCCTGCGGCCCGACGAGTACGCGCGCATCCGGGAGATCCTCGGCCGGCGGCCGACGACCGCCGAGCTGGCGATGTATTCGGTGATGTGGAGCGAGCACTGCTCGTACAAGTCCTCGAAAGTCCACTTGCGACAGTTCGCCGACCGGGCGCCGAAGTCCGACCGGATGCTGGTCGGCATGGGCGAGAACGCCGGCGTGGTGAGCATCGGTGGCGGCTGGGCGGTCACGTTCAAGATCGAGTCGCACAACCACCCGTCCTATGTGGAGCCGTACCAGGGCGCGGCCACCGGGGTCGGCGGCATCGTGCGGGACATCCTGACCATGGGCGCGCGCCCAGTCGCGGTGCTCGACCCGCTCCGCTTCGGCCCGGCCGATGCCCCGGACACCGCCCGCGTGCTGCCCGGCGTGGTCGCCGGCATCGGCGGCTACGGCAACTGCCTCGGCCTGCCCACGATCGGCGGCGAGGTGGTGTTCGACCCGACCTACGCCGGTAACCCGCTGGTGAACGCGCTCTGCGTCGGCGTGTTGCGCGCCGACGGCATCAAGCTCGCGCTGGCCAGCGGGGCCGGCAACAAAGTGGTGCTGTTCGGCGCGAAGACCGGGCGGGACGGCATCGGCGGGGTCTCCGTGCTCGCTTCCGCGACGTTCGCCGGCGACGACTCGGCCGGGTCGGCCCGCCGGCCCTCGGTGCAGGTCGGCGACCCGTTCGCGGAGAAGGTACTGATCGAGTGCTGCCTCGAGCTGTACGAGCGCGACCTGGTCACCGGCATCCAGGACCTCGGCGGCGCCGGGCTGTCCTGCGCCACCACCGAGCTGGCCAGCGCCGGCGACGGCGGCATGCGGATCGACCTGACCCTGGTGCCGCTGCGCGAGCCGTCAATGGCGCCGGAGGAGGTGCTGGCCAGCGAGTCGCAGGAGCGCATGTGCGCGGTGGTCGAGCCGTCCAAAGTGGACGAATTCCTCGCCGTCTGCGCCAAGTGGGACGTGCTGGCGACGGTGCTGGGTGAGGTCACCGAGACCGGTCGGCTGGAGATCTCCTGGCACGGTGAGCTTATCGTCGACGTCCCGCCGCGCACCGTCGCGCACGAGGGCCCCGTCTACGAGCGGCCGATGCGCCGCCCGGCCGACCTCGACCAGCTGCGGGCGTCCACACCGGACGTCCTCACGCGACCGTCCACACCCGACGAACTGCGGGCCACGCTGCTGCGGCTGGTCGGCAGCCCCAACCTGGCCAGCAAGCGCTGGGTCACCGACCAGTACGACCGCTACGTGCAGGGCAACACCGTGCTCGCCCAGCCCGAGGACGCCGGCCTGATCCGGGTGGACGAACAGACCGGCCTGGGCGTCGCCGTCAGCACCGACGGCAACGGTCGCTACACCCGGCTCGACCCGTACGCCGGCGCGCAACTCGCGCTGGCCGAGGCCTACCGGAACGTCGCCGCCACCGGCGCCACCCCGATCGCCGTCACCAACTGCCTCAACTTCGGCAGCCCGGAAGACCCGGAGGTGATGTGGCAGTTCGGCGAGGCGGTGCGCGGCCTCGCCGACGGCTGCCTCAGCCTCGGCACCCC
>JBBWZH010000733.1:0-6448 GCA_039648995.1 Mycobacteriales bacterium
GAACTCGGACTGCCGCTGGTCGTAGACGAACGAGCCGGTCACGTCGGACGGCAGCAGGTCCGGGGTGAACTGCAGCCGACGGAACGGCAACCCCATGGTCTGCGCGAACGAGCGGGCGGCCAGCGTCTTGCCGAGCCCGGGGAAGTCCTCGACCAGCACGTGGCCGCCGGCGAGCAGCGCGGCCAGCACCATGGTCAGCGGCTCCCGCTTGCCGACCACGGCCCGCTCGACCCGGTCGAGCACGGCCTCGCAGATCACCCATACCTCAGGCATCGGCAGCGGCCGGACGTCCCCGAGCGCGGCGGAAGGCGTCAGATCTGCTCGATCGCGGTCAGCAACTCGCCCAGACCCCGCCGGGTCGGCGGCGCCAGGCTCGGGGGGCCGGTCATCAGCAGCCACAACGGCTCTCCCACCATGTGTCGTGCCGCGTCGGGCTGGCTGACCAGATCTATGCCGTGCCGCTGCCGCAGCCGCTCCTCGGCTAGCCGGGCGAGCTGCGGGCGCACTCGCGCTTCGTACCGGCCGAGGTCGACGCTACCCCAGGACAGCCGGTGCGCGAGGGCGGATATGCCGTCAAGGCCCCCGCCAGACGGCTCCGCCTCGGCGGCGACCGGGCTCGGCAGCGGCGCCACCGGGGTGGCCGCGATCAGCAGCCGCACGGTCGAGACCGCCGCCACCGCGACCGCCACGCAGAACCACAGCTTCCCGCGGTAGGAGGCAAACTGGAGCACCACGTACGCCAGCGCCCCCAGGCCGCCGCCCAACGCGCCGACCAGCAGCACCTCCCGCCGCGCCCGCCGGCTCACCGCACCCACCCGCTCGCCGCCGGCTCGCTCCCCCGCCCGTTCACCGCACCCACCCGCTCGCCGCCGGCTCACTCGCCCACTGGCTCATCGCACCCACCGACTCACCGCACCCACCCGCTCGCCGCCGGCTCACTCGCCGACTGGCTCATCGCACCCACCGACTCACCGCACCCACCGGTTCGCCGCCGGCTCGCTCTACACCTGCACCGCACTGCTCGGCGTCCAGGGGGCACCTACGGTGCTCGCTGGCCCGCCGGTTCACAGCGGTTCCCCGACCGGTTCGCCGGCGAGCTCCCGCCGGACCCGGTCCAGTGCCGCCCGGGCCTGGTCGCGGGCGTCCTCGCCGAGCGGGTGGGTGGAGTAGCGGGCGGTCCGGTACAGGTCGGCCAGCCGGTGCAGCGGGTCGGCGGTGACGTGGTGCTGGGCCAGCACGCGGGTGGTGAGCTCGGTCGGGGTCTCGGCCGGCCGGCGGGCGGTGCCGGCCTCGGCGGCGACCCGTTCGAGCGACACCCAGCAGGCGATCACAGCGTCCGCCGACTCGCCCTCCTCCAGCCGGCGCAGGGCGGCGTCGACCGCGCCGGCCAGCGCCTGCGCCGCACCGGTGGCCGGCCGCCCGCTGCCGCCGAGGTCCGGCACGGGCTGATCGAACGCGCGCCCCAACCCGGCCCAACCACGGGCGCGACGCCGGCGCATCAGCAGCGCCAGGACCAGCGACAGCAGCAGCGCCGCACCGAGCGCGGCGACGATGATCCCGCCGGCGATCGAGGAGTCGGCGGGCTGGTCCGATGCTGCCCGCGACCCGGCGGTCTTCGCGGCGCCGGTCTGGGTGGCGGTCGGCGTGGGCGTGCCGGACGCGGTCATGATCGGAGTCAGCGTCTCGGTGCGGCCGCTGCGGGCGGCCAGCGCGACCAGCGACAGTGCGGCAACGGCGATCAGCGCGGCGACGACCGCGCGGGCCGCCCGCGTCCCACCCGCCGGCTGCGTCACAGGACCACATCACCCCGCCGCGGTGCCCGCCGTCAAGACAACCCGGCCAACTCCCGGGCGCGGGTGAAGACGGCGTCCAGCATCGGCTCGGTCAGCTTGCCGGTGAACGTGTTCTGCTGGCTGACGTGGTAGGACCCGAGCACGGCCAGCCCGCCGGGCAGCGTGACCTGGGCGCCGTGCCCGAAGACCGGCCGGCGGGCCGGCAGCGGGCCGAGGCCGGCCGCGGTCAGCGCCGGCCACAGCGCCTGCCAACCGAACGCGCCGAGCACCACGACCACCCGCAGCGTCCCCGCCAGCAGCGCCAGCTCGCGGACCAGCCAGGGTCGACAGGTGTCCCGCTCGTCCGGCGTCGGCTTGTTCGCCGGCGGGGCGCAGCGGACGGACGCGACGATCCGGGTGGCCTGCAGCTCGAGTCCGTCGGCGGCGTGCACCGAGGTCGGCTGGTTGGCCAGGCCGGCGCGGTGGAGCGCGGCGTACAACCAGTCGCCGCTGCGGTCGCCGGTGAACACGCGGCCGGTGCGGTTGGCCCCGTGCGCGGCCGGCGCCAGCCCGAGCACCGCGATGCGGGCGTCCGCCGGCCCGAACCCGGGCGCCGGCCGGCCCCAGTACGTCTCGTCGGCGAACGCCGCCCGGCGGGTGACCGCCACCTCCTCGCGCCAGGCCACCAGCCGCGGGCAGGCCCGGCACACCGACACCCGGGCATCCAGTTCCGGCAGCCCGGGCGCGGTCGCGGCGAGCCGGACCACGTCGGCCGCGGCACCCGCCACCGGCGTCCGGACCGTCGCCGGGTCGCCGGGCCACCCGGTCCCGGGCGCCACGCCGACCCCGCGCCCGGCGGCCGGGTGCCAACTGCCGGCGGCACCCGGGCCGGCCGGCCGGCGTGGCTCACGGATGCCGCCGGGGCCGGTCATCGGGATGCGCGGGTCAGATGTCGAGGTGGGCCTGCAGGACGGCGAGGGTGCGGTCCCACGCGTCGCCGGCGTGGCCTGCGTCGTACACCTCGGGCCGCTCGTCGTTGAAGAACGCGTGCTTGCTGGCGGGGTAGTCGTAGAGCGTGACCTCACCGCCGGCGGCCTCGATCGCCTCCTTGGCCAGCTGGATGCCGGGAGCCTGCGAGGTGCCGTCCTCCTCCGAGCAGTGGAACACCGCGTGCTTGCCGGCGTACCGCGTCCAGTCGACCCCCATCCGCTCCCACGGGACGGCCGGGTAGAAGTTCGACGTGACGACGACCTCGTCGGTGAGTGCGCCGGACCACAGCGACAGGCTGCCGCCCATGCAGAACCCGACCGCGCCGACCTTGCCGATCTGCTCGTCCCGGCTCTGCAGGTAGCGGGCCGCGCCGGCGATGTCCTTCGCGGCCTGGTCCATGGCCAGGCCCATCAGCAGCCGCATGGCTTCGTCCGGCTCGTCGGTCTTGGCGCCGTGGAAGAAGTCGGGGGCGAGCGCGACGAAGCCGGCGGCCGCGAACCGGTCGACGACGTTCTTGATGTGCCCGACCAGACCCCACCACTCCTGCACGACGATCACGCCCGGACCGCTGCCCGACTCAGGCAGCGCCAGGTAGGCGTCCGTCGTGCCGCCGTTGCTCTGAAAACTGACCATCTCGCCCACGGTCGCTCCTTCGCGTCTGTCCCGATGCGGCCGTCACTCAACCACGATCGCCCGCGTGCCATCCCGCCGGACCCCTCCCGCCGCCCGCCGGACCGCCGCGCCGGGCCCGACGCGGCGGCCGCCAAGCCCGGCCGGACGACCCCCAAGCCCGGCCGGACGGCAGCCCGGCGGGGACGGCTGCCCGGCCGGACGGCCGCCACGCCCGGCCGGACGACCCCCAAGCCCGGCCGGACGGCCGCCAGGCCCGGCGGGGCGCGGTGGCGCCGGGAGGGACGGGCCGCCAAGCCCGGCGGGACGGCCGCCAAGCCCGGCGGGACGGCCGCCAAGCCCGGCGGGACGGCCGCCAAGGCCCGGCGGGGCGGCGCGGTGGCGCCGGGTGGGCTCCGCCATGCTTAGTGGTGTGCCGGCCGGCGCGCCGGGTAGTGCAGTGGGGAGTGGAAGGAGGTTCGGCGTGGCCAGAACGGCGGGCAAGGTCGGCTGGAAGATCATGGCGTTCGCGTTCGCGGTGCCGACCGGGATCGCGGTGCGCAAGTCGCTGGACGCCGCCTGGCGGGCGGCTCGGCACAACGACCCGCCGCGCAACCCCGCCGCCCCCGGCACCGACTGGGCCGAGGCGCTGGCCTGGGCCGCCGTCTCTGGCGTCGCGGTGGCCGCCGCTCGGCTCGCCGCCGCCCGCGGCGCCGCGGCCACCTGGAAGACGCTGACCGGCACTCTCCCGCCGGGCCTCGAAGAAGCGGACGTCTGACCGCGGCCGGCCCTGGGCCGACCGACCGGCTGACCGGCTGACCGGCTGGACCTCAGGCGATCGACCAGGCGATGCCGTCGAGAATGTCGTGCTCGCTGACCACCACCTCGGCGACGTCGAGTTCGTCGACGAGCACCCGCAGGACGAGCGCCCCCGCGCCGATGACGTCCACCCGGCCGGGGTGCATGACCGGCAACGCGGCCCGCTCGGACCGCGTCATCGCCAGCAACCGGTCGGCCACCGAGCGGACCTGTGCGGCCGGGATACGGCTGTGGTGGATGCGTGCCGAGTCGTATTCGGGCAGGCCGAGCGCGATCGCGGCGACGGTGGTGACCGAGCCGGCCAGGCCGACGAACGTGCGCGCCCGATCCAGCGGCACGGCGGCCCGCGCCAGCTCGATCGCCGCGAGCACGTCCGCCTCGGCCGCCTTGATCTGTTCGGCGGCCGGCGGGTCACCGGTCAGGTGCCGCTCGGTCAGCCGGACGCAGCCGACATCGACGCTGGTGGCCGCCTCGACCTCGGCCGACCCGAGCACCAGCTCGGTGGACCCGCCGCCGATATCGACAACCAGGTACGGCGGCCGGGCCACCGCGCTGCCGCCCAACCCGCGGACCGCCCCGGCGAACGAGAGCGCCGCCTCCTGCTGACCGGTGATCACCTCCGGCTCGGCGCCGAGCGTGTCCAGCACCATCGACCGGAAGTCGTCGCGGTTCGCCGCGTCGCGGGTGGCGCTGGTCGCGACCATCCGGACAGGCTCGGCGCCGAGCTCCCGGATCTGCTCGGCGTACACCGCTAGTGCCCGCCGGGTCCGCATGATCGCCTCGGGCGCCAGCCGCCCGGTCCGGTCCACCCCCTGCCCGAGCCGGACGATCTCCAGCCGGCGCACCACGTCGACCAGCTGACCGCCGGCGATATCGGCCACCAGCAACCGGATCGAGTTCGTCCCGCAGTCGATCGCCGCGACCCTGCTCACCCGGCCCCCACCCGGCCGGACGCGGGCGGGTCGGCGGGCACGCACGGGCCGCTCTCCCACCAGGGCGGCAGCGCGGCCAGCGCCTCGTCGCCGAGCGGGTTGACCCCGGCGCCGGCGGCAAGCGTGTGCGCGACGAGGACGTGCAGGCACTTCACCCTGTTCGGCATGCCGCCGGCGCTGATGCCGGCGATCTCCGGCACGTCGCCGAGCTCCTCCCTGCGGCGCAGGTACGCGGCGTGCGCGGCCTGGTAGCCGGCGGCCAGCTCCGGTTCGGAGCGGAGCCGATCGGTCATCTCCCGCATCACCCCGGCCGCCTCCAACCGCCCGATCGCCGCGCTCGCCCGCGGGCAGGTCAGGTAGTACAGCGTCGGGAACGGCGTTCCGTCGGCCAGCCGCGGCGCGGTCTCCACCACGTCCGGCAGACCGCACGGGCAGCGGTGCGCCACGGCCCGCATCGCCCGTGGCGCCCGCCCCAGCTGCGCGGCCACCACCGTCCGGTCCCCGTCCCGAGCTCCCCCGTCCGTGCCCGCCGCGGTCGGACCCTCCGCGTCGCCGACCGTCCCGTGCCCGGCCACCCCGTCCCCGGCCGGCGCCGGACCGACCGTCCCGTCCCCTACCGTCGCGGGGCCGGCCGTCTCGCCCCCGACCACCACCGGCATGACCGGTGCGGGCCTTGCCGTCGCTGGCCCGGCCGCGTCAGGGCCGGTCGTCGCGGGCCGGCGCTTCGCGGCGGAGGCGGCGCCGGCGACGGGCGCGGGGTGGAGGCGGGCGGCGGTGCCGTCCGTGGTCATGGCGGGGCCGCGCCGTCGGCGGTGCGGACGGTGCCCCAGAGGCGGTCATACCAGGAGCCATCGCCGCCCACCCGCGGCGACGACGGGACCGACCGCGGCGGGGGCACGGTCGGCGACGGCGTGACCACGACGTAGACCGACTCGCCGGGCAGCACGTACTGCAGCCGCTTGCGGGCCTGCGCCTTCACATCCGCCGGGTCGGCGAGCTGCCGCCGGCGCGCCTCCAGGTCGCTGACCCGTTTCTCGGCGGCCACCTGCTGCTGCTGCAGCTGGGACAGGTCACCGCGCTGAGCCAGGTACTCCTTGAGCGGGTACGCGAGCGAGAGCACCAGGGCGCAGACCACCAGCCCCAGCACCGCCGCGCGGCCGGTCAGCCCGCCCGGAATCCGGGCCGGACCGTCGTCCCCGCCGGCCCGCGCGAATCGCTCGGCGGCCTGCCGCCGCCCCGCCGGCCGGCTGGTGGCCGGCCGTGGCGAGGACGGCGATGAGCGCGGCCGACGACCACTGCGCGGCCCACCGGTCGGCCGCGGCGCGG
>JBBWZH010000749.1:0-6533 GCA_039648995.1 Mycobacteriales bacterium
CCAGGCCGTAGTGGAAGGTGCCCCAGCGCGGGCAGAAGCAGGACGAGATGACGTACGAGCCCGGCCGCATCGGCAGCGTCCACTTCGGACGGGCGGCCTCGGCCAGCAGCACCTGGCGGCGCTTGGCCTCGCGGGAGGCGCGGATGTCGGCCACCCGGGTCTGCGCCGCCACCGTCGACAGCGACTGGTGGCTGTACATCGGCTCCTCGGCCGGGACCCCGGTGACCGCTTGGCCCTGCGGCGGGTCGAGACCCAGCGCATGCTCCGGGACGGGAGCCTGCAGCGCGGCCACGTCGGCTGCCATGGCCCCGAGCCCACCGTCGGCCGACGCGGCCGCGGTGGAGAAGGCGGCCGCCGTCGCGCCGACGATGGCGCTGGCGATGATGGCCGGAGCCCGGTTTGACGGAGGCTTGTGCGCGCGATGTCGGCCCTCGGGCCGGCGATGTCGCGACACGTATCAACCCTTCGTGCGGCGGCGCCTCGGTAACACCCTGTTGCCGGCCCCCGTGTCCAAGTCGGCGGGTGGTACGTAAGCGGTGTCCGTCCGAACACCGAGACCGGACCGTAACCAAGAGCGGCCGGGATGGCAAACATCCGACGCTGGAGTCACCCGGATGGCCGTCAACCGATGCCCGGACGTGTTCCCCGGCGGCGTTGCGTCCGACCCTGCGGGCAAACGTCCAGTTCGCTCGGATGGGTCATGGCGGAACGGCGGTGCTGCCGTGATGATCAGCTGGCGGGCCGGTCGAGCCGGTCGTGGTGCCGCCAGCGCCGCCCGGGTGGCTGCGGTGGCGCGGTCGGCCCGTTACCGCCGGTAGCCGCTGCCGTGCCGGCGAGGTCGATCCCGGCGGGTTCGTCGTCGGGCCCGGTGGTGCCGTCGGCGTGCAGTCGGGTCAGCGTCCGGGCGAGCTCCAGCACCACCCGCCGGTCGCTGGGCAGCGACAGGTGCCCGGCGCCGGCCAGCAGCACGTTGCGCGTGGTCAGGCCCGGGTGCTCCAGCTGGGCGTGTTCCTTCGGGTAGATCAACTGGTCCAGATCGCTCCAGATCGCGACGAACCGGGTGTCGCACCGGTGGACGGGGGCGTCCAGTTCGGCCAGCAGCGCCGAGCCCGGACGCACCTGCCGGGCCAGCCGCACCGGCAGCAGGTGCGCCGCGTACGTGCCGCTGTGCGGGGTGCCGAGGGTGACCAGCGTGTGCACCCGGGCGTCGCCGCCGAGCCGCTGGACGTAGTAGCGGGCGATCACCCCGCCGAGGCTGTGCGCGATCACGTGCACCCGTTCGTAGCCGGTCCGCGCGCAGAGGCTCTCCACCTGCCGGCCCAGCGTGCGGGCGGCGATCCGGACGTCGCGGGTCAGCGGGCTGTAGTTCACCGTGTGCACCGGGCCGAAGCCGCGCCGGCACAGCGACCGGCGCAGCACCGTGAAGATCGACCCGTTGCCGATCATGCCGTGCAGCAGCAGGATCGGCGTGCCGGCCGCCTCGACGTCGCCGTGCAGCAGCCCGCGCTGCAGCGGTGAGAGCCCCTCCAGCCGGTGCCGGTCACCGGTGCCCGCGGGCCGGGCGGCGCGGAAGCCGATCGGGTAGAGCGCGACGTGCGCGGCGATCCAGGCGAGCTCGGTGCCGGCGCCGCGGATCATGTCCGGCGAGGCGGCCGCACGCAGCCCGCGGGCCGCGGCCCTCCCGGCCCGGCCGGCACGGTGCACCACAGTTGGCATCGGCAGCCCTCCTCCCAAACCGGGCGGATACCCGCAACGGCGCCCCTCATGCGCGGGGGGGAGGATCGGCCCGACGTCACCGGCTGTGCCGGCAGCGTCACCTCAGTGAAACACACAGTTGTCGTCGCGGCGCTGCTTTCCGGCGCCGGTCGCGCCGGCGGCGTCGATTGCCGGGCGGATGACCGGTATTGCTAGCGTCCGGCAGATGAGCGCCTCGCGGAAGCAACGGCCGGCGGCGGCCCGACCCGGCGGCGCGGCCGCGGCTCGACCCACCGCGAAGCCGGTGCGGACGGGCCCGACCGCCACCGCACGCAAGCCCGCGCGGCCGGCGGCCCGGCCGAAGGCGGCCGTCGAGGAGGCCGCGGTCGGCGTGGTCGTCGGGCCGGTGCCGGTGCTGTCCCGGGTGGCCGGCGCGCTCGCGGTGCTCGGCGTGCTGCTCCGGCTGGCGGTGCCGGCCATCCCGCTCGCCCACGCCGGCGCGCTGGACCTGGGCGGCGGCAACGCCTTCGACTGGATCGCGCTGCTGCCGGTCGTCGCCGTGGTCGGCGGCGCCGGGGTACTCTGCGCGCTCGGCCGGCTGCCCCGCCTCGGCTTGGCCACGCTGCTGACCGCCGGCACGGCGACCGCGGGGCTGCTGCTGATCACCGGTTACCGGCTGGACAGCGCCGACCGCAGCAGCCAGGACCTGCAGATCGGTGTGGCCGGCAGCTTCCACTACACCGTCGGCGGCGGCCTGCTGCTGCTGCTGATCGCGGACGCGGTGCTGGTCGCGGCGTTCCTGGCGGCCAGCCTGGCCTGGTCGCGCACCGGCATGGAGGACGAGGGCCGGTTCGACGGGCTGCGGCCGAAGTTCGCGACCGCCGGGCTCGTCGCCGGCCTGCTGGGCGCGGTCGCGGTCGGGATGCCCCAGCTGAGCTCGTCGGTGCCGGGCGCCGCCGCGCCGTCGCTGCTGGAGCAGGATGGCCTGGCCCTGCTCGGCGGCGTCGTGCTGGCGCTCGCGGTGGCCGGCTGGGGCGCGATAGCGGCGACGCTGCGGCCACGGCTGGCGGCCGTCGGCGGGTTCGCCGGGCTGGCCGGCGTGCTCGGCACCGAGGCGCTGCGCTCGGCGCTGACCGCGGCCCGCTCGCCGGTGGTCGGCGCCGGCCCCGGCACGATCACCGAGCTGCTCGCGGCCGCCGCGTTCGCGTTGCTGGCGGTCGGCGCCTGGCGGCTGTCCGGGCGGCCGGCGCCGGTCGAGGACGAGATCTCCTAGGCTGGTGGCGGCGGGCCGGTTGGGCCCGCCGTTCACTACGGAGGCCACCCCATGACGGAGCGGATCCGGGTTGTCGTCGCCAAGCCCGGGCTGGACGGCCACGACCGCGGCGCGAAGGTGGTCGCCCGGGCCCTGCGGGACGCCGGCATGGAGGTCATCTACACCGGCCTGCACCAGACGCCGGAGCAGATCGTGGAGACCACGATCCAGGAGGACGCCGACGCGGTGGGGCTGTCGGTGCTCTCCGGTGCCCACATGACGCTGTTCGCCCGGCTGGTCGACCTGCTGACCGAACGCGGCGCGGACGACGTGGTCGTGTTCGGCGGCGGCATAATCCCGGAGGCCGACATCCCGCAGCTGCGGGCGCTCGGCGTGGCCAAGATCTTCGGGCCGGGCGCGACGACGCAGTCGATCGTGGACTGGGTCCGGGCCAACGTCGGCACCCACGCGGCCTGAGCCGGCGGGCGGCCGCCGCGGTGGGTCGTGGCCGGCTCAGTCGGCTGGGGCGACCCAGATCTCCACCCGGAGCGGGGCGAGCCTGGTCGGCGGGCGGTCCAGCAGGCGCTGCTGCTCGGTGGTGTCCAGCGCGGCGACCTGACGCTGCGGCGTGCGGGACAGCTTCGGCAGCGGCTCGGCGGACTGCGCGACCAGCACCGGATGGCCGCCGGCGGCGCGCACCTCGGACACCGCGGCGGCCAGTTCGGCGGGGGTGGCGGTGGCGTCGCCGGGCTCGCCGGGTACCGCGTACGTCGGCACCTCGCAGACCAGCCGCAGCGCCGGGATCAGCTCCTGCCGGGTACGGGCGTCGACGGCCAGCGCCACGTCGCCGGGGCCGAACGCGGCGCACGCGGTATCCACGGCGGCCGATTCGCCCAGCTCGGTGCGGGCGGTCAGCATCGGCGCGGTGGCCAGCGCGGCCGGCACGACGAGCCCGGTCACCCCGACGACCGCCGTGACCGTGCCGGCCAGCCACCGTCCCGCCAGCCACCCGCCGCCGGCGGCCTGGCCCGGGGTGGCCCGACCGCGGGCGGCCCGACCGCGGGCGGCCCGGCCGCGGGCGGCCCGGCCGCGGGCCGCGCGGGTCAGCCAGGCCACCGCGGCGACGGCGAGCAGCACGGCGACGGGCAGCACGGTGGGCACCAGACGGCGGTCTGCCCAGGGGTGGTCCGGGGTGATCGCCGGCCGGTAGAGCACCAGCACGGCCGAGGCCAGCGGCACCGGCAGCGCCAGCGCCCAGCGGTTCGCCACCCCGCGCAGCGCCGCCCAGGCCAGCGCCGCCGCCGCGGCCACCGCCAGCGCGATCGCCGGCCAGCCGACGTACCAGCTCAGCCAGCGCAGGCTCTGCTCGGCGTAGGTGCGGGTACCGTCCACCGGGAGCTGCTGGTCGCGTTGCAGGCCGGCCAGGATGGGCGTGCTGTCGTCGACCGGTTGGCGGGCGATGTGCAGCCACGGCCGCAGCGAGAGGAAGCCGGCCGCCGCGACCACCGCGACCGCGCCGGCCACCGCGAGCCGCCGCCGGAGCCGGGCCGGCACCCCGCGCCGGCGGATCAGCGCGACCGCGCCGGCGGTGGTGAGCAACAGCAGCGGGCCGCCCACGGCCACCGGGCGCAGCAGGTAGAGCACCGCGACCACGTACGAGCGGCTCGGCCCGAACGCGTCCACCGCCGCGAACGCACCGCCGGTCAGCACCCCGCCGGCCACCCAGAGCCACTCCGGCCGGCGCCGGGCGGCCAGCCAGCCGAGCACCGGGATCAGCAGCAGCAGCTCGCGGACGAAGTCGAAGCGGACCAGCGGGCCGAGCCCGAGCAGCAGCCCGGCGAGCGCCGCGCCCGCCCGCCCGCTCTGCCGGCTGAGCCCGCCGGTCCCGTCGCCGATCGCGTCCAGCAGCAGGCAGAGCGCGCCGAACAGGAGCAGCTGGCTGATCGGTTCGGACAGCGCGGTCCGCGCGGTGAGCAGCTGCGGCAGGCTGAGCCCGAGGGCGAGCGCGGCCACCGGCGCCCAGCGCGGCCCGACCAGCCGCGCGACCAGCCCGGCGACCGCGAGCAGCCCGGCGGCCGCGTACACCGCGAGCAGCACGCCGATGCCGGCCCAGCCGGCCAGCCAGCCGCCGGGCAGCAGCGCGGTCGCCGTGCCGGACATGAACTGCGGCACCACCGTGTCGCCCTGCAGGTAGAAACCGGGGCTGGCCGCGGTGATCGGGCCCGGAGCGCCGCCGCCGATCAGCCCGCCGGTCGTCGCCAGCCCGCCGTGGCTGGCCAGCCAGTGCGTCGTGATCAGGTAGACGCCGGGGTCGCGGCGCAACACCACCGGTTCGGCATGCCGGGCGGCGCTGATCAGTCCGAATGCGACAGACACCCCCACGGTGGCCAGCACGGTCCACATCGGAGTGTCCGGGATCGGCGGCAGCCGCCGGGCGGCCAGCAGCAGCCCGCCGATCACGGCGGTGGCCAGCAGCATGGTCGGCAGCGGGGTGGCATGCCCGGCCCGGGCCAGCGGGTATGCCGCGACCAGCCAGCCGCCTACCAGCAGCGCCGGCACCGTGGTCAGCCGGGACAGCCACCCGCCCGGGCCGGCCCGCCGCGGTTGGGGCCCGGCCGTGTCCGGCCGGGGACGGCGATGGGCGTGTCTGGTCGCCGACGGCCCGGCCGTCCGATCGGGAGCGGGCTCGGGCGCCGGTGCGACCGCGCCTGTTCGGTCAACCCGCACGGCTCGCGAGCGTAGTGGCGCCGGCTGAGTACGCAATGCGAACAGCCGGAACGCTGCCACGGCGGGTCGACGTTCGGCCGTCCAGCGACGACCGGATCGGCTGCTCGGCGCAGCGTCACGATCCGATTGCGGCCGGTGCGCCGACTATCCCATGTCGTCGGGGCTGGGACGTGAGCGCCATCTGGACGTGTCACGACGGCAACTTGCGGGTAACGCCCAGCGTGTGGTCTGCGGCACCCGGGCACACGGTTCGTCAAGGTGGGACCGCTTCCATCACGCCGAGTTGCATCACGGGGGCGCCGTCCACCGGCCGCGCTCTACCGGGAGGTGTGCAGACGTGAGGACGCGCTTGTTAGCCACAGTGGCGGCGGCAGCGCTGCTGGCAGCCGCGTGCGGTGGTGGCAGTGGGAGTAGCGGGCAGGCGGTGGCGCCGCCGGCCGAAGCGTCCGGCAACATCGTGCTGTCCGGCTGGGGCTCGTCGCCGGCCGAGACGGCCCTGCTGAAACAGGTCGTCGCCGACTTCGAGCAGAAGTACCCGAAAGTCAAGGTCGACTACCAGCCCGTCTCGGGTGACTACCCGACCGCGATGCTGGCCAAGTTCAGCGCGCGCAAGCCGCCGGACGTCTTCTACCTCGACCCGAACTTTGCCCAGGACTGGATCAAGCAGCAGTTGCTGGAGCCGCTGGACGGCTACGCGGCAACGACGAAGTTCGACATGTCCAAGTTCGTCCCGCAGCTGGTCGACGAGTTCAAGGGGCACAAGGACGGCAAGCTCTACGGCCTGCCGAAGGACTGGTCGCCGCTGGCGATGTTCACGAACACCGAGTTCCTGAGCAGGGCCGGCATCACCGACCCACCG
>JBBWZH010000756.1:0-3622 GCA_039648995.1 Mycobacteriales bacterium
CCGGCCGTGCCGGCCAGGTGGGCGGGCAGGCCGAGCCGGTCGGCGAGACCGGCGGTGGCGATGCCGAAGACGTCGACCGGCACGCCGGCGCGGACGAACCCGGCGAGCAGGTCGGTGCCGGTGACCCGCCAGCGCCGGGCCGGCTCGTTGATCGCCGCCGCGGCGCGGGGCAGGGTGCCGCGGAACCGCCGGCCGGGGTCGGGCAGGCCGTGCTCGATCACCAGGGCCGGCGCCCGGCCGCTGTCCCAGAGCAGCTGGTTGAAACCGGTCACGTGTACCAGCGGGATGTCGTCCCGGTCGGCCAGGTGGTGCCGGGTGTCCGGGACGTCGCCGCGCGGCGTGTTGTGCTCGACGTACACCGCCGGCACGTCGATGCCCGGGCGCCGCCCCAGCCAGTCCTCGGCCAGTAGAAGTTCCTTCTCCCGCTGCAGGATCACCAGGTCCACCGCGGTTTCTCGCAGCTGTCCACTATGGACGTCCATTGTGGACGGCCAAGGTCGGCCGGCGCGACCGAGGCCGTCCTCGTCGCGGTCCGGGGTGACCGGCAGCAGGTACTCGTGCCGGCCGCGGACGAACGCGTCGGTCCACGAGCCGTGCTGGTGCCAGAGCAGGATCTTCACCCGGCCACCTCGGTCATCCTGGCCGGCGGCCCGGCCAGCGCCCGCACGGCGGCGAGCACGTCGGCGGGGCGCACCGACTCCAGGCACGGGTGACCCGCGACCGGGCAGGCCCGCGCCCGGCTGTCCCGGCAGGGCGCCCGCTGATCGCCGAGCAGCACGACCGGTACCCCGTACGGGGCCCACCGCGCCGCCGGAACCACCGGCGCGAACAGCGATACGACCGGCGTGCCGACCGCCGCGGCCAGGTGCGCGGGGCCGGTGTTGCCGCAGACCAGCGCGCCGGCGCGGGCCAGCACCGAGGCGAGTTCGGCCAGCCCGGTGCGGCCGGCCAGGTCGACCCCGTGCCGGCCGGCCACGTGCCGGGCCTGGGCCGCCTCGGCCGGCCCGCCGGTGACCACCACCTGGTAGCCGGCGGCGGCCAGGGTCGCGGCGGTGCCCGCGAACCGTTCCGCGCTCCACTGCCGCGCCGGCACGCTCGCCCCCGGGTGCAGCACCACATAGCCCTGCCCGGAGACCAGCCCGGTGGTCGGCGGCAGCGGTCGGCGTACGGCCAGCCGGCCGTCGTCGCCGGCCGGCAGCGGGAACCCGGCACTGGCCACAGTGGACAGTTGCCGCTCCGGCTCCGGCCGGTCGGCACCGTCGGCCCGGGCCCGGACGTCGAGCAGTGAGCCGGGGTAATCCTCGCTGGCGGCCGTGATCCGCGGGATGCCGGCGAGCCGCAGCAGCAACGCCAGCGGCAGCGCCGACTGGTGGTACGAGGTGAGGATCACCGCCTGGTCGAACGCGCGGGCCGCCAGCGCGGTGACCAGCCCGGCCACGTCCGGCCCGGTCACCGCGAGCGGATCCGGATCGATCCAGGGGCAGCGCCAGACCAGCACCTCGGCCACGCCCGGCAGCAGTTCCGCGGCGGCCGCCCCGGCCGGCCCGGCCAGCAGCGCGACGTGCGCCGCCCCGGCCGCGACCGCGCGTACCGCGGGGCCGCAGATCAGCACGTCCCCGGCACTGTCCAACCGCGCCACCAGCACCCGCGGCCGCCGCGGGCCGTCCCCGCCGGACCCGGGCCCTGCCGGCTCCGTCCCGGTGCCCACCGCCCGCCGCGCCACCCCGGCCGGAGAGCCGGCAGACCGGGTCCGCTCGGCCGGCGCCAGCCCTGGGCGGGTCCGCTCGCGCCGCGCCCGCCCGGGCCGACCCCGCTCGGCGCGGCTCATCGGAGGGCCGCCCCAGCCCGGCGACCGGACCCGGCTCCGAGGCGCATCCCGGCCCGCAGGCCCGACCCGGCCCGGCCACCCGGCGCGGTCCGCGGGCCCGACCCGGTCCGGAGACCCGACCTGGTCCGGGGGCCCGACCCGGTCGGCGGGGCGGTGTCGAGCAGCAGCAGGTCGACCGCGGCGGCCAGGTCGCCGGCGACCTCGGGCGCCGCCCGGACCTCGGCCGGCCGGGTCACCGGGGTCGGCACCAGCACCGCCCGCACGCCGGCCGTGCGCGCCGCCGCGACGTCCGCGCCGATGTCGCCGACCAGCGCGCACTCGTCGGCGGTCACCGCGAGGTCGGCCAGCGCGGTGCGGACCAGCCCGGGCGCCGGCTTCCGGCAGCCGCAGCCGTCGACCGGCGCGTGTGGACAGACGGCCCAGGTGTCGAACGGGCCGAGCAGGTCGGCGATCCGCGCGTTCACGGCGGCCACCTGCGCCGCGGTGATCAGGCCGCGGCCGATGCCGGACTGGTTGGAGACCACGCCGAGCCGGATGCCGCGGGCGCGCAGCCGGTCCAGTGCCGCCCGGGCACCGGCCATCGGCTGCACCTGCGCCGGGTCGCCGTTGTACGGGACGTCGCGCACCAGCGTGCCGTCCCGGTCGAACAGCACCGCGCGCGGCGGCGGCCGCCAGCGGACCACCGCGCGGTGCCGCCACCAGCCGCGCACCAGGTGGTAGACCGCGACCGGCGGGATCAGCACGCTGGTCACGAGCATGAGGCCGACCTCGCCCGGCGTCCGCGGCCCCGGCGCGATCCGCCGCCAGCTGAACCGCGCGGCCAGCGCCAGCCAGGCCGCACCGCCCGCGGCGGCGAACACCGGCCGGCCCAGCGCCGCCGCGCCGACGGCGGCCACGCCGGACAGCACTGTCGCCAGGTGCCAGCGCCGGTCACCGCGGCCGGCTTCGGCCGCGGCCCGCCACGTCGGGCCGAACTTGCGCCACATCAGCACGTCGTCGGCGTTGCCCGCCTGCGCGCGTACGCTCGCCCGCCGCCGCATCGGCCGCACCGGGTGCACCACCTCGCGGTCGCCGGCCACCAGCAGGTAGCCGGCGCCGAGCGCCCGCAGCGCCAGGTCGGAGTCCTCCCGGTAGGCCCGCGGGAACCGCTCGTCGAACCCGCCCAGCCAGGCCAGCACCTCCCGCCGGTACGCCATCTCCGCGGTGATCCAGCGCGCGCTGGCCAGCCCGGCGGTGCCCCGCTCGGCGTCGGTGGGCCGGCGCCCGGGCGGCAGCGGCACCCGGACCCGGGCCTGGCTGCCGGCCACGCCCATGCCCAGCCCGGCCAGGTCCGCGGCCAGCCAGAGCGGCCAGTCGCCGGGCAGCAGCACGTCGTCGTCGACGAACACCACCCACCGGCCGCGGGCCGCCCGCCAGCCGACGTTCCGGGCCGCGGCGGGCCCGTGGCCGCCGCAGCACAGCAGCCGGACGGTCCCGGCCAGCCGGGCCGGCACGCACAGGTCGAGCGGGTCGACCGGCCCCGGCCGGTCATCCACCACGATCACCTCGCCGGGCAGTGGCCCGGAGGCGGCGGCCAGCGAGTCGAGCAGCGCCTGCAGGCTGGGGCGGCCCAGCGTGGGCACCACCACCGCGACGCTCACGCCGGGTCACCCCCCACCGCGTCCCGCCGGAGCACGAACGGGCCGATCGCGAGCAGGTCCACCGGCGTCGAGCCGAACAGCTCCAGCGCGTCCGCGGGCGTGTCGACGATCGGCCGGCCGGCCGTGTTCAGGCTGGTGTTCACCACCGCCGGCA
>JBBWZH010000771.1:0-2599 GCA_039648995.1 Mycobacteriales bacterium
GCTACCGTGATCGGGTGAGCGTCTGGCAGACAGTGCTGGTTTTCGTCGTCGCACCGCTCGGTGGGCTGGCGCTGCTCGCGCTGATGGTCTTCGGGGCGGGCGGCCACCACTCCCAGCGGTACCGGCCCGGGCGGCCATGGGAGCACGAGCCGGTCTGGTACCTGCCCCGGCCGGACGGGGATGCGCCGGTGGCGAGTCCGGAGGGGCGGGCCTCGCTCGCCGCCGCCACCCGCAGGCAGTTGCCAGCGCCGGCGGCGGTGCTCGACGCGCCGGTCCGCACGGCGAGAGGGGGAGCCGATGGCGATTGGTGAGGCGACCATGGTCACCGAGCGGGACCCGGACCCAGTTCCGGAGCACGGGCCGGTCGAGCCGGGCCCGACCAGCGAGCTGACCGCGCCGGGCGACCCCGACGCGGTGGCCGACGGCCCGTTCGGCGTCACCGACCGGACCAGCGCCGTCCTCGGCCGGACGCCGGGGCCGTTCCTGCCGCGCCAGCTCGCCCGGCTGGACGAGGCGCTGACGCTGTCGAGCCGGGAGACCGGCCTGGTGTTCAGCGTCTACGTCGGCGCGCTGGACGAGCCGACCCGCGAGCACGCGGAGCGGCTGCACACGCGGCTGCCCGACCCGCCGAACTCGGCGCTGCTGGCCGTCTCACCGGGCCAGCGCGTGGTGCATGTCGTCACCGGCCAGGTCTCCGGCCGCCGCCTGCCGGACCGGTCCTGCGCGCTGGCGGTGCTGTCGATGGAGGCGTCGTTCACCGTGGGCGACCTGGTCGGCGGCCTGGTGAACGGCCTGCGTATGCTCGCCGACCAGGCCGGCCGCGGCCGGGCCCGGGTGGAGTCCGCTCGCGGATAGCGCTGGCCGATCTGTGCACGGCCGGTAGGACGGTCGCCGGGCCGATGAGCCGCTAGTCCGACGTCCCGGCGGCGTGGTCTCGGGCGCGGGCGTGCAGGGCGCGGGCGGTCTCGGCGCGGCCCTCGGCGACCAGCCGGCGCAGCGCGGGCGGCACCGCCGGGTTGGCCAGGAAGGTGTCCGCGGTGTCGACGACGGACTGCGCGATGACGTCCGGAAACAGGCCGACCGCGACGTTCTGCGCCAGCTCGCCGCTGCGCCGGTCCCACACCTCCTGCACCACCTCGAAGTACCGGGCGACGTACGGCAGCAGCAGTTCCTCCTGCGCCGGGTGGGCGAAGCCGCGGATGATCGCCTCGTTGGTGGCGTTCGGCAGGTCGTCGTCCTCGGTGGCCTGCCACCACGCGTCCGCCTTGGCCGCGGCGGTCGGCCGGAGCGCCCGCGCCGTGGCGGCCCTGCGCTGGCCGGACGCGGTCGGGTCCCGCTCCGCCTCGGCGGCGATCGCGTCGTCGCCGGCCAGGCCGGTCGCGACCAGAGCGTGCAGCAGCGCCCAGCGCATCTCGGCGTCCACCCGCAGCCCGTCGATCACCTCGGTGCCGTCCAGCACGCCGCGCAGCAGGGCCAGGTGCTCGGCCGACCGCGCTGAACTGGCGAACGCGCGCATCCACGCCAGCTGGTGGTCCGAGCCGGGCGCGGCGGCCCGCACGGCCTGGTGCGCGGTGCCCGCGAACTCCTGCCACCCGCTCGCGGCCCAGCCCGGGTCGGCGTACTGCGTCAGCGCCGTCAGCGCCTGCCGGTGCAGCGAGATCAGCACGCCGATGTCGCCCTCGCCGCCGATGCCGTTGTGCACCAGCCGCAGGTAGTCGCGGGCGGCCATCTCGCCGTCCCGGGTCATGTCCCAGGCGGCGGACCAGCACAGCGCGCGGGGCAGCGAGTCGGTGAGGTCCGCGATCCGGTCGGTGACCGTGCGCAGTGACCGGTCGTCCAGGCGCACCTTGCAGTAGGTGAGGTCGTCGTCGTTGACCAGCAGCAGGTCCGGCTGGGCGACGCCGAGCAGCTCCGGCACCTCGGTGCGGGCGCCGGTCACATCCAGCTCGATGCGGTCCACCCGGATCAGCTTGTCGCCCTCGACGCCGTACAGGCCGATCGCGAGCCGGTGGTCGCGCAGCACGCCCTGGTCCGGCGCGGCGCTCTGCACCAGCCCGAACGAGGTGTACCGGCCCTCGTCGTCCAGGGTGAACTCGGCCCGGATCGCGTTGATACCGGACCGCTCCAGCCACTGCGCCGACCACGTCGACAGGTCCCGCCCGGACGCCTCCTCCAGCGCCCGCAGCAGGTCGGCCAGCGTGGTGTTGCCGTACTCGTACCGGCGGAAGTAGCCGCGCAGGCCCTGCAGGAACGCCTCGATCCCGGCGTACGCGGCGAGCTGCTTGAGCACGCTGGCGCCCTTGGCGTACGTGATGCCGTCGAAGTTGACCTCGACGGCCTCCAGGTCCGGGATGTCCGCCGCGACCGGGTGGGTGGACGGCAGCTGGTCCTGCTTGTACGCCCACGTCTTCTCGGTGTTCGCGAACGTGGTCCAGGCGGCCGTCCACCGGGTGGCCTGCGACTGGCACAGCACGGCCACGAAGCTGGCGAACGACTCGTTCAGCCACAGATCGTCCCACCAGCGCATGGTGACCAGGTCGCCGAACCACATGTGCGCCAGTTCGTGCAGGATCGTGTCGGCCCGGCGCTCGTACGCCGC
>JBBWZH010000032.1:0-13622 GCA_039648995.1 Mycobacteriales bacterium
GGTTGATCTAGTGCTGGGTGGCTGCGGCGGCGAGGAGTTGGGCGAGTTCGGCGGGCTTGGTGAGCATGGGCCAGTGGCCGGAGTCGATGTCGACGAAGTCGACGTGCCTGGCATTGGCGAGTTCGGGTACGTCGCCGGCGGCGATCCAGTCCTGGGCCTGGGTGGGGGTGAACTCGGGGCAGACGACCATGATCGGGATGTCGAACCGGCGTTGGTCGGTCAGCCGCACGACGGCCTTGGTCACCGTTTCGGGGACGGGGATCGCGGCGGCCGCGATGCGGCGTCTGGCCTGCTGGTCGAGGTCGGCGGCGTCCGGGCCCTCGAACGGGTCCCAGCCGGGGAAGGGCATGAGGCCGTCCTTGGTCTCGAACAGGTCGGCGTAGGTCTGCCCGTCGGCGGCCGGGAAGCCACCGATGAACGCGACCTTGGCGACCTTCCGCGGTCGCGCGTCGGCGGCCAGCCAGGCCAGGGTGCTGGCGGCGGAATGGCCCACCACCATGGGCTTGCCGGCCGCGGAGTCCACCGCGGCGAGCACGGCTGCGACCTGGTCGTCGAGCGTGGCGAAGGCCGAGCCGTCACCTTGGCCCGGGAGGGTCAGCGGCACCGGGCGGTGACCGAGTGCCGCCAGGGCGGGCAGGACGTCGGTCCAGGCGGACCCGTCCAGCCACAGGCCAGCGACGAGCACGATGTCCATGATCAGTTGTCCCCTTTTCCGCGGATGGTCAGGTACGGCGTCGCTGCGGTGGCGCCCGGCGGGCGCATCCGGCCGATGCGCGGTCCGGCCAGGCCTGCTCGCCGGACGCGGTCATCGGCCGCACCCTAGGCCCAGATCCGGACGATCAACGCCCGGAACCAGCCCGCGACCTGTGGATCCGCCCGGCGACGGCAAAGCGCCCCGCCCGCATGACCCTGCGTCAGCCACGACGCCGCTCGGCGTCGCGGGCGCCGCCCCGGGTACGGCACCGGCACGCAGTTGATCATGACCGGTCCCGTCCACCCGCCGCGTCGTGGCAAGCCGCCCCGGTCCGTCCCGGGTCAGTAGCGTTCCACCAGATGGGCTCGGCTGGCGGGCAGTTCGTACGGATCGGGCCAGAAGTCGGTGATCCGCACGATCCGGTCGTCGTCGTCCAGGTCGAAGAAACACAGCCCCGGCTGCACGCCACGCTCGCCGGAGAACTCGAGCCAGCTCGCCGCG
This sequence comes from Mycobacteriales bacterium, assembly GCA_039648995.1. Lineage (GTDB taxonomy): Bacteria > Actinomycetota > Actinomycetes > Mycobacteriales > CADCTP01 > JBBWZH01. The sequence continues at coordinate 1,196 of JBBWZH010000032.1, forward strand.
TGCCGGCCCTCGCCGACGATCCGCTGCACCGTCAGGTGCCAGTCACCGGGGAACCCCTCGACGTTGAACCGCACATAGGCCGCCCGGCCGCGGACCCGCTCCCGGGTCTGCGGACCCTCGTACACCACCTGCTCGGCAACCAACTCACCGAACCTGGCCCAGTCCCTGGCCTCCGCCGCCGCCCAGTAGGCCGCCACCACCTGACCCGCATCCGTCATGACCGACACGCTAGGACCAGCCTGCGACACAACCGCCCCACCCGCCGACACCGGTGCGGCCGAAAGCGCGCACGCCGGTGCCGAGGTGGGGGCGTACCGGGCGGGCCTGGCGCGTGCTGCTGGCGCGGTATGTGACTCTGGGCCGATGGCGATCACCGTCCAGCCGGTCAGCGAGGCGCTCTTCGATGACGTTCAGACCGTCTTCGGCGCCAGGGGCCAGGCTGCTCGCTGCCAGTGCCAGGGCTACCGGCTGGGCTGGTACGAACAGCACTCCGACGATGTCCAGGGCCGCCGGGAGCTGCTCCGCGAGCAGGCGATCGAGGGATACGGGCTCGTGGCGTATCTCGACGGCGAGCCGGTGGGCTGGTGCTCGCTCGCGCCGCGCAGCGACTTCGCCCACCTGCGCCAGACGACGTGGAAGGGCCGTAGCGAGAACAGGGACGATGCGAGCGTCTGGGCCGTCACGTGCTTCGTGACCCGGGCCGGCTTCCGCCACCAGGGCGTGAGCCGCGCGCTGGCGGCCGGTACGGTCGACCTGCCGCGCGAGCACGGTGCCCGGGCCGTCGAGGCCTACCCGATGAGGCCGGCCCCCGGCAAGGACGTCACCTGGGGCGAGATGCACGTCGGAGCGCTCAGCGCCTTCCTCGCCGCCGGCTACCGGGTCGTGCACACGCCGTCGTTGCGGCGTGCAGTCGTGCGCTACGACTATTAGTCGGTTTCTCGGGATCTGAGCACGGCGAGCTCGGGTGACGGGTCGAAGCCGTGCTCGACCCAGCGGAGCGCCCGCCGGCTTCGCAGCGACCACCACGGGACGGCCGGGCAAGGAGTCCTCGAGTATCAGCGGACCCTCGCCGTGGCTAACCTGCCCCCGTGACAGACGTGACCGAGGGACGCCGGCGTGACTTCGATCGGCTGCTGACGTTCGTGGACGCCATCGTGGCCATCGCGATCACCGTGCTCGTCTTGCCGTTGGCGGAACTGTCCTCCGACATCGGCGACCAACCGGTCACCCACCTCCTGCGCACCCATCAGGGGCAGTTCTGGTCGTTCCTGCTGAGCTTCGGGGTCATCGCACGGTTGTGGTTCGTGCAGCACCACAGCCTGCGGAACGTTCTGATCGCGCCCGACCGATTGGGCGTCCTGCTGCTGACCTGGACCGCCACGATCGTCTTCCTGCCATTCCCGACGGCACTGCTGGCGGACGCCGGAGCGCAGCCGCTGACCAAGGTGCTCTACATCGGCACCATCACGCTGAACGTCGCCGTCGTCGCCGCCATGGATCTCCTGGTCCACCGCCACCCAACCGTGACCGGCGGCCAGGCACCGCCCGACCTCACATCCGCCGCGACCAACGTGATTCTCCTCGTGGTCGCCCTGATTCTGGCCCTCCTGCTCCCAGGCTCCAGCTACTACACGTTGCTCCTACTCACCCTCGACCAGCCGATACTGTCGCTCTGGCATCGCACGAGAGGCCAGGCGCCGGCATAGGCCGTCAGCACACTCCAACCCCACTCAGCCGGGTTGTCCTCGCGATCGAGGCGTTCCTCGACACGATCGCCTGGCCCGCCGAGTCCTGAGCCGGCGCAACACCGATGCCCGGCCGGCGCCGTCTGACCAGCCGGTGCCGGCCGACCGGCCGAGCCGTCCGACCCGGCCGCGCGCTGCCGCGGCTGCGGCCGGCGCCGCGGCCGGATAGCGTCGGGCACGTCGGCGAGGCGCTGACCGGCTCCGGCCCGGAGCCGCCCATGGTGGAGGTGTGATGACCAGGCAGACAGGCAGCGATGAGTTCGGCACCCGCGACCGCCGGGAGCACGGCGGTGCACCGATGCGGCACGACGAGGAGGCGCTGGCCCGCCGCACGGAACGCGAGCGGGTCGAGGCCGGCGTCGAGGACTACGACCCGGACGACGTCCCACCCGCCACCGACGACCCGGTTCCGGGCGACCCGACCCAGGACGAGTCCTACCAGCAGGAGCGGGCCGAAGTCAGCCGCCAGGCCGAGGAAGGAGAACTCCACCCGCTCAGCGAGGAACACCCCTTCCCACCGACCCGGTACGACCGCGGCTAGCGTCAACCGCGACGTTGGCCCTGGTGCGGCCGCTGCTCGGCGGGGCGGGCAGGGATGCGGTCAGAAGCGGGCGTCGACGTCGCGGGTGACGATGTCGTCCAGGCAGCGCTCGACGAGCGCGGCGATGGTGAGCGCGGGATTGCAGGCGCCGGTCGAGCCGGGGATCAGCGCACTGTCCACAACGTACAGTGCGGGGTAGCCGGCGAGCCGACCGTAGCTGTCGCAGGCCTGGCCGAGGACGGCTCCGCCGAGCGGGTGGAAGGTGTAGGGCTCGAGGCCGTTCAGGTCGAGCAGGCCATAGGGCGCGGCGGCGGCCAGCGACAGCAGCCCGTCCAGCGAGATGCCGTCCAGCGATACCGGCTGTGCCGCTGGCGGCGGCCCGGCCGGCGGGCCACCGGTCGCGGTGACCAGTTGCTGCAGGGTGGACCGGATCGCCTGCTGCGCGGCCCGGTCGCCGTCACTGGACCAGACCAGTCGCGCGTCGCCGGTCAGCGGGTCGTGCTCGAATCGGCCGACCGGCGAGCAGATGCCCAAGCCGGGCACCGCCATCGCGTGCGTCTCGACCGGGAACGGCGCGGGTCCAAACTCGACAGTCACCGGGTTCGCCGGATCGGCCCACCGCAGGATCGCCACGCTGGTCGGGCCGCCCTGGTAGGCGCCGGTCGGCTCGGGGACCAGGGCGCGCAGGTAGATCCGCAGGCCGTTGTTGCCCCAGTGGCGGCCGACGTGCTCGTTCAGCCGCGGCAGCGCCCCACCGTCCCGAGCGCGCACCAGCAGCTGGGAGGTGCCCATCGAGCCGGCGGCGAGGAACACCGCGTCGGCGGTCAGCACCACCCGTTCCAGCAGGCGGCCGTCCGCGTCGATATGGTCGGCCCGGACCACGTACCGGCCCTGCGGGTCGGTGGCCAGCTCGGTGACGACGTGCAGCGGTCGTACGTCGGCCAGCCCGGTGGCCTCCGCCCGGGCCAGGTAGCCGCGGTCGACCGAGGTACGGGCGCCGCTGTTGATCCCGGTCAGGTACTCACCGATCGACGCGGCCGGCACCGCCTCGCCGGCGAGCTCCGCGCGGACCACGGCCCAGTCGACGGCCTCGTCGATCCGGGCCGCCGGCAGCTCGGCCCGCCGCGCCTGGTCCAGGAACAGCCGGGTTCCGGCGTACCGCTCATGCGCCAGTACGTCGTCGGGGATCGAGCCGACCCCGATCCGGGCGCGCGCCCGCGGGTAGTACCTCTCGGCCATCTCCTGGTAGTCCACCTCGGCGGGCATCACCCCGGCGAACACCGCGCCGTCCGGCTGCAGCATCACACCGTCCACAAGGGACCCACCGCCGACGCCGGCCGCGCAGATCACGTTCATGCCCTGGCCGTACACCTTCTCGAACAGCCCGGCGTACGGCTGGTAGACCGCTGGCGGCATGCCCGGGTACGTCGGCGTCGGGGTGAACCAGGACGAGCGGCGATCCGGGTGCAGGAACGGCGGGAACGTGTCCCCGGCCGGCGTGACCGGCCAGCGCCGGCCCCGTTCCAGCACGACGCTGGGCACGCCGGCGGCGGCCAACCGGTACGCCGCGATCGCGCCGCCGTACCCGCTGCCGACGATCACCGCCCGGTGCCGCTGCGCCACGACCGGCACGGCGGCGGCCCGCGCTGCCGGTGCTGGACCGGCGACCCACCCGGCCGCACCGCCGGCCACCGCGGTGGCAAAGCCGAGGAACCCCCGGCGGGTCAGCTCGCTCACCATCGTCAGGCTCCTCGCGTCGGTCGGCGACTGCCGGACCAACGAGCCGTACTCCACCGAGGTCACGCCCGCCCGGTCGGATTGGCCCCGCGGCGACGGCTGGCGATGGGATGCCAGATCGCTGCCATCGCCGCGATGGACACGATCAGGACGCCGGAAGACCGGTCAGCGCTTGACCGTGTAGTGCAGGTGCAGCACGCGGTCGCCCTGGACCACCTGGTCGGGGTCGTCGAGGAGCACCGTGCCGGCGTGGCTGCCGAAGAAGCGCACTCCTTCGCCGAGGACCACCGGGGCGACGTCCATCGCGACCTCGTCGACCAGCCCTGCCGAGAACGCCTGCCCGCCGAGGTCGCCGGCGGTCACGCAGACGAGACCGTCGCCGGCGAGCTTCTTGGCGAGCGCGATGCCCGCCTCGACCGAGTCGGCGGTGTGGAACGGTGCGTCCGGGTGGTCGGCGAGCCAGTCTTCCGGCAGTGGCCGGTGGGTGACGACGACGAGCTCGTCTCCGGCGGCCGGTTTGCCGTCCCAGCCGTTCGTGGTGTCGAACAGGTGGCGGCCGATCACCGTGACCTTGACCGCGTCCCAGAAGGGCTGGACGTGGTCGGCGGACGCCCGCGAGACCTGGAACGTCCAGCCGCTGTTGGTGGACACCTCGGTGTCGCCGTTGCCGTACCAGTCGAACAGCGGCCCGACCGTGTCATCGGGATAGGCGATGTAGCCGTCCACCGACACGACCGCCTGCATGACAACCCTGGCCATCTCCGCTCCTCAGCCGAATGTCGGGACGCTCACGTGCGCCGGTTCCACGAGGAACGCCTCGCGGTCCTCGTGCCGCGGGTACGGGCCACCGGTGTACTTGGCGAAGATGCGATCGACGATCGCCCAGCCAGCGTCACCGCCGACCCGCTTTACGACGTGGCCGCGGACGAGCGCACTGCGGACCAGGTTCTCACGGTCGGTCACGGAGATCGCGACGCGGTCGTCCGCGACGAGGTTGCGACCCTTGCGTGACGTGGGCGAGGTGAAGAACGCAAGGTATTCGCCCTCGATGTCGATCATCACCGGAACCGAATGCGGCCCGCCGTCGGGCAGCAGCGTGGCGATGTGGGCGATGTTCGGCCCGGCGAACAGGGCGCGGGCCTCGTCGTTGAGCACGGTCATGCTGAGTCCTCCTCGGTGCCGCTGAACATTTCGAGGACGGCACCGAGGTCGCGGCCCGTTCCGACCGTGGTGGCGGCGAGGCGGCAGGACCGCTCGACCCGATGTCTCGCCCGGTGCGGTGGGCTAGCGGTCATGGCTCCTCAGCCAGTCGACGTAGTCCGGTACGGCGCGCGCGACGTCGTACGCCGGCCGGAAGCCGGTGTCCGCCCGCAGCCGGGTGGTGTCGAGGTAGTTGTCCGGGGACCGCTCGGGATCGCGACCCTGCGGGAGGGTGATGTTCGCGCCCGGAACAGCGGCGTTGATCGCGGCGACGACCTCGCCGTACCGCACCAGCCGTCCACTTGAGACATTGTAGATGCGGTGGTTCAGCCGCTCCGCGAGCATCAGCAGCGCGATTGCCCGGCCGCAATCCTTTACGTAGCAGAGGTCTGTGCCGTCCTCGGCGTACGCGGGCGGGCGGGGCGCGGTGAGATCGGGGTCCTCGCCCCAGACCGCCGCGCTGAGCAGGCGGGGCAGCGCGAAGAACGGCGAGTCGGGCAGGCCCAGGGGCCCCCAGATGGTCCCGATCCGCAGGCTCACCGTGTCGAACCCGGCACTGTCGCCGGCCAGCGCGGCGAACAACTCCGCGGTCTTCTTGAACACATGGATCTGGTGCGGTGCCACCACCGGCAGCGGGGCGTCCTCGCGCCACGGGACCTCGTCCACCCCCGCGTACGCGCCGATGGTGCTGGCGACGGAGAACCGCCGCACGCCCCACACCGTCGCCGCCCGGAGTGCGTTGAGCAGGCCGAGGCTCTCGGCGCGCAGGTACTCGACCGGATCGGGCAGATCGTAGGGGCCCGCCGCGAGGTGCGCGATGCCGGTGATCTCGTGCCGCTTCCCGATGTCGAGGAAGGCCGCCTCGTCGGCGGTGTCCAGCGGCTCGACGACGACCCGGCCGCCGGGCTCGTCGGCGAGGTACTCAGGCAGCCGCGTGGACCGGTGCGCGGTGAGCACGACGGATTCGCCCAGGTCGAGCAGTGCCCGTGCGGTGTGCGACCCGATAGAACCCAGGCCGCCGGTAATGAGTATCACTCGCCCCTCCACATCCTGCCGACAATCCTGATACGGGCCCGGCCGCGCGTGTGGTCCAGCCCTCGAGCCTCGGGTGGGCCGGCTTCGTTCCTTCCAGGCCCTGAATCAGACGGTCCGGGACCCACAGCGTGTCGAGGCCGCCGTCCTCAGCTCGTCGGGCCATCCGCGCCAACTCACGTGCGGGCTCCGCCCCCTACCAGGGAATGCGCTCAGCCGCATGATCGCGACGCTAGGCCGGGATCGGTCGCCGCTCTTGTACGAAACGGCCATCTCCGGGCCGGAGCATCGGGAGGTAGGACGCGGCGTGGTCGTGCCCGCAGGCGCACGCGGCGCCCGACTGCGCGAGGTACAGACCGGGCGTCACGCCCAGCAGCCGGCGGCACTCGCGGCTGAGGTGTGCCTGGTCGTGGTACCCGACCTCAACGGCCCACCGTGCGAGATCGACCTCCGCGGCGCCCTGCTGCGCAATCGAGGCCTGAACGCGGGCGACAAAGCCCTGGACACGCAGGATGCGGTGCAACTCCTTTGGGCCGACGCCGACCGCTGCCCGGCACCGGCGCCGCAACTGGCGTTCGGAGATCGACAGCAACGCGGGCAGGGCGGCCGTTCCGCTGCCGTGCCAGGGCATGAGGTTCCAGACGGCCTCGTTCACCAAAGGATCCAGCTCGCCGGCGGATCGCGCGACGAACGACTGGAGCCGATCGAGCGCGACCCGCGGTGTCGCGGCTTCCCCCAGAAGATCGGTCAGGTGGGCCAGGTCGCACCAGATGTCGGTGCCCGCGATGTCCTGATCGACCAGCTCGTCGGCCGGCATCCCGACGAGACCACCGAGCACGCCCGGCCGCAGCCGCACCCCGACGACCGTGGCACCCGCCGGGATCTCCTGATATGTCGACGCGGTCAGGGGCCCGAGCAGCCGGGGCGCCGCACCGAGCACACATCGCACCTCGGCTCCGCCGTGTGGCACGTGCCGCTGTGCCAGGGGCTGGTCGCCTACCTGCTGGATCCAAACAGACGATGCGAACGCGGCAAGCGCGGGCGCCGGCGCGCGCTCCACATAGGACGATTCCCCGGCCACCCCACCATCCTGCCCACGCCGATGCCGCTCGTGCACTTCGGATGTTGTGGGCTGCGACCTGCGCCGCCGCCGGCCGGCGTGCGAACCTGGGTGTCGTGCAGCCCGCAGTCAGATATTGCCGATCGCCGGCGGGCCGGATCGCTTACTCCGTGACCGGGGCCGGGCCGGCGTTGCTGCTCGACGCCGGCTGGGTGACGCACCTGCGGGCGCAGTTGGAGCTGGCCGCGTTCGGGGAATTCCTGGCCGCACTGGCCGCCCGGCACCGGGTGATCCGCTTCGACAAGCCCGGCTGCGGGCTGTCCGACCGGGACGGCGGCGACGTGTCGTTCGAGGGCCAGGTCGCGGCGGCGCTGGCCGTGGTGGACGCGGTGGGCGCCGACCGGTTCAGCGTCTTCGGGGCCTCGCAGGGCGGGCACGTCGCGGCGGCCATCGCCGCCCGGCACCCGGCCCGGGTGGAGTCCCTGGTGCTGTACGGCACGTGCGCCCGCGGTGCGGACCTGGCCCCGCCACGGGTGCGCGAGTCCCTGCTCGGCCTGGTCGCCGCGCACTGGGGCCTGGCGTCGCGGTTGCTCGGGGCCGTGTTCCTTGCCGACCCCGCCCCGGAGGACCTGCAGGCGTTCGCCCGGCTGCAGCGCGAGGCCGCCTCCGCGTCCGTGGCCGGCCGGCTGCTGGAGGTCTACTACGAGACCGACGTGGCCGACCTGCTGGCCGCCGTACGCGCCCGCACCCTCGTACTGCACCGGGAGGCCGACACCGCGGCCCGGTTCGAGCTGGGCCGGCAGGTCGCCGGGCTGGTCCCGGGCGCGACACTGGTCCCGCTGCCCGGCGCGGGGCACCTGTTCTACCACGGGCAGTGGCGGCCGGTGCTGGAGCAGGCGCTGGCATTCCTGGCCGAGGCCGGCGCGGCGCAGCCACGGCTGACCGCGCGCGAGTACGCGGTGGCCCGTCTGGTCGCCAGCGGTCTGACCAACCGCTCGCTGGCCGCCCGGCTGTCCATCGCCCCGCGGACCGCCGACACCCATGTGGACAACATCCGGCGCAAGCTCGGCGCCCGCTCCCGCGCCCAGATCGCCGCCTGGATCACCGAGCACCCCCAGGAGGCCCGGCACCCTCAGGACACCCGGCACCCGGCTACGTGATTTACCCGATACCCCGGGCGGCCCGGCGTTCCTACCGTCGGGGCATGGCTCAGTACCACCCGCGCTACGCGGACCGCGCCGGGCGCGCCGTCGCCGGCTACGCCGCCGCCGCGTACCTGTTGTTCCTCGCCGTCCTGGTCTACTCGATCGGGTTCTTCGCCGACCGCGGCGTTCCCAAGGGGATCGACGGCGGCACCACCCGCCCGACCGCGGCGGCCGTCGTGGTGGACCTCCTCCTGCTGGGGCTGTTCGCGGTACAGCACACGGTGATGGCCCGGCCCCGGTACAAGCGCTGGTGGGCCCGGGTCGCCGCGCCGGCCGCCGAGCGGGCCACGTTCGTGGTGGCCTCCAGCCTGACGCTGGTGCTGCTGTTCTGGCTGTGGGAGCCGATCCCCACACGGATCTGGCACCTGTCCGGGCTCCCGGCGGGGCTGCTGCTCGCCGGGTACCTCGCGGGGTGGGCCCTGGCCGTGACCGCGACGTTCCAGATCGACCATGCCGACCTGTTCGGCCTGCGCCAGGCGTGGCACCGGCTACGCGGAACGACGTACCGGCCGGCGGCGTTCACCCGCGACGGCCTGCACCGCCACGTCCGGCACCCGCTCATGACAGGCTTCCTGGTGGTGTTCTGGCTGGCATCGACGATGACCGCGGGGCACCTCCTGTTCGCCGCCGTGGCCACCGGTTACATCCTCATCGGCACCAGCTTCGAGGAACGCGACCTGCAGCGGCACTTCGGCGAGGACTACCGGCGATACCGGGCAGAGGTGCCCGCCCTGCTCCCGGTCCGCCTGCGCCCGCGCCGGCCCGCTCCGGTGGCCGGCACGCGGGGCTGACAGGAGGCTGGCCGCCCAGCCATGCTGGGCGGACCGGCCAGGTCGCTGACCTCACCGTGGTTCAACGAATACGCCCGCACCGCGACCACAGCCCGGTCCGGCGACGGCACCGGGCTCGGCGGAGTCGAGCGTGCCGCGCGGGGTGGTGTCGTGGTGGGCGAGGATGGTGGCGTGGCGGCGTCGTTGGTGGGTCATGTGGCGGTGGTGACCGGTGCGAGCCGGGGGGTGGGGCGGGCGATCGCGCTGCACCTGGCCGCCTGCGGGGCGACAGTGGTCGGTCTGGCCCGGCCCAGCCCGGCGCTGGAAGATCTGGCCGAGACCGGCCGGCGGGCCGGGCACCGGCTGGTCACGGTGCCCGCCGACGTGACCGTTCCCGCGCAGGTAGACGCGGCGTTCGCCGCCGCCGGCCAACTGGGCCCGCCGACGCTGGTCGTCGCCGCGGCCGGCACGGCCGACGTGCTCGGCCCGGTAGCCCAGGCCGACCCGGACCAGTGGTGGCAGGCGGTCGCGGTCGACCTGCACGGCACCATGCTCACCACCCGCGCGGCGGCCCGCGCCATGCTGCCCCACCGGGCCGGGCGGATCGTCACCGTCTACGGCAACCTCGGCGATCACGGCGCCGCCAACCTCTCCGCCTTCGCCGTCGCGAAGGCCGGCATCGCACGGCTCACCGAAACCCTCGCCGCCGAACTGCACGGCACCGGCGTGCACGCGTTCTGCCTGCACCCCGGCTTCGTCCGGACCCCGATGACCGAACAGCTCGCCAACGGCGACGCCGGCCGCACCTGGCTACCGCGGTTCGCCGCGACCGCCCCCGAACGGTGGGGTACTGCCCAACCGGCCGCCGACCTCGTCGAAGCCATCGCCCTCGGCCACGCCGACGGACTCACCGGCCGCGTCCTGCACGCCGGCGACGACCTCCACCAACTCACCGGCCACCGCCGCGCCGGCTCTGACCTGCGCCACCTTCGCCTGATCTGGACCCGCGACCCCGGGGATCAGTAATCCACGCAGGATGTGACAGGCGCAGGCAGGCGACCGGGTAGCGGCCACCGTTCAGCCGGGTTCAGGTACGTTCCGGGCATGAGGCAGGACAGTGGCCGGGCCGACTCGACCCGCGTCGGCCTGGCCGCGCTGCCCCTCACCTCCCGCCTCGACGAGGCGGTGGCCGCCATCGCCGACGCCGTAGCGCAGGCCTCCGAACTCGGAGTCGATGTCCTCTGCCTCCCGGAGTCCTGCCTGCCCGGCCACCGCGTGCAGCCCGATGTGGTGCCGGCCTACGACCAGGGCACTCTCGACGAAGCGCTCGCCGCGGTCGCCGACGAGGTCCGCCGCCACGGCGTGGCCACGGTCGTCGGCACCGAACAGGTCACGCGGGCCGGCCTGCAGATTGTCGCCACCGTCATCGACGGTGACGGGACCGTCCTCGGCCACCAGGCCAAGACCCAACTCGACCCGCTGGAGGAGCCGCACTACGTGCCCGGGAACGGCCGCCGCATCTTCACCGCAGCCGGCGTCACCTTCGGCATCGCCATCTGCCACGAGGCGTTCCGCTACCCGGAGACGGTCCGGTGGGCCGCCCGAGCGGGCGCCCAGGTCGTGTTCCACCCGCACTACGTCGGCGACAACGCCCACACGCGCCACCCCCGGGCATGGTGCGACCCGACCGGCACCTACCACGAAAAGGCCGTGCTCTGCCGGGCCCTCGAAAACAGCCTCTACCTGGCCAGCTGCAACTACGCCCTCAGCAACCAGCCCTCGGCCACCTGCGTCATCGACCCGGACGGCCGGCTGCTCGCGCAACTCGACTACGGAGATCGCGGCGTGCTCGCGCGGAACATCGACCTCAGCCGCGCCACCCGCGGCATGGCACTGCGCTACGCGCCGGACCGCATCACGAGCACTCAATACGGCAGAGTCGGATACTGAGCCGGCGGTGGAAGCCAAGAGTCTGGGAGGGTCGATGCGGACGGTGTCGGAGACGATGGAGGCGCTTGCGGCGGAGTGCTGGGGCTGCGGCGCCACGGTCGCGGAGCTGGATCTGGTTCGACTTCGGCAGCATCCCGAGGTGGGTATCTGCCCGGGCTGCGCGCAGTACCTCTACCGGCGCCGCACCGAACGGCGCGACCGCATCCAGCCGTCGCTCGGCGCGGAGATCAGAAACATGGTCCGAGCCGCGCGGGCCGCGGTCATCGCCCGGGGCTGGGCGGACCGGCCGGCAGTCGGCCGGTTTCTGCGCCGGATCGACCGGCGGCTCCCGTAGCCGCACCACACCAAAGCACCAGGCCCGGCAGCGAGGTGGACGACGCGTGTGAAGCAGCCGGCTGATCTCGACATCGTCCGGGCCTCCTACGACAGGGTCGCTGGCCGGTATGTCCAGCTCGGTATGGGAGACCTCGCGTCGTGGCCGTGGTTGAGGGCAGGGCTCGCGGCCTTCGCCGAGAGCGTGCGCGGGCTCGGTCCGGTCCTTGACGTGGGTTGCGGTCCGGGCACGGTCACCGCCCACCTTGCCGAGCTGGGCCTCGAGGTGTCCGGCGTCGACCTGTCGCCGGAGATGGTCGGGTACGCGCGGCGGCGATACCCGAGCCTTCGCTTCGAGGTCGTCTCCGCGACGGCGCTCGACCTTGCCCCGGCGTCCCTGGGTGGCGTGCTGGGTTGGTGGTCGTTGTTCAACCTTCCGCGCGACGTGCTGCCAGGGGTACTGGTGGCGTTCGCCACGGCGCTCGTTCCCGGCGGGCAGGCGCTGATCGGCACCCACGTCGGCGACGGTGAGGTGAAACGCAGCGAGGCCTACGGCGGCGTGCCGGTCTCCTGGACCACCCACCTGTGGCAACCCGAGCACCTGGCCGAACTACTCGCTGACGCCGGCCTGCAGGTCGTGTGCCAGCTGCACCTGCCCGAGCAGCCTCAGTCCCATCCCCAGGTGCTGCTCGCAGCGCAACGGCCGACCTGACCAACGCGTCCGCCGACGGGACCGCGTCGAGCTTCACATACCAGACCCGGGAAGTTGCGGCGACCCTGCGTGAGCGGCTCCGGCGTGACCTTCACCGCGTCAGGCCGTCGTGGTTGCCCGGCCGTGCCGCGCGAGACGGTCAGGCGATCCGGCGGCGGCGCAC